>JACDCV010000126.1 GCA_013817375.1 Sphingomonas sp.
ATCACTCCGCTGTTCGCATCTGCCTGGAGGAGCGGAGCGAAGGAGACGGTGTCCAGCGCAGCCTGCCACAGATAGCCGTTCACTCCGATCGTCGTCATTCTCGACGGAGCGACCTGAGTCGGCAAATCGCGGTTGCGGGCGCACCCGGAGGACGCCATCGCGGCAACGGCCAGCACGGCAAAAATAATCTTGAGGCGGGGCATCGGATATCCTCGGCTGTAAGGTTTCGAGCCGCGTTATAGATGCTGCCGACGAGGCCGCAAGCGCGCCATCGAAACCGGCTTTGTTGTGCATGTGCAACAGACTCCGCCCGAATCGATTCGGGTCATGGAACCTTCAGCTTCCCCAACCTATATGAATTGGCGAACAGGGAGACTCACCGACGTGAAAATCGGTCGTGTCATTGCAGTCAAAGTGGCGATCGCGCTCGGCGCGGCCGGCCTTTTGCTGTCGCCTGCGTTCGCTGCCAACGAGAAGAAGCGCCCGCCCGCCGTCTCGCTAAGCCTTAGCCCCGACTTCGGATTCACTCCGGCATCCGCGGATCCCCGGCTTGCCGCAGCCTTCTCGGGGCGCGGGGCTTCGGGTAGCGACTTCAAGTTCACGCCCGCGGCAGCCAAGGGCCGGCCGTCTCAGGTGCGGGTGGCGATTCGGGCTCGCGGCAGTTCGCCGCAGCAGGTCGCCGCCAATAGCTCTGCGCCCGTCAGCGCGCTCGCTCCCGTGAGCTACAATCTCGGCGTTGCCGTCGGCTGGCGCCGATTCGCCGTTTCCGGCGACGTCGGCAAGGTGAAGGCGCAAGGCGCTCCGGTCGATGCACGTGAGAGCGCCGCGTTAGGCGTCAGCTACTCGCTGCCGCGCTTTACCGGGCGGGTCGCCGTTTCCGCGGACCGGTCGGAAGGCCGCGCGGCACCGGCCCTTCGCAATCCCGACAATTATGCGGTGGACCTTGGTGGCTCTTATGCGCTCAACCGGCGCCTGTCGGTTACCGGCGGCGTTCGGTACAAGGTCGAGCATGACCGCCTGTCCGCCCTCAGCGACGACCGTGTCGACAGCCAGGCGGTCTACGTCGGAACCGCCTTCAAGTTCTGATCCACGAACTGATCCCGGCCCAGCCGTGAAAGCCCAGGCGCTCAATTTGCCTGAACCGCTCTTCGTCCATTCCGCCAAGCGCGATCACCGGCACGCCCGCAAGGCGCGTTAGAGCCGCTGCCCGCATCCTCGGTTGCGGCAGCCACTGCGGGTGGCCTCTGGTCGCGAAGATCGGCGACAGGAACAGGAGTGGCACTCCAGCAAGCCCGGCATCGCGTAACTCACGCAGATTGTGAACCCGCGCCGCCTCGCCGGCCGCCTCATCGGCGACAATTAGCCCGCGCCGCGCGGCAATGCGGCGGATCCTCGACATCAGCCGCGCCCGCTCGGCCCTGCGTAGCCCGCGATAGAGGACGAGCACTCCGCTTCCGCGCGGCAGATGCCGGACAGCGCTCCACAACTGATCGCCGAGCCGTTCGTCGGCGACCAGCCACTGGCGCGGGACAGGATACTGGCGGCGCTCCATCGTACTTCCTATAGCCGGAGCCATGAGCAGCGCCGAACAGCGCCGGCAGCAAATCCTCGGCGGCATAAAGGGCGCGGCGAAGGTGGCCCGGCGCGAGCTTGGGGACGTGACCCTGATTGCGGTCAGCAAGACCAGAAACCCGGAGGCAATCGAAGCGCTGATCGCCGCTGGCCAGCGCGACTTCGCAGAGAGCCGGGTCCAGGAGGCGCAATCGAAATGGCCGCCGATCCTTGCCCGCCACCCCGGCGTCCGGCTTCACTGCGTCGGGCGGCTTCAGTCCAACAAATCAGCCGATACGGTGGCGCTGTTCGATGTGATCCACTCGCTCGACCGGCCGTCGTTGCTCGATTCGCTCGCGAACGAAGCGGAGAAAGCGGGCCGTGCCCCTTGCGTCTACGTGCAGGCGAATATCGGCAACGAGCCGCAAAAGGGCGGCTGCCCGATCCCCGAGGTCGGTGCCCTGGTCGCCCAGGTTCGCGCTACCCCGCTTCCGCTCGCCGGCCTGATGTGCATCCCGCCGCTCGGGGTGGAGCCCTCGCCTTTCTTCGCGCTGCTCGCCAAAATTGCTGCCGAACATGGCGTGCCGGGGCTCAGTATGGGAATGTCGCAAGACTATCGCGCCGCGGTGATGCTGGGAGCGACCGCGGTCAGGGTCGGAACTGCGCTCTTCGAAGATTAGAAGAGATGGCCGCTCTTGGCCCGCTTGGCCGCCAGATAGTCGGCGTTATGCGGGTTTGCAGGCATTCGGTGTGCCACCCGCTCGACAATTTGCGTGCCCGCGCTCCTCAGTCCCTCGACCTTGGCGGGATTGTTGGTGAGCAGCCGGACCCCGGCAATGCCCAGCGCCCGAAGGATCGCCGAGGCATGGAGATACTCGCGTTCGTCGTCGGCAAAGCCGAGCCGAAGGTTCGACTCGACGGTATCGAAGCCGCGGTCCTGAAGCGCATAGGCGCGCAATTTGTTGGCAAGGCCGATCCCTCGCCCTTCCTGGCGAAGGTAAAGCAGGACTCCGCCGCCAGCAGCAGCGATCAGCCGGAGCGCTTCCTTCAGCTGCGTCCCGCAATCGCATTTCAGCGATCCGAACACGTCGCCTGTAAGGCATTCGCTGTGAAGGCGGACGAGTGGCGGACTGCCCCCAAACGCTCCGATGATGAGTGCGACATGCTCCTGGCCATCGTCGCTCGACCGGAATGCGGCGATCTGTGTCTCCGGCATGTCCTCCAGTGGCAGCCGGGCGCGGGCAATCAGGCTCACGCTCGGCTCCGCCGTCGCCAGAATCGTCTCCGAGATGGCGACGGCGCCGGCCACGGGGCCAACCACCCACGACGCCGGGAGCAGGCCCGACAGGCGCGCCAGCTTCAGCGCCGCTCGCGCGGTTTGCGGATCGGGCACCGGGATCGGGACGAGTGGCCCCAGCGGCGGCCGCTCGCCGTCGCGCCCGGGATCGGCCAATGCCCTTGCCGCGCCCACGTCCAGCCAGCCGCTTCGCTGGACCATGACCGGTTCGGCCGGGTCGGCGGCGTCGCGTCTGTTGGTCAGCGACAAGGCCGCCGCGCGCCAGCCGCTGATAAGCAGTGGAGCGCGCATCTTGGGATCGCTGGCTTTCAGCACCTCCTCATCCGCCGTCTCCACCGCCAGCACAGTCAATGGACGCTTGCCTTCGATCCGGACCGGCCGGCCGGTCTTCAGTGCCGCGATTGCCGCCGCGAGCTGTGGCGGCTCGGTCAAATGTGGAGCTCGCAGATCAACGGCACGTGGTCGGATGGCCGCTCCCAATTCCTGCACGGCTCGAGCACAATGTGCGCGGCCAGATGCCCGGCGAGCTCCGGCGACGCCCACATATGGTCGAGCCGGCGGCCGCGGTCGTTCTTCGTCCAGTCGGGCGAGCGATAGCTCCACCAGGTGAAGCAGCGTGTCGGCGCGGGCGTGAACTTTCGGCCGATATCGATCCAGCCATGCGCCTGCTGGAGCCTGCCCAGCGCCTCGACCTCGATCGGAGTGTGGCTGACCACGTTGAGCAGCGCCTTGTGGCTCCACACGTCGCACTCGAGCGGGGCGACGTTGAAGTCGCCGACGATGATCGTCGGTTCGCACAAGCCGTCCGACCAGCGGGTCATGCGCTCGATGAAATCCAGCTTCTGCCCGAACTTGAGATTGACGTTTCTGTCCGGCGTGTCGCCGCCTGCCGGCACATAGACGTTCTCGAGCCGGATTCCGCACTCCAGGCGCACTCCGACGTGGCGAGCCTCGCCATTGTCCTGCCAGTCGTGCCGCCCCGGATCATTCAGCGGCAATCGGCTGAGGATCGCTACGCCGTGGTGCATTTTCTGCCCGTTCAGCGCCATGTGCACATAGCCGCGGCTCCGGAACAGGTCTGACGGGAAGGTGCCGTCGACCACCTTCGTTTCCTGCAAACAGAGGACATCGGGCTGATGCTCGTCGAGCAGGCGCTCGACCAGCGCCGTCCGGGCGCGGACCGAGTTGATGTTCCAGGAAACGATCTTCAGGCGCTTGGTCACCGGTGCCGCTTACCCCGTCCTTGCCAATAAGAAAAAGGCCCCCGCTCCGGGGGCATGGAGCGAGGGCCGACCAAGCGTTCGTCACGCAAGGGATTGCCGGGGCAAGGGTAACAGGGGGGAAACCCCTAGCCGATTCCGGCAATCCTCGCTTTTTTACATCGGTATTGCTGACGCCGTGATGAACACGTTTCTATCTGCTACGGTTCTATCTGGAGCGCTTCTGCGGTTCCTTGAAGGTGAAAGCACCCGCCGGGACGGCGACATTGTAGCGCTGGTTCGACAGCCTGACCTGGGTTTGCTTGCCCTGGGCATCCACGGCGGTCCAGCCATAGAGCCGAAGCCCGCCAGGAGCGGACGCCTCACGGATGAAGGCGAGGATCAACGTGCCATATTCCTTGTGGTACGGGTCCTGCGCCCTGACGACCAGGATCTGCGGGTTCTTGTCATCGACGACCCGGGCGATTCGCTTGAGGTCCGGATCCTGCGCGAGCAGAATTCCAAGCGGCGTCTTGTTGAGCGCCCAGCTCGACTTCTGGCCAACCTGATAGTCGACGAAGGTCAAATTCTTGCCGTCCGCGACCACGAGCACGTCCACTCCGCGGCCATATTCGAACCGGATCCGCCCCGGCCGCTTGAGCTGAAGCGTTCCGCCCAGGGTCTGGCCCTTGGCATCGGTCTGGGTGAAATTAGCGGTCATCGAGCTGACCGCTTGCAGATGCGTTTGCACCTTGGCGAGATCGGCCTGCGACGCGGCCGGCGCCGCCACCGGCGCCATGACCACGGCGGCCGGGATCAGCGCGCGCGCAAAAATGGTTGCAAAGGACATTCTTGAAACTCCTCGGGATTTCGCCAGGGTCTGGCGGTTCGCCCTTGAATGCGCTCTGAACCCGTCGGTTCCCCGCCGTTCAGGCAGCGACCGGCCTCAAAGCGGGTTGCCTTCCGCGTCGATCAGCACTTCGCGCCGGCCGACATGGTCGGGCATCCCCACCAGCCCTTCCTTTTCCATCCGCTCGATCAGGCGCGCCGCGCTATTGTAGCCGACCCGAAGCTGGCGTTGCAGATAGGATACCGAAGCTTTCTGGCTCTCGGCGACGGTCTGGATCGCCTTGCGATAGAGCTGAGTCTCCGGGTCGTCGTTGCCGGTTGGCTGGCCGTCGAACAGATAGCCGCCGTCTTCCGGCTCCTCGGTTACGGCCTGAACATATTCGGGCGAACCCTGCTTTCGCCAATGCTCGGCGACTGCCCGCACTTCCTCGTCCGCCACGAAGGGGCCGTGGACGCGGATGATCTGCTTGCCGCCGGGCATGTAGAGCATGTCGCCCTTGCCGAGCAGCTGCTCGGCGCCCTGCTCGCCAAGGATTGTCCGGCTGTCGATCTTGCTTGTCACCTGGAAGCTGATGCGAGTCGGCAGGTTCGCCTTGATGACTCCGGTGATCACGTCGACGGACGGGCGCTGGGTGGCCATGATCAGGTGAATCCCGGCCGCGCGCGCCTTTTGCGCAAGCCGCTGGATCAGGAACTCGACTTCCTTGCCGGCAGTCATCATCAGGTCCGCCAGCTCGTCGACGACGACCACGATCTGCGGAAGCACATCATAGTCGAGCTGCTCGAATTCATAGATCGGCTGCCCGCTTTCGGCATTATATCCGGTCTGCACGCGCCGGCCGAGCTGAGCGCCCTTGGCCTTCGAATCGCGTACCTTCTGGTTGAAGCTGGCGAGCGACCGGACCCCGAGGTTGGCCATCATTCGATAGCGCTCCTCCATCTGCTCGAC
>JACDCV010000127.1 GCA_013817375.1 Sphingomonas sp.
TCTGGCGGGGATCGAGGCCCAGTCCAGCCATTGGGACGGCCGCCTCGAAGTCGAGCGAGCCGCCAGCCAGAACCGCGTCGCCGAGTTCGAAACGTCCACCGACGGCTTCACGCTCGCCAACGCTTCAGTCGTCTGGCGGCCGTGGGGAAGGGCCCGCGAGACGAGTTTCATCCTTTCGGCGAACAATATCTTCGACGTCGAAGCGCGCCGCCACGCGTCTTTCACCAAGGGGTTCGTTCCGCTGGCCGGACGCGACATCCGCCTGAGCGCCCGCTTCAGCTTCTGAAGCCACGGGGTTGCCGCCTGAGGCGCGCAACGGATAAGTCGCGCAATGGCCGACGACCCGATCGAAATGTTCGCTGACTGGTTCGCTCAAGCGCGGTCCAGCGAGCCGAACGACCCGGAAGCGATGGCCCTGACGACGTGCGCTCTCGATGGGCAGCCCTCGTCGCGGATGGTGCTTCTCAAGGGGCACGGCCCCGACGGCTTCCGCTTCTTCACCAATTTCGAAAGCCGCAAGGGCGAGGAGCTCGCCGCAAATCCGCAGGTCGCGCTTCTTTTCCACTGGAAGTCGCTTCGCCGGCAGGTTCGGATCGAGGGCCTTGCCAGCCCGTGCGAGCCGGAAGACGCCGATTCCTATTTCGCCAGCCGGTCGCGCGAATCGCAGCTCGGCGCCTGGGCCTCCGACCAGTCGCGGCCCGTTGCCGATCGCGCGGCGTTCGAAGCTCGCTACGAGGAGGTAAAGCGCCGGTTCGAAGGCACCGCGGTGACGCGCCCGCCGCATTGGTCGGGCTATGTCGTGGCGCCCGAGCGGATCGAATTCTGGAGCGACCGGCCGCACCGGCTTCACGAGCGGCAGCTGTTCATTCGCAGCGGCGGCGGCTGGAGCGAAGGGATTCTCTACCCGTGAGCGGCGCCCATTCACACGGGCCATCGCGCTCGACTCTGACCACACGGGCCGCGGTGGCGAGCATCGCCATGGCCCTGTTCCTGATCAGCCTCAAAGCCTGGGCTTCAGTGCAGACCTCGTCGATGGCGATGCTAGGCTCGCTCGCCGACAGCACGCTCGATCTTGCCGCCAGCATCGTGGTTCTCGTCGGCGTCCGGGTTGCAGCGATCCCGGCGGACCGGGACCACCGCTTCGGTCATGGCAAGGCCGAAGCTTTGTCGGCGCTGGCGCAGGTGATCATAATCTCCATCTCGGCACTGTTCATCGGCTACAAGTCGATCGAGCGCCTCCTCGAAGGCGCTCAGACCGCGGACGCGGAGCTTGGCATCGGAGTGTCACTGGTGGCGATGGCGTTCACGATGGGGCTGCTCGCCTATCAAAGATACGTGATCACCCGAACCGGCTCGGTCGCGATCAGCACCGACCAGCTCCATTATGCGTCCGATTTGATGCTGAACGGGTCGGTGATCGCGGCGCTCGTGCTCGACCAATATGCAGGCGTCGTCGGCGCCGATGCAGTGTTCGGAATCCTCATCGCATTGTGGCTTGCAAGAGGCGCGTGGCTGTCGTCCGCCCGGGCGCTCGACCAGCTGATGGACCGCGAATGGCCAAACACGCTTCGCGAGAAGTTTCTCGCCGCGGCAAGGGAATATCCGGAGCTTGCCGGACTTCATGACTTGAGGACCAGGACCAGCGGGACTCACAATTTCGTGCAATTTCATCTTTGGGTGCCGGCGACCTGGACGGTGCGCGAGGCTCATGACCGGATCGATCCAGTCGAGGAAAAGCTCCAGCAGCGCTTCCCGAACACCGAAATTCTCATCCACCTCGATCCCGAGGGCCACACCGACCGTGAGGGAGTGCTCCCCTCGGACATTGCGGAGAAACCCGAATGATCGCGCTTCCCTTCTTCCAGGTCGATGCGTTCGCCGATGCGCCGCTGACCGGCAATCCCGCCGCGGTGATCCCGCTCGACCGCTGGCTCGACGACCGCCTGATGCAGGCGATTGCGCAAGAGAATAACCTCAGCGAAACCGCCTTCGCAGTTCCTTCGGAAAGCGACGACCGGGATTATGATCTTCGCTGGTTCACTCCGGTCGCCGAGGTCCCGCTGTGCGGTCATGCGACACTCGCTTCCGCGCACGTTCTGATCCGCGGCGAACGTATCCGCTTTTCAACTCAATCCGGAATCCTCACCGTCACTCGCGATGACGATCTCCTCCGGCTCGATCTTCCCGCCGCCGCCGTCGAGCCGCGCGACATGCCGGGACTTTGCAAAGCGCTCGGAGTGACCGGCGAAACCTTCGCCGGAAAAAGCGCGGAAAATATTGCGGTCGTCCTGCTTGAGGATGAGCAAGCGGTCCGGTCCACCACGCCCGACTTTGCGGCCCTGCGGGACTTTCCCGACCTGGTGATCGTCACCGCGGCGGGCGACGAAACGTCGATTGCGAGCCGGGTGTTCGCGGTCCCCGTGGGTATCGACGAGGACCCGGTGACTGGCGCCGCTCATGCCGCCTTGGTGCCCTTTTGGGCAAAGCGGCTGGGCCGCCACGAATTCACAGCGGTCCAGGCGAGCAAGCGCGGCGGAATTCTTCACTGCCGCGTCTCCGGTGACCGGGTGATCCTTGGCGGTCGCTGCGTGACGGTCATAACCGGGACCATGCAGCTTTGAGCGAGCGCGGTTCGGGGCCTCCGCTCAAGCGATCGATCGGGATCGGCGGAGCGACCCTGCTGTCGTTCAATGGCGTCCTTGGGAGCGCGATCTTCGCTCTGCCGGCAACGCTAGCCGCCGACTTCGGCACTTTCTCGCCCTGGCTGTTCCCGCTGGTCGCGCTCGCATCCTTGCTGATCATCGTCCCGTTCGCGCGAAGCGCCGGCGCCTTTCCCGAAAGCGGCGGCCCTGCCGAATATGGCCGGGTGTTCGGCCGCTTCGTCGGCTTCGAGCTCGGCTGGGTCTATTATCTCGCCCGGACCGCCGCCTTCGCGGCCAATGCCAATGTTCTCGCAGCCTATCTTGCACGCTGGTGGATCGGTGCCGACGAGGGCCTGGCAAGAGCGCTGATCCTGGTCGCCGTGTGCGCGATCCTTGCGGCGGTGAACATCGCCGGGGTCAAAAAGGCGCTTGCCCTGCTCGGGGTTCTTACCCTGCTCAAGGCGCTGCCGCTGTTGATCGCCGCAGTGGCTGCGATCCTTCTCGCTTTTCCGCTTCCCGAGCCGGGTCCGCTGCCGGCGCTGAGCAGCCTGGAGGCAGGCGTTCTGATTGTCTTCTACGCATTCGTCGGTTTCGAGAATGTCGTCGTCCCCGCGGGTGAGACGAAGAAGCCGGGCTCGGTCATCCCGCGAGCGATCTTCGTCACCATCGCGTCGACGACCTTGCTCTATTTCCTGGTCCAGCTGGCCTTCATCGCAGCGCTTCCCGACGGCGGCGCGGACGAGAGCGCGCCGCTGATCGACCTTGGCGCGTGGCTCGCGGGGCCATTTGGAGCGGCGGCACTGACGCTTGCCGCAATCTGCTCGCTTGGTGGCAATCTGCACGGGATCATGACTTCGACCTCGCGGGTCACCTATGCGCTCGGCGCTCGCGGCGACCTGCCGGGCTGGTTCGCCCGGGTCCATCCGCGGTTCGTCACGCCGGCCAATTCGATCGCTTTCCTGGCAGTGTTCGCGGGCGTGCTGGCGCTGATCGGGAGCTATGTCTGGCTTGCGATCATCAGCGTTCTCGCCCGGCTGATCGTCTATGCAGTCACGATCGCCGCGCTCCCCCGTGCGCCGGAGCGCGGGCGAGTTCATCCGTTATACTACGGCCTGGGGGTCGCCGGAATCCTGCTTTGCATCTGGGCGTCGACCCAGGCGAGTGGCGAGGCGTGGCTCACGCTCTTTGCGCTTTCTGCAGCGGGCGCCGTCGCTTATGCTTTTGCATCCCTACGGCGAAGGAGGGCTGAGTGAGATTGGCAATCGCGGCAGCATTGGTTTCGCTGACGCTAGCGTCCCCGGCGGCGGCCGCGCAAACGCCCGATGCGGAGCGCTCGGCGATATTGGAGACGATCGACCGCATGGAAGCGGCATGGAACCGCGGCGACTTCAAAGGCTATATGGCCGGCTTCAAAAACCCCGACGCGACGTTCGTCTCCGGCGGCAAGTTCCTGGACGGGTGGCAGGGCAGGCTCGACCAATATGTTCGCGACTATGGCGGCGCGCCGGAGCGGCGCGGCAAGCTGAAATTCCATGACATGAAAGTGGACCTGCTGGCGCCCGACTCGGCGATGCTGGTCGGCCGCTACCGGATGGAGCGGCCAGGCAGGACCACCCATGGGATCAACACGCGCCTGTTCCGCAAGATCGACGGCCGCTGGCTCATCACGATGAACCACGTCTCCGCTTATGATGAGCCTATCGCGGTTCGGACCGAGCGAGGAGCTCCCTGAGGTCCTGCTTCCAGAACTTCGCCCAGCTATGGGTGCCGTGACCGCGAGTCTCCGCGCTTTCGGGGATCAGGCGAAACCTCGCATTCTTCATCCGCCGAACCGCCTGCTGCGGCACCGCGAGGTTGCGCGGGTTGATGAAGTCGTCGGCTGAATTGATCCACGTCGTTGGCGCGGTGATCGCATCCAGCCCCGGCCAGGGATTGTAGTTCCGCGACGATTCGAACTGGTAGATCATGTCGTTGGCGTCGAGGCCGGCAATCGCTTTGGGAACGCTGTCCTGAACGAAGGCCGTTGCTTGCTGGCGGGTCGGATATTCCTGTTGCTGATAGAGCGGCGCCCCGCCGGCAACGACGAGGAGCGACTGGGCTGTGCGAAGTCCCTGAACCGGCTGACCGCGGTAATTGCCGCCTTGCCATGCAGCATCGGACTTGATCCCGTCGATCAATAGCTGCCGCCACATCCGGTTCATCCCGGCGATCTCGATCGGCTGGCAGGCAAGCGGCATCAGCGCCTTGGCGAAATCGGGGTGGTCCTGGCCCCAGACGAAGATGTGCATGCAGCCCATCGACGTGCCCAGGATCAGCCGCAGCTGAGTTACGCCCAGGCCTTCGACCAGCAACCGCCGCTGCGCTTCGATCATGTCGTCATAATCATATTCGGGAAAGCGCATCCGGAGCCCGTCGGAAGGCTTGGACGATTGCCCGTGGCCGATATTGTCGGGGAGGATGATGAAGTAGCGGCTGATGTCGAGCGGTTGGCCGGGCCCATAGAGCTCGTCGGCAAATTGCGGCCTGAGGAATTGCGCGCCGCTTCCGCCGGTGCCGTGGAGAACCATCACCGCATTGTCGATCACGCCGGCCGAGTTGCGGCGCGGGGTTCCGAGGGTGCGGTAATGCATCCGGAGCTCCGGCAGCACTGCTCCGGAGCGGAAGCTGAAGTCCTTCAGCGCGACGTCGCCCTCGCGTACCGGCCAGCTTGCGGCCGCCGGCGCGGCGGCTGGAGCGGGTATTGCTGCAGCGACGGCTGGTTGAGCGGCAAGTGCGGCAAGGAGCAGGATTATCATTCGACCGCATTCCTTTTGAGTTTGTCTTCGAGCGCATCGAGTAATGGAAGCTGGCTTGGAAGCATCATCGCGCGTGCCTCCTCGATCGCCATCCAGCGGGCACGATCGCATTCGGGGAAGCTTTGCAGCTTTCCGCTTCGCGGCGGCCATTCCATTTCAAAATGCATGCTGGTGAGACCGGCCGGGTCGAATTGCCCTTCCGCTGCGAATACCTCGACGAGCTTGCCGCCCGACTGGCGAACCCGGCACAGGTGGAAGGGTGTGACGCCGAGCGGCGTGCCGACCTCTTCCTCGAACTCCCGGAGCGCCGCGTCCGCATTGGTTTCGTCTTCACCGACGCCGCCCTTGGGGATCATCCAGGCACCGGCGTCGCGGTTCTTCCAATACGGCCCGCCCGGAT
>JACDCV010000128.1 GCA_013817375.1 Sphingomonas sp.
GGGATGCACGGCGCGATGCCGCGATTGATCAGAGCAGCGCGGAACCAGTCGGCATCGTAGCCTCGGTCGCCGAGCATCACCTTGGCGTCCGGCAGGGCATCGATCATCAGCGCGGCGCCTTTGTAGTCGCTCATCTGGCCTTCGCTGAGCAGCATCACCAGCGGTCGACCCTGGCCATCGCAGACCGCGTGCAGCTTCGAGTTCAGGCCGCCTTTGGTGCGGCCGATACGTCGGGGAACAGCCCCTTTTTGAGCAGGCTCGCAGCGGTCCGATGCGCTTTGAGATGGGTCGCGTCGATCATCAACTGGTCGGGCTTGCCGCCCGTGGCCGCGAGGCTCGCGAAGATCTTGTTGAACACGCCCAGCCGACTCCATCGGATGAAGCGGTTGTAGATCGTCTTGTGCGGGCCGTAATCCCTAGGGACATCGCGCCAGCGCAGCCCGTTGCGGATTACGAAGATGATCCCCGAGATCACCCGCCGGTCATCCACCCTCGGCACTCCGTGCGACAGCGGAAAATGCGGCTCAATCCGACGCATCTGCGCCTTCGACAACCAAAACAGATCACTCATGGCAGCGCCTCCTTCACGCCGCCATTGAATCAACCAAACTCCAACTCCGCAAGTGATTTAACAGGTCCTGAGCCTAGTCATCACCCTGTGCATAGCGCGCGCGAGACTTTGAGGCGAACGTCCGCTTTCGACCCATGCGGCCATTGGCGACTAACACGGGTTACCGGTCGTGCCCCTTTTAATGAGCCGTCGAAGGCAAGACCATCCAGCGGCTTTCTGTAGCCGCGCTGAACAATCTCCAAACGCCTTATTGCGGACATCAGCCGAGTGTCGGTTTTCGACCCAGAGCGGACACTAGAAGCTTTGTCTGTTGTGGCCCCAGGCGGACACGCCGCACCGATCCCACCGCCAAAGAGCACCACACTATTAACTTTTCGAGCGCTAGGTGGTCGAGCACCTAAATCACAGGGTAGTCCCAATGACCGACTCAGCATCAAGTTTCATGGCAATTATCTTCGGGCTTGGCGTCTTCGCAATACTTATGGCAGTCGGATGGCGCAGCGTTCAGAACCGCCGCATCCTGCGCTTGCAGGGGGCTAATGGCGAGGAAACGATCATCGTTGCTGCTGAAGGTGATGATATCAGCAGCGTGGTCACCACCACCACCGAGCCAGCCCAGCCAGCACCGGCACCTGCTCCATCCGTCGTTGTTGTGAACCCGGGAGTTGCCGATCCAGAGCCAATACCGAAGTTTGGCCGGAAGACCGGCTGAGGACTGTCGGCGCCAATGTCCGCTCGACGCGCTTCCGGCGCCATTCGCCTCCAGAGGCTCCATTGAAGCCGACGAGGATCACCGGAAAGCTACATTTTCTGCTCGTCGCGCTCGCTTTCGTGACCCTAGTTGCGCCGGCGTCCGGACAGTTCCACCCGGTGGAGCCGATCGCCTTGCCGCCGGCCGTCGAGCAAGGCGTCGACATGATCTATGTGGACCGTGAAATCGCGGGGAATGTCCGCTGGCGAAACACCAAGCTCGATAATGTCACCGTCGCGAGATACGCGGGCGCTCCGATCGACCTGCTCCACGCGATCAATCCTTTGTACACCGACCTTCGCCGCGGCCTGATCGACTACCAGAAGCAATGGAGCAGCCTGCCCCAGTTCCGAATAGACACAGGGGCGACGCTCGCGCTTGGCGCGGACAGCGAGCGAGTGACCTTGCTTCGTGAGCGGCTTGGGCTTCCTACCGGAAGCGCATTCGACGAGCCGCTCCACGAGCAGGTTACAGCCTATCAGCGGGTCCACGGCCTCAGGGCAGACGGCATCGTAGGGGAGGAGGTCGTCAAGTCTCTCAACCGGGGAGCGCTGCACTACGCACAAGTGCTGATGATCAACATGGAGCGTGCAAGGCGGCTTCCGGCTCCGGGCGAGCTCAAGCGCCATATCATAGTCGATGCGGGCTCAGCGCGAATCCTCATGTACGAAGACGGGGTACAAGTGGATTCGATGCGGGCGATAGTTGGTTCGAACCAGACGCAGACGCCGATGATGGCGGCCCTCATTCGCTACGCGAACGTGCACCCTTACTGGAACTTGCCGCCGGAGTTCAACGTGAACATGGTCGCGCCGCGCGTGCTCGAGCAGGGTCTCGGCTACCTGAGCGATCGGAAATATGAAGTGTTCGCGGACTGGACGGAGGCGTCTCCCCAGCTCGACCCGGCGACGGTCGATTGGCAGGCAGTAGCTGACGGCAAATTGTCGCTGCGCATCCGGCGGGGCCCGGGCCCAGGCAATTCAATGGGCGACATCAAGTTCATGATGCCGAACGACTTTGGAATCTATTTGCATGACACCCACGACCGCACTGTGTTTCAGAGCGATGACCGCTGGATCAGCAACGGCTGCGTTCGGGTCGAGGACGCGCAGCGGCTGGCGAGGTGGCTGTTCGGGCTTATGCCTGCAGTCGATGATCCCAGCTTGGAAACGCGAGTCAACCTTCCGGAGCCTGTGCCGGTGTTCCTCACATATTTCACAGTAGAAGTGAGTGCTGGCGGGGTGGTTTTTCGCAACGACCCATACGAGCGCGATACCGCGGTGCTCAGCCGATATTTTGGCGCAGAGCGGCTGCTGCAGTGATTGATGTGCTGCTTTCATAGCCGCTGCGCCTAGTGTCCGCTTTCCACCCATTCCGGACACTAGCGGCTTGGGGTCCGCTTTTGACCCATAACGGACATTAGGGGATGATCGGGCCCCGGAAGCCGAGGGTTGCGGTTGGCAACTGGCTAACAGTAGGCGTATCCCCCACAGAATGTTGGGGGAAAGTCCGGTAGTGAATACGACCGTTCATAGGTGGCGCGAAGATCATCTGAGGCTGGCTGTGGAAGCGGCATGCGTGGCGCTATGGTCGTGGAACGTCGATAATGACCGTCTCGCGATGGACGAGCTAGCTTTTGAACTTTGGGGCCTTCCCTGGGCTGACGAGGTTAGTTTCGAAGAACTCTCGGCTCACATTCACCCGGCCGACCGGGACCGGGTTAGAGCTGCATTCACCGCAACGCGTTCCGTCACCGGATCATATGAAATCGACTTCCGAATCATGGTGGGAGACGAGATCCGATGGATATCCGCGCGTGGGCGGGGTGCGGACGCAGGTATCGTAGACAACGTAATGTTTGGCATTTTCTTGGATGTGACCAATCGTAAACAGGCGGAGGAGGGAAGTGAGCTTCTAGCGGGCGAGATGAGTCATCGGGTCAAGAACCTCTTGTCGATCGCAACCAGTCTCACCCACCTCACCGGGGGCGCAGCGTCATCAGTAGAGCAGATGACCCGGGCGCTGACGGAGCGGCTGACGGCGCTGGGGCGAGCGCATGACGTCGTTCGGCCCCTGCCTGGCAAGCAAGGGAAGGCAACTCTCATGGGTGATTTGTTGTCCGTCCTGCTTGCCCCTTACGACGAGACCGCGGCTTTCTCGGGTCGAATCCGCGTCGCAGTTCCTCGAATGGGGATCGGACAGCGCACCGCGATGACGTTGGCGATGGTGGTTCATGAACTAGCGACCAATTCCGTAAAGTATGGAGCGCTGTCGTGCGCCGAAGGTGTTCTTGATGTTTCTTGCCGCACGGATGGCGATCATCTCGACCTAGTTTGGGCAGAGACAGGGGGACCGCCGATTTCCACGGTTCCTGAGCTTACCGGCTTTGGGAGCAGTCTCATTGCCCGCAGCGTAACCAGTCACCTCGGGGGCCCGCTGACGTATGACTGGCAGGAGAGCGGGGTAGTTGTGACCGTTCGAATGCAGCAGTCTCGGCTATCGGAATAAGACCAGCGGTCAGAAAGCCGAATGGGCGGATGTTCCCTATCGACCGATTCCTGACGTTTGCGCCTTATGTCGTTTCCCACCCATTGCGGACATAAGCTTATTGAGATTGTTCGGCTCGTGCCTTCAGGTAGGCGTACAGTGCCTCGCGCTCGCGCGGAGTCAGGTAGGCAAAGCGCGTCTTTGCCACGCCTACCATCATGTCGTTGAGCTTTCGGCCCCCTGGAGCCGCGCCTTCGGTCATTAGCCGCTCGAAGTCTTCGCGGCTGTAGCCTCCCGCAACGATCAAATCCGGAGTGCCGCGGCCCTTGAGTTCGGCGCCGTGGCACTCGGCACAGGTCACTCGCGTCATGTACCGACCAAACGCATGCCGCGGCCCAAGATCGACTGGCGCGAGCGCCCTTTCCTCGCGCACGAAGTCGGCCGTCGGCTTGAGCTCGCCTTTTGCGATTAGTTCACGCGTTTTTTTCTCGAAGGGGAGCGGCGGCTGTGTGGGCTGTCCGGTCGGCTTGAGCGTGCGCAGGTAAGCGGTCAGGGCCACCACATCCGGATCGCTGAGGTGCTGGAAAGTTTCCGAAGGCATTGACCACACTTCGCGGCCCGTCGGTGCACGCCTCCACGTAGTAGCCGCTCAAATTGGTCGTCCGTATATTTGGCGATATCGCGCGACAGGTTGGAGGCATACAGCTCGTAGAACCGCTCGCCCTGCAACGTTTTGCCATGGCAGCCAGTGCAGCCAAGGACGCGCGTCAGCCTCTCGCCATGCGCGACCCGCGCTGCCGCTGCTGTCGCTAGTGCACCGTCAAATGCTATTGTGGGTGGCGCGAGCTCGTCGCTTTCTGCGGTCGTAATCTCCGACCCACACGCGGCGACACCGCAAATCGCCACAACAAGTAGCCATCGCCACATAGGGTACCTCCCGGTCACGCAAAGCTTAATCCAGCAGAGAAGATTGGGCTAGTGTCTGCTTTCTACCCATTGTTGACAGGTGGCTTTCAAGTTCTTCCGCCAGCCCTGGGCTTAGCTCTCGAGCCGAAGTCAGCTTTCGACTCAAAGTGGACTTCACCGTTTAGCGCTCCAGAAAGGTCTTCACAGTCTGCATGAAGACTTCCCGCGGCGCACCAGCAGTGGGTGAGTGGCCGCCGCGCGGAACGATCCAAAGCTGGGACTTGGGAATGGCCGAAAACATCGAGATGGGGATCGCCACCGGAAAGAACTCGTCGCGGTCGCCATGCACGATTGCGTCCTTATCACCATCGACGAGAACGGAATGCCGCGCGCTCGCCCGGTCGGTATCGGCGAGCCGACAGAGGACTGGAGCCTGTGGATCGCCACAAAGCGTGGAAGCCGCAAGACCAGGCAGATCATGGCAAATCCGAAGGCGGCGCTTCACTTCGGCTTCGACGATATCGCGAATGGTCACAAGAACAGCTTTTATGCGAGCCTCACGGGCGTTGCGTCTGTCCATACAGACGGGCCGAACATCGCCGCACACGGCCCAGAAGAGAAGTATCGGTCTGCCTGGGACGATTACCCCAATGACCTAGCGCTCATCCGCTTCAGACCTCAGCGGATGGAGGTAATGGGCAAGGGGGTCAAGCCGAGCGACAGCCTCTGGCAGCCGCAGGGAGTAGTCTTACCGCGTAAAGGCTAGTGTCCGCTTTCCACCCATTGCGGACATTAGCAGCTTGAGGTCCGTTTCAACGCAAACCCGAACCTTCCGTGCTTTGGACATTCCGCAGCTGTAGCCATGGGACGGAGTCGGGAACAACTAAGCCGCGCCCGTCCCCTGGTCCTCGTCCGCGGCGTCCTCCTTCGCGTCATCAATTGCCTGCAGGAGGTCATCGAAGGAGGAAGACTTGGGCAGCGGGAAAACCTGCTTCAAACTCAGCCCGAAGTTTTCGCGCGGGTTAGGCACGAAGTCTCGTGGTGCACATCGAATGAGCCGCGCCTGATGCATCAGGCTACGTCATGGGCTAGTCGAAAGATATGGGGCCGTAG
>JACDCV010000129.1 GCA_013817375.1 Sphingomonas sp.
GTGAGGCTGCTGCTGCGCCTGCGCTCCCCATTGTTCCTGCTGGGGAGCCTGCCGGGGCGGCGGAGCTTCGGACTGCTGAGAATTGCGCTCGATGATCTTGTCGAGCTCGCCCCGGTCCAGCCACACGCCGCGGCACGAAGGGCAATAATCGATTTCGATCCCCGAACGCTCGCTCATCACCAGCGTGGCTCCGTCGACCGGGCAGTTCATCGGTCCTTGGGTATTCGCCATGTCATCCTTTCCTGTTGCTGAGCCTCAAGTGGGGTCGGGAGCCGGCCAAGTCTAGATCGGCGCCGCGCAGCCGGTCCTTTGCTCCCCATTGACGGTCAGGGTGACCGCGATCGGGTAAAGATTGTCGGACATTCCGTCGGAGCAGCCTTGCTGAGGCCGGGTACGCATCACGAACGGCCGCTCGTTGAGGAAGCCCGACCATGTTCCGCTCGTCGCAGTGCCTGAAAATTCGGTCCAGACCCGCGTTCCCGACTGGTCTTCGGGGTGTGAGTAAGTGACGCAGCGGCCCTGGACCCTCGCGCCCCAGAAGGGCTCGGTTCCTATTCCCTTGATCGCATTGGCCGGAACCGGCTTTCCGTCGCGCCCCGTCAGGCACGGGCTACCGCTGGCTGAATCGGCCGAATCGGATTGCGCGGGTGGGGTGCTTGCGGTTCCTCCGGAGCAGGCAGCCGCAAAGGCATTGACGAGATTGGCCGGCGGCACCGGATGGGGGCCGCTGAGCTGCGCCCCGTAACTTGCCGACACCGGGCCTGAGAGCAAGGTGGCGAGACCGTCCGGAACCGCGCCTTCGCCTGTCACTCCGCCGCGCTCGCGATCGCCTTTGGAGTCGGCGACCAGCGCGACGACTTCGCCGCCTTGGCCGAGCGATAGCCGCTCTTCGCTTCCGATCGGGTCGAAAGCTGGAACATTGACGACAAGCTTCGGCTCGCCGGCCGGGCAGGACAGCCGAATCGCCGCCCCGCCCGAAGCGCCGGTGATCACTAGCGTTGCACCGGCACCGTCGGTTTGCAGGTCCCACGGTCCGGCCTGTCCGCCGCCGCTATTGCTGTTGCCGCTACTGCTGTTGCCGGACGTGGCGTCGGGTGAAGACGGAGACTGGGCCGTGCCGCAGCCGGCAACCTGCAGGGACAGCAATATCGCAAGGCGCATGACTGTCTCCCTCGGCCCTTCTCGCCCGGAACAACATCTGGACTTCGCTCGGGTTGCAGAGGCGTGACGACGGCCATGGCCGCACGCATCGCGCTCGACTAAGCTGAGCGCCTTCAATGGGAGCGTTATATGCGAAAGCTGCTGATCGGACTGACACTGGCCGCGCTTGCGGTCCCCTCGTCTGCGGCGCTCCCGGTCGGAGCGAAGGCGCCCGACTTCACTACCACCGGCGCTCGCGCCGGAAAGCCGTTCAAGCTCAATTTGAACGAGCAGCTGCGCAACGGACCGGTCGTGCTGTATTTCTTCCCCAAGGCCTTCACCGAGGGTTGCACGCTGGAGGCGCGCGCATTCAGCGAGGCCAATGCCGAGTTCCGCAAAGCCGGCGCCCGGGTAATCGGAATGTCGGCGGACGACCTTTCGACGCTTCAGAAATTCTCGGTCGAGGAGTGCCGCAACGCCTTCCCGGTGGCGACCGCAAATCCGGCGGTCATCAGGGCCTATGAAGTCGCATTGAAGCAAAAGCCGGAGCTGACGAGCCGGACGTCCTACGTGATCGACCGCGACGGCCGGGTCGCCTTCGTCCATTCGGACATGAACTGGAGCGAGCACGTCCAGAGGACTCTCGCCGCGGTCAAAGCGCTTAAATAGTCGCCGCGGCCGCCTAGCGGCTGGCGACCTTCTCCGTCTTGGCAGCCTGCGTGTCGAGCAGCGCCGCAATCGCCTTGCCGTCGCGCTTGTAGACGTCGGAATAGTCGATGATCTTGCCTTCGACCGTTGCCGCCGACGACATGTAGACGATGTAGACGGGAAGGGGCTGTGCGAAATTACCCTGGACGGTTTTGCCGCTGGCAAGCGTCTCCTGGACCTTCTCGGCCGTCCACTCGGTGTCGCCCTGGGTCAGAAGGATGGTTGCAAGCTCGTCGATGTCCTTGGTTCGGATGCAGCCGTGGCTGAAGGCGCGGACCCGGGCATTGAAGCGCGACTTGGCGTTGGTGTCGTGAAGGTAGATCGCCTTGGAGTTGGGCATGACGAATTTCATCTTGCCAAGCGCGTTCGACGGCCCCGGCGGCTGGCGCCAGCGGATCACCTTGCCGTTCTTGTCCTTGACCGCGACATAGCCTGACTTGCCGCGAACGTCGCCCTCGATGCTCTTGGGAATTTCCCACCACGGGTTCATGATCACGCCCGTCGCGGTGACGCTTAGCTGCGGCGTTGGCGTCTTGATCGCGCCGGCAACGGCATAATGGCGGGAAAGCGTCTCGCCGCCTTCGACCAGGGCCGCCGTGTAAGCGGGGACGTTGACGATGATGTATCGATCGCCGAGATCGCGCGGAAGCCAGCGCCAGCGGTCGAGATTGAGCCTGATCCGGTTGATCTTGCCGGTTTCGCTCTTCGGCGTCACCTCGAGCGCGCGTTTGAGCGACGTATATTGGGGGTGAGCCGGAAGCAGTCCGGTCAGAGTATCCGCGACCTGGTGCGTGTGAAGCGCCCAGCGGAGCAGCTTGTCCTGCCGCCCGTCGTCGAGGTCGGGATCCTTGATGTGCCAGTCGATCCGGTCCCTGGCGCGAACATGGCCGAGCGCGAGGTCCGATGACAGCCGGTTGAAGCGGTCCGTCGCGGCCTCGCTCATCTTCACAAGATCGCCGGAGGCGAGCGCGGCCATGAGCCCCTGCGGGTCGTAATCGGCTGGGGTGAGCCCTTCCTTGCCGACATCCCGGATGAAGGCGATGAGCTGCTGGATGTCCGACGGGTTCCACAGCGGCGGCGGAAGCGGCGCCGGCTCGACTACCAATATTCCCGGCTCGCCCGGCGGCGTGACGGTCACGGGCACCGGAGAACCGGTCGGCTGCTGCTGCGCCTGGGCTGCAAATGGCAGAGCGCAAGCCGCGCAGAAGAGCGCGATCGTAGGGGTTGGTTTCAAAAGATTCACTGCAAGGTCCCGCTCTCAGCCCTGGTCGAGGCGCTACTTTTGCCCAGCCTCGACCATACACAGGCTGAACGGGGGCTGCCAGTGAGCGAAAGCCACAGTTCGTCGGTAAGATGCGGATAAGAACCAATCTTTAAACCATTGCCGCTAAACCTCGCGCCGAAGTGGGGAAGTCATGGCAAGCAAGTTCACGCTTGATGGATCGATCGTGCCGCGCGCAGTCACCCGGACTGCCGATCACCGGGCCGAGCCACGCGCCGATGCCCGGTCCCAGACGGCCGTGCTCGAGATGCAAGGGCGCAAACATGTCGTCCGGCTCGTCAACCTGTCGGATTCCGGTGCGATGATCATCTTATCCTTGATCCCGAACATCGGCGAGCCGATAAGCCTGAAGCTCATCGGACGCGGTCAAGTCAGCGGCTATGTCTGCTGGGTGAGGGACGGCAAGATCGGCGTCAGCTTCGCCGCCCCGAAGGAATAGTCGCGTGGAGATGAACTTTTCGATGATCAAGGCGCGCATCGCCGAGGACCCCGATCCGAACGACCGGCGCCGGGCGCCGCGCCTTCCGATCGCCCTCGACGCCAAGATGCGCGAGCTTGGTGCCGACGGAGCCGAGGCGCGCGTCCTCAACATCTCCGAGACAGGCTTCATGGCTGAATCGGACGGGCGCTTCGAAGTCGGATCGCGAGTCTGGCTGATGCTTCCGGGACGCGACCGCGCCAGCGCGCTGGTCAAGTGGACCGCAGGCGACAAGCTTGGTGCCGAATTCGCCGAGCCGATTTCCGTTGAGGGAATCCTTCGCTCCTAAAAGTCCAATTGCAGCGATTCAACGCGCCGTGAGGTTCGGTTCGTCGTCCCGTAACGGGTCAGCGATGCAACTCAGGCCGTTTTCACTCGTTCACGGGCGCCGAAGGGAAATTTTTATGCCTGCGAATTCAGGTCTGAACGAGATGACCTACCAGCAGTCTCTGCGCGGCTATCACGCGGTGTACCGCGAGCATCAGGTCAACCATTGCCCGGGCTGCGGCCGGACTCACTGGATCATCGGGCGAGTGTCGGCGGAATGCGCCTTTTGCACGACGGCGCTCCCGCTTGCCGAAGCAAGCATGCACTCGCACAACCGGCCGGTCGTCATCCAGCACAAGAACCGCGACCACGAGGCCTGGGCGGCTTAGCCCTAGGTAGCGGGTGTCGGTCTCACCGGCACCTGCACATTGCAGACATCTGTGCCGCCTGCCGGGCGGATGAAGAAATCATCGTTCCGGTTCGCCCGCGCCCGCACAAAAGCGGCGAAAGCCGCGCTGCTTGTGTCGAGATATTGGAACGATGGGCGATCCGCTGGCGGCAATTGGCTCGCCAGCCGGATATTGGTGATCGCAACGTCCTGCGACCTCTCCTTGTAGAAACCGAGTGCCTCGGTCCCGCGCGGAAGGCTGCTCAGCCCCTCGATCCCGCTGACGACCCGGCCGACGACTGCGATGTTGCGGTCGAGGTGTCTCGGCGAGTGTCCGATCACCGCATAAAGCTCGCCGCCGGTGCCGGTGTCGGGCGACAGGCCGCGGCCGACGCCCACATAGCCATAGCAATGGGTGAGGTTCGCGGTACCGCTTTTGGGGTCGGTTGCGACCGGCCAGCCAAGAGCGAAGCCGGCTCGGGGGGCATAGGAGTCCGGAAAGCCCAGCGGGTGGACCGAAAGCCCTTTCAGCGGGCGCGCATATTCGGCGGGCGGTTTGGCGACCACTCCCGCAGGAAACGGATCCTCGCTCTCATTCTTCCCCCATTGGACGACATAATTGTCCTGCACCCGATAGATTGCCGAGCTGTCCCACCAATTGGCGCGCGCAAGCGCTCGTATGTTGGCGACGTGGATGGGAGCAAAGGCCGGGGCGAGCTGAATTACCACTCGGCCGCCGCCGCGCAGCTGCATCACCAGCAAGTCTTCCGGGGAAATCGCCTTCCACGCGCTCGCCGGGCTTTGAGCGACGATCTCGCTTGGCGTCTTTGGCTTTTGGGCCGGAGCGGCGGCGGCGATTGCGATCAGTGGTAGAAGGAGCAGCGGGCGCATCTGGTTTCCTTGTTTTTTGGCGCGGACACGATAGGCGCGCGATCATGCATATTGCCAGCCTGATGCTGCTCGGCGCCGGCGAGCTTGGCCGCGAATTTGCAATTGCCGCCAAGCGGCTCGGCTGCCGGGTCATCGCCTGCGACCGCTATGCCGGCGCTCCCGCCATGCAGCTGGCCGATTCCTTCGAGGTGTTTTCAATGCTCGATGGAGCAGCGCTCAGGGCCGCGGTCGAGAAGCACCGGCCGCACGCGATCGTTCCGGAAATCGAGGCGATCGACACCGTCACTCTGGCCAAGCTTGAGAGCGAAGGCTGGCGAGTGGTGCCGTCGGCAAAGGCCGTGCAGCTGACGATGAACCGCGATGGAATCCGCGACTTCGCCGCTCAGGAGCTTTGCCTGACGACGTCGAAATATCGCTTCGCCCAGAGCCGCGCCGAAGCTGTCGCCGCCGCCGGGGCGGTGGGCCTGCCGTGCGTGGTGAAGCCGGTGATGTCGAGCTCGGGCAAGGGGCAGAGCGTCGCCAGGACCGCTGGCGAGGTCGAGAGCGCCTTCGACTATGCGGTCGGCAACATGCGCGGCGACCGGCCGCGGGTGATCGTCGAGGAATTCGTCGCCTTCGACAGCGAGATCACTTTGCTTACGGTCGCGACGAAGGACGGCGTGCTGTTT
>JACDCV010000130.1 GCA_013817375.1 Sphingomonas sp.
GTCGAGCAAGCTTCCGTTCGGCGGAATATCCGGGTCCTGCTCGAGGATCACGACTTTGGTGCCCGGAACGATGGTCCGCCGCCCCTCGTCCGTCTCGATGAGGTCGGCAAGGCACTTGAGGAGAGTCGTCTTGCCCGCCCCATTGCGTCCGATCAGCGCCAGCCGGTCCCGCTCGCCGACATAGATGTCGAGGCCGCGGAACAGCCAGCCCTCGCCCTGGACCAGGCCGAGGTCTTCGTAGGAAAGTACGGGCGCTGCCATCGCCTGCCCCTAACCGAGCGTTTTGCGGGACTGAACCCCCTGTTGCAATTCAGCCGCAGTGTGCCGCGATGAACGCTCGCCGTCGGCGACATTCATAGGCCATTCAAAGCTTTGGCGTACAAGGGCGGCCAGAGAGTATCGCCATGTCCCTGTTCCGCACCCTTATCTCGGCCGCAGTCGCTGCGGGCCTGACCGCCACCCCGGCGCTCGCGGACCCGCCGCGCGATGCCGAGCGCGCATTTCGCGAGCGGGTGCAGGGCCGATCGATGCCGCTCCCCAACATCGAACAGCGGGTCATGCCGCTGATGGGCGGCGCCGATTATCTGGGACCTGAATTCAACGGCAGCACCTACCGGCTGAAGTTCATGAAGAACGGCCGCGTGATCTGGGTAGACGTCGACGCCGCCACCGGCCGCATCAAGGGCCTCTCGCGATAAATCCTCCCCGTTCCGGGAAGGATCGTATCTGTAGAGCAACCTGTCGGTCACGCCCTCCCGCCAGAACGGTGACAGCCTAACCCTGGCTGGTGCAAGAGCAACATCGATTTCCCTGTCCTACAGCCGCCCATTTGTGATTTACCCTGCCGGATGGACGACCTCTACTTCGCCTGTCGCCTGAACTCCTCACGGCACGCTCACGCGCACGCACAGACGCGTTGCCCGGGTGATACGCGTGAGTGCGAACATTGGGACCTTTCGGCGCAGAATCGGCGTTGACCTTTACAGGCCCGCCCCCACCTTTCATTCCGGACAAGCAACCGTTCAGCTTCGCGCGTGTTGTTTGGCGAAAGCTTCCCAGGGGAACTGATCAATGCGCGTTCTGATCGTCGAAGACGAACCAAACCTCGGTCGCCAGCTGCGCTCGACTCTCGAGGGCGCGGGTTATGCCGTCGATCTCGCCACTGACGGCGAGGACGGACATTATCTCGGCTCGACCGAAAGCTATGACGTCGTTGTCCTCGACCTTGGCCTGCCCGAAGTCGACGGCCTGACGGTTCTCGACCGCTGGCGCAAGGAAGGCCGCAAGATGCCGGTCCTGGTCCTGACCGCCCGCGACAGCTGGTCGGACAAGGTCGCCGGGCTCGATGCGGGCGCCGACGATTATCTGGCCAAGCCGTTCCAGACCGAAGAGCTGATCGCCCGGCTTCGGGCCTTGATCCGCCGCGCCTCGGGCAACGCAAGCTCGGAGCTTCGCGCCGGCGACATCCGCCTCGACACCCGCTCGGGCAGGGTCACCAAGGACGGCGAGCCAGTGAAGCTCACCGCCCAGGAGTATAAATTGCTGTCCTATCTGATGCACCACAAGGGCAAGGTGGTCAGCCGGACCGAGCTGATCGAGCATATCTACGACCAGGATTTCGACCGCGATTCCAACACCATCGAAGTGTTCGTCACGCGCATTCGAAAGAAGCTCGGAGCGGACGTAATCACCACCATCCGCGGCCTCGGCTACAGCCTTGAGGACCCCGAGGACAAGCGCATTTGAACGACCACGCCGCCTCAATGACGGCGGCGGCGCCACCGAAGGCCGGCGAGCCCGCCGGAGCAAAGCCGCGGCGGCCGCATATCGGCTCGCTGACCCGGCGCCTGATCGGCGTCGCGGCGCTTTGGATCACCGTTCTCCTGCTTACCGGCGGTTTCGCTCTCGACCGGGTGCTGACCAGCTCGATCGTCCGCAATTTCGACGACCAGCTCACTTATGTGCTCAACACTGCGCTGATTGCCGCCTCCGAGATCGGGCCCGACGGCGAGGTCCGGTTCAACCGCCCGCCGGCCGATCAAAGGTTCATCCAGCCTTATTCCGGAGTCTATTTCCAGGTGTCCGGCGAAAACGCCGACACCTTCCCGTCGAGATCTTTGTGGGACCGGCGGCTGCGCGTGTCCGACGGCCATTTCGACCTCGAGCCGCACATTTACGACAGCAACGAATTTGCCGTCGAACCGCTTCGGATCGCCGAGCGCGACGTCGTCCTGCCGGGTTCGAACATCAAGTGGCGCTTCCAGGTCGCTCAATCGCGCGAGATTATCGACGACCAGATCCAGACGCTCCGGTCGACCCTGTTCTGGAGCTTCGCCGCGCTCGGCGCGGGTCTACTGATCCTTGCCGCTCTTCAAACGATCTACGGCCTGTGGCCGCTTCGCCGGGTCCAGCGCGAGGTGGCCGCGATCCGCTCCGGCACCAAGCAGCGGATTTCCGACACCTTCCCCACCGAAATCCAGCCGATGACCGACGAGATCAACCAGCTCCTCGCGCATAGCGAAGAGCAGGCCGAGGAGGCGCGGCGCCACGCAGGCAATCTCGCTCACGCGCTCAAGACTCCGCTGACCGTCGTCACCAATGCCGCGACCGCGCAAAGCGACGACCTTGCCGACACCGTCTGCCGCGAGGCGGCGTTGATGCGCCGGCAGGTCGATCACCATCTCGCGCGCGCCCGGGCGATCGGGCGCCGAACCTCCGGCCAGGCGCGCGCCTGCGTCTGGGACAGCGTCGAAGCCGTTCAGCGCGCAGTTGACCGGCTTTACGAGGAGGCTACCGTCGACTGTACCGGCGACCGCACGGCGCAAGCCAAGGTCGAGCGGCAGGACCTTGACGAGATGATCGGCAACCTCGTCGAAAATGCCGCCAAATATGGCAATGGCCGGGTGTTCATCACGGTCGAGCGGCGGGGCGCCCTCGTCGACATCGTTGTCGAGGACGACGGCACCGGCATCCCGGAAGCCGAGCGAGAGGCGATTTTCGACCGCGGCGCCCGCCTGGACACCGGAAAGCCCGGAACCGGCCTTGGCCTCGCAATCGTTCGCGACGTCGCGGAAATCTACGAGGGCCGGGTGAGCCTTGAGGAAAGCGAGGACCTGGGGGGTCTTCTCGCCCGCCTCAGCCTACCGGCGGCCGTCTAGGAAAGCGCTGCTTCCGCCGCTAATGCCCCCACAGTGACCGCCACCATTCATCCGCTCCAGCACGGCCGCGAGCCATCGCTCGACCCGCTGATGAGCCTCGTCGCCGAGGACATGAACGGCGTGAATGCCGTCATCCTCGAGAGGATGCAGAGCAAGGTGGCGCTGATCCCCGAGCTTGCCGGCCATCTGATCGCGGGCGGCGGCAAGCGGATGCGGCCGATGCTGACCCTCGCCTGCGCCAACCTCCTGGGATATTCCGGAACCCGGCACCACAAGCTCGCCGCCGCGGTCGAGTTCATCCACACCGCAACCTTGCTCCACGACGACGTCGTTGACGGCTCGGGGCTTCGGCGTGGAAAGCAGACCGCCAACCTCATCTGGGGCAATCCGGCGACCGTCCTGGTCGGCGACTTCCTGTTCAGCCGCGCCTTCGAGCTGATGGTCGAGGATGGCAGTTTGAAAGTGCTCAAGATCCTGAGTTCGGCCTCGAGCGTCATTGCCGAGGGCGAGGTCGAGCAGCTTACCGCCCAGCGCCGGCTCGAGACCGACGAGGAGCAATATCTGGCGATCGTCAGCGCCAAAACCGCCGCCTTGTTCGCCGCCGCCTGCCGGGTGTCGCCGGTTGTCGCCGAAGCCGGGGAGGATTGCGAGCTCGCCCTCGAAAGCTTCGGGAAGAACCTCGGGATCGCCTTCCAGCTGGTTGACGACGTCATCGATTATGCGTCCGACGTCGAGGTGATGGGCAAGGGCGTCGGCGACGATTTCCGTGACGGCAAGATGACCCTGCCGCTGATCCTCGCTTATGCGCGCGGGGACGAAGCGGATCGCGCTTTCTGGAGAGCCGCTATCTCGGGCAAACGGGTGAGCGATGACGACCTTGCGCACGCGACCCGGCTGATGCGCTCCGCCGACGCTTTGTCGGACACGATCGAGCGGGCGCGCCATTATGGCCGGCGGGCTGTAGACGCCCTCGCCGGCTTCCCTGGAGGCAAGGCAAAGTCAGCGCTCACCCAGGCCGTCGAGTTCGCGATCGCCCGCGCTTACTGACGACGCGCTTGATTTGACCGTCGGCCTTTGCCACTCGCTGGGCATGACCGTCGCGCGAATCTCCGAAATCGACCGAAGGACGACCCAGTCGGGCCGCGCGAACGCGGGTCTGTGGGTTCTGGAGTTCGAGCGGACGGAAGGGCAGCTTCCCGATCCGCTGACCGGCTGGAACGGGTCGGGCGACACCAACACGCAGGTCCGCATCACTTTCCAGACCAGGGAAGATGCGGTCGCTTATGCGCAGCGCCACGCCATTCCCTACCATCTGGTGCCGGCAACCCCGGTCAAGCTGAAGATCCAGCAATATGCGGACAATTTTCGCTAACTTGCTTTGACCAGCCAGTGACGGCAGTCTGCGCCCGCCGAGCTAGGGGGAAGGCTGCCCAGTCACGTCATTGTCGTCATCGGCACTCGTCCCGAAGCGATCAAGCTTGCACCCGTCGTCCATGCGCTCGCCGCCCGCGATGTGGCGCCGTCACTCATCTTCTCGGGCCAGCATCCGGCGCTCGACCCGGAAAGTTACGGGCTCGGCGCCTTTGATGCGGTCCGGCTCGACTGCCCCGGACAGAAAAACCCGCACGCTTATGTTGCGATGGTCAGCGAGGCCCTGCTCGGACCGCTGACCCGCGCGCAGCCTGAGCTCGTCATCGTCCAGGGGGACACGTCGACCGCGCTCGGCGCAGCGCTTGCGGCCAGGCTCGCTGGAATCCCGGTCGCCCATGTCGAGGCCGGGCTTCGAAGCCATGACTTGCGCAATCCATGGCCTGAAGAGGAATTCCGGGTCGCGATCGACCGCGAGGCGCAGCTTCTGTTCGCGCCGACGGAGCTAAATGCCGCCAACCTTCGGCGTGAGCGGGTGCGCGGGCAAATCCATGTGACCGGGAACAGCGGGATCGACGCGGCGCTCGCCGCCGCGCCCGCTGCGCCGGCGGCGCTGTTCGGTGGCATCCCGCGCTTGCTCGTGACCTGTCATCGAAGAGAGAATTGGAATGACGGCCTTGGCCGAATCGCGGCGGCGCTGAAACGGATCGCATCGGAGGAGATCGCCCAGGTTGAGCTGATCCTCCATCCCAACCCGTCACTGTGCAGCCGGCTCGGTGAGTTGCTGGCGGGGTGCGATGCAATCGCGTTTCGCCAGCCGTGTGGCCATTCCGAAACGCTAAGCGCGATGCTCGAGTGCGACCTCGTCCTCAGCGATTCAGGCGGGCTCCAGGAGGAAGCTGCAGCGCTCGGCGTGCCTTTACTCGTGCTCCGCGAGCGGACCGAGCGGCCCGAGGCGATCGCGTGCGGCAGCATCGAGCTGGTCGGGACTGATCCCGAGCGGATCGTCGATGCCGTTCGGAGGCGGCTGAGCGGCAACCGGCGCACGGCTCCCACCTTGGCCTTCGGCGACGGACGCGCAGGCGAGCGGATCGCCGCGATCGTCAAGGCGTGGCTTCGAGAGAAAGAGGAGAGTGCGCTGCCATCAATTCCTTCGACCTGCCCCCGGCAGGTCGGGAATTGGTGACCCCTACGGGACTCGAACCCGTGTTTTCGCCGTGAGAGGGCGACGTCCTGGACCACTAGACGAAGGGGCCGAACCCCGGATCACGTCCGG
>JACDCV010000131.1 GCA_013817375.1 Sphingomonas sp.
CACCTTCAAGGGGCAGTCGGTTAATGTCTTGCAAATCGCTGACTCGCTTGATGTCACTCACGTCGTCGAGGGCAGCGTTCGGAAGGCGGGCGCGCGAGTGCGGATCACCGCTCAGCTGATCGATGGCGAGAGCGGCGATCATGTCTGGGCCGATCGCTACGACCGCGACCTCGACGACATTTTTGCGATTCAGGACGAGATATCCAAAGCGATCGTCAGTGCGCTCAAGCTCAAGCTCCTTCCCGACGAAAAGAAGGCCATCGAGAAACGCGGCACGACGAACGCGGAAGCGTATAAATTCTACCTGCTGGCGCGGCAATATTGGGCGACCGGCAACCAGGGTGACATTCGCCGCGAAGAAAGGGTGATGCGGATTTGCGGCCGGGCGGTCGAACTCGACCCATATTATGCCGATGCCTGGGCGCTTCTTGCGATCGCCCAGTCCAACCTCCGCTATGACTATCAATGCGAGGTGGACGATGGATTTGCCGCCGCTCATACGGCGCTTGCGATCGACCCGAGCATCGCCGAGGCGCATTTGGCCATGGCGCGCCGTCTCGAACGCAAGCAGCTCGTCGACGATGCCAGCGCCGAGATCGAGAAGGCTCTTCGCCTCGCGCCGGATTCCGGGGAAGTAAACAAGGAGGCGGGGCGGCTGGCGATGCGCCGGAGAGACGTTCCCAAGGCGATCGTTCACTACGAAAAAGCCGTAAAGGCGATGGAGACGGACTTTCACGCTTGGGCGTTGCTTGCGACCTGCCATCAGGCGCAGCGCGACCAAGAGAAACTCCGGCAAGCGGCCAAAATGATGGTCTCACAAGCCGAGAAAGCTCTCGAACACGACCCGAGCAACGGAACGGCCCTCGGAATTGTCGCAGGCGGGCACGCAATATTGGGCGAGGAAGAGCGCGCTCGTGAATGGATCGAGCGAGCGATGCTGATCGACCCCGACAATGGGAGGATGCGATACAATTTCGCCTGCGTTCTAGTTGCCCATCTCGCTGATAATGAGGGTGCGCTGAGCCTGCTCGAGCGAACCTTCGCATTTGCCGGCGAAACCCTGGTGCGGCACGCCGAGACCGATCCCGACCTCGACCCCCTGCGCGATGAGCCAAGATTTCAGGACGCGCATTCGCGAGCGAAGAAAAGATTGGGCATATGAGGATCGGCCCCGTGGTGGACCCGTGCCGAATTTGCGTTTCCGGATGCCGGCTGGATGACAGGCCGATTTTTGCAGTACAATGCCGGACGAGAGGAGGATTTCAATGTTCAGAGCATTAGCAGCGGCAGCTATTGTCCTCACCAGCGCGGCGCCGGCCCAGGTCAGCTCGTACGAGTCGGGCAAGCAGTCCGTCGTCAGGGGCGACCCCGACAAGATCGTCTGCCAGAAGGAAGAGAAGATTGGCAGTCGCCTTGGCGCGAAGAAGGTCTGCCTAACGGTCAGGGAATGGACCGCACGCCATTCAGAGGACCGCGACTCGACGGAGCGTATTCAGTCGGGAGCCAAGGTCTGCTCCTTGCCCCCATGTGAGTTCGGCAAGGAATTCTAAAAAAAGCCACTGATCGGACAGCGATCGCTTTCCGCTCATAACGCCATCCAGTTCGGTGCAAGAGCCTCGCTCTGGTGTCACGTGGCGGGAGCTTTGCCGCTATCTCCTCGATAATGGCGTATGTCGCGCCGAGCAGTTGCTCATTGGGATCGTGGCCGGCGCGCTGGACCAGCGCATATTGCTTATGGGGTGACACGATTGTGTGGAATCACCTCATGCTCGGCTCCCGCACCTGAAGGAGCAGTAGGTGCTTCAGCGCGAGGCTCTGTGTCCAGCAACATAGCTGAGTAACGCGGCTGCCGCCGCCGCACCCGCGGCGTCCATGGCGAGATCCATCATCGTGTCATGGCCGCTCCCAATGATCCCGAGCACCCATTCGACAGCTTCCCACGCAAGTCCCAGCAGGACACCGACAGCGACGAGAATCCACCAGGTGGGCGGCGAACGTCGGGGCGCTGCGCCGCGAAGAGCAAGCCAGCCGATCGTACCGACCACCGCGAAGCTCGTGTAGAAATGGACAATTTCGTCGAACAAAGTCTCTTCGTGCCAAAGCGACAGCAAATAGCCGGCCGCGTTCACCAGAAGTGCGGAAACGACCAGCGCCGCGTAGAAAGCGTCAGTTCTGGTCATGCTGGTTTGCACATACTTGCACTCGGTCCGACCAGCTCGCTCGATTAGCCATCGAGCATCTCCCTCACCTTCGATGCGAGGGCGGTGAATGTGAACGGCTTGGTGATTAGAGAGACACCCTCGTCGAGGCGACCGTTGTGGATGATCGCGTTGCGCGAATATCCCGTCGTGAAGAGCACCTTGAGGTCCGGACGAAACTCCATCGCCAGGTCAGCGACCTCCCGGCCGTTCAAGCCTGGAAGAACGACGTCGGTAAAGAGCAGGTCGACCTCCGGCCGCTCTCTCAACAAGGTAAGGCCGGCCTGGCCATCTGCCGCCTCCAGAACATGATATCCCAATTCGCGCAGAACCCCGGCCGAATATTCTCGAAGTCTCTCATGATCCTCGATGACCAGAATCGTCTCCGAGCCACCGTCGGCCGAAGACCGGCCCACAATCTGCTCGTGAGCGGTCGTCTCCGTGCGCAGATCGCGGGGCAAATAGAGTTTGACCGTCGTTCCCTCACCGGGTTCGCTGTAGATTCGTATGTGCCCGCCGGACTGCCTTACGAAGCCATAGACCTGGCTCAGGCCAAGGCCGGTACCCTTCCCTGCTTCCTTAGTGGTGAAGAATGGCTCGAAAACGCGGTCGACCGTATCCTTCGTCATGCCCTCGCCGGTGTCGGAAACGGCAAGCATCACATATTGTCCTGGCGGGACGGGCTCGACCAGCGCGCTCACGTAACTGTCGTCGAGTGAGACATTGGCTGTTTCGATCGTCAGCTTGCCGCCGTCCGGCATCGCGTCCCGGGCGTTGATGGCCAGGTTCATCAAGGCGCTCTCGAGTTCGGACGGGTCCGCATGGGCAAGCCACAGACCGCCGGCCGATACATTTTCCAGGAGGATGGTTTCGCCCAGGGTCCTTTGCAGCAGGTCGCTAAGCCCGCCGACCAGCTTGTTCAGGTTGAGAGGCTTGGGAGCGAGCGGCTGACGCCGCGCAAAAGCGAGCAGGCGCGAGGTCAGGGTGGTGGCGCGCTCGGCGCCTTGAAAGGCGAGAGACTGCATCCGCCGAAGCCGCGCAAGATCCAGCTCGCCGCAATCCTTGTCAATTTCGCGCCGTATGCTGTCCAGCCCGCCCATGATTACGGTGAGCAAATTATTGAAATCGTGGGCTACACCTCCGGTCAGCTGCCCGACGGCCTCCATCTTCTGCGCCTGGCGAAGCGCTTCTTCCGCTTGCAGGCGCTCTCTGATCTCGTCGGACACCCGCTGCTCGAGTGTTTCGTTAAGCCTTTTCAACTGCTCGTTGAGATGATCCGCGCGATCGAGCGTAAGGGCGAGTTCGTCGGCTTTGCGGCGGACTTCAACCCTCGCCTTGTCCAGCGCTGCGGCAAGATCCGTCGCGCGGTCCGTGGCTTCCCGCGCGGCCTTGATCACCCCAACGCCTGCAAGCTGCTCCACCTCTGCCCGAAGGAGAGCTGGAAGCAATGGGGCTTCGGCGAAGCCTTCGACCGCGATGCTCGGCTCGCCGCCAATGAGCATGAAAACTGCGTCACGCCCCACCAGCACCCGCGCTAGCTTCGGCTCGTCCGGCCCGGGAAACGGAAGCTGCGTCTCCATCGTGCCGGCCGAATGCGGGCCTTTGAGGAAGGCACGCCAGGCCGGCCCGCCCGGCAATGTCTGCGGAAATCCGGGCGCCGGGGTCAACGCATCGATCGCCGCGTCGTGGAGCAGAACCAGCAAGGCTTCAGCGCCGATTTCCGCGGCAATCCGAACCGCCTCCGACGCCCGCGATTCGGGCGCGGCGAGGCGGCTGACAATCACATGGATGTCGGGCCTCACCAATCAGTCCGGGAAAACGCACACCACAGCGGTGCAGTTGTGAAATCCCTCGAACTGGCCTTCGGCCCTGGCGATCTGCCCGTGCGTATTGCAGCCGACCAGTGCTGCATCGCCGATTTTTTTTGTGACCGCAGCGACTTCCGTCGCGAAGTGATCGCCGCAACGCAGCCGGGTGGCCACGCAGTCGAAGAATAAAGCCGCCTTTGGCCTGCGCTCCCCGATGCCGGCGATTGCGGCGTCCGTAGCCCGCTCGGCGGCTTCGGCTGCAGATTGATGAGAGCTTTTCATGATTTTGACGACGCTTCCGACCGGGACTTCGGCAGCGCAGTGGATCGACCCGTCGTCATTGACCACGAGCGGAACGCGCAGGCGATAGCCGCTGCCGGTGTCGATCCCCAGGATGTTCTGCAAGAAAAAGGGAATCGGCGCAGCCCGATCGAGCTTCTCACCCTTCGCCGCTGCATGCTCCTCGAACGCCTCGACGGCGGGAACGCCGTTAAGGCTGACGAGTGTCAGGCCACTTGCCTCGGTGACCCGGAATGCGTCCGATGCGGGCTCCCAGCCGTGGCTGACGCCAATGCCGAGCGGCTTGCGCGACAGGATTTCCAGCGCAACCGCCGCGTCAGTGAGCACCTCGGTGCCGCTGAAAACGGACGTACGCTCGAAACTCGCATTATCACCTGCTCCGCCACCGAAGAATTGATATTCGCCTGCAGTGGCCACGGTTAGCTCGTCGGCGAGCGCATCCGCGTAACCGGCAAGCGCGTCCGTCAGGACGAGCGCCGATCGGTGGGGGAAAGTGTAGTCCGAGTGGCCGTTAAAACTCTCGACGATGCTTCGGGCGGCAGCGGCGGGATCGGTTTTGAGGTTCTTGCCGACGCCCAGGCCGAAACGGGCCTCCGAGTCCTTGAGCGCCAACGCGGAGGCGAGACCGACGCCGAGCGTATCGTTAGTGAACTCGCCGGCCGACGACGCACCGACAATCAACTCGGGCGAGCAGCCATCCTTCAGCGCACGAAGCAGCACCGGGTGATCATAATGCGGCGCTGCAAAGACGATGACAACGTGGGTACCGTGGCCAAGACTGGATTGAATCTGCTCCGCCAGCGCGCGTCCTGCCGATGCGCTGTCCGCCTCGGCGGTGGATACTGCGACTGCTTCCATGGGCCTCACCTGAGCAAAGCCCCCCCCGTGAGTGCGCATAGTGGCCGCGAACTGCTGGTCAACAGCCAGCACTCACTCTTGGAGGCAATTTTGGCTGGGACAGATGCCGCGAAGTCAGGGCTGGCCGGACTCGCCGACGAGCAGGCTGTGCGCAAAACGCTCGGGGTCGATTGCGACATCGTCCTCGCCGATCTGGTCGAACGGGTTTTCTAGCTGGTCCTGGATGTTCGCAAGCCCGACCAGGATCAGCGAGAACAGAACCGGCATCACCCAGAACAGCTCGCTCCGGAAATTGAGCGCCTGGAAGGCAAAATACGGGCCGTAAAGGACCGGCAGCAAAAGGATGAAGAAGTCGCTGAACGCGCGCAGCGAACGCGGCGTTCGATAGTCGTAGATATTCTTGATATTCTCGAAGCCGGTCATCATCCGGCTGAGATACTGATTGCACCGCGAGATTTCGGTCGGCGCCATGCCGTCCGAGCGAAGCTTGCGGATCTCCTCCGAC
>JACDCV010000132.1 GCA_013817375.1 Sphingomonas sp.
AGGCTGCGCGCGGATGCAACCACCGCCTGCCCGAGTGCGAGGCCACCATCGTTGGCGGGAACCGCCGAATGGACCAGTACCCGCACTCCACTCGCTTCGAGCCGCCGTTTGATTTCTTCCAAGACTATCTTGTTCTGGAAACTTCCGCCAGACAATGCGACGGTGTCCCCGGCGTCATGGTCGCGCATGAGCTGGAACGAGAAATTGGCGACGGCGATGGCCAAACCCTTGTGAAAACGCACCGATATTGTTGCGTTGGAATGTCCGGCCGCGAGGTCGGCGAGCAGCGCGCGCCACATCGGTGCCGGGTCGAGCCGGCTCACTCCAGACCCGGCGGGCAAAACCGCGAACCGATAAGCGGCGCTGGCGGGCATCGTTTCCAGTTCGGCGCGATCGACGAGCGCCTCGATCAATGCAGGTGCTTCGCCCTCGTGGCTTTGCGCGTCGGCCGCGATCCCAAGCGCGCCCGCAACCGCATCGAACAGGCGCCCGCACGAAGATGTCAGCGGTGAATTGATTCCCGCCGCGATCATGCTCGCGACGGCGCGCACGGGCTTGGTCGCGAGATAGTTGTGCAGCGCCGTCCCAGCGAAGCTTGCCTGATATTCTTCCCAGCTCATGATCGCCAGGATGTGCGCCAGCGTGTTGCGCCACGGCTCGCGCACCGCCTGCGCGCCGCCCGGCATTGCGACCGGCCTGAGCGAGCCGATGCGCCGATAGCTGCGGTAGTCGGCAATCAGAAACTCGCCGCCCCAAATCGTGCCGTCATCGCCATAGCCGAGGCCGTCGAGCGCGATGCCGAGGAGCGGGGCGCTGTCCAGCGGGACATGATTGTCGGCGAGGCACGCGGCGATATGCGCATGATGATGCTGGACCTCGATGAACTGGATGCCATGTTGCGCGGCGATTGTCTCGCCAAGCTTGCGCGACAGATAATCGGGGTGGCGGTCGACCGCGCAGAGCGACGGGCGGTGATCGTACAGCCCGAGATAGAGCTCGAGGGTGCGGCGATAATCGTCGAAGGTCGGGGCATTCTCGAGGTCGCCGAGATGCTGCGAGAGGATCGCCTGGCCGTTCATCACGAGGCAAAACGTCGCTTTCAATTCGCCGCCCATGGCGAGCACCGGCGAAGCTTGTTCGAATCCCTTGGGGAGCAGCAAGGGCGCCGGCGCATAGCCCCGGGCACGACGAAGCATCGCTGACTCGCCCGCCATTATCTGCACCACCGAATCATCGACCCGGTTCACGATCGGACGGTCATGATCGAGAATATAGTCGGCGATTCCGGCGAGCCGCGCGCGCGCCTCCTCCCCGTCGGTGCATTGCGGCTCGTCCGACAGATTGCCGCTGGTCATTACCGCTGGTCGACCAAGGTCCTGCATCAGTAGGTGATGGAGCGGCGTGTAGGGCAGCATCACTCCCATAGTAGACAGGCCAGGCGCGATCGCTTCGGGGAAGCCGTCGCCGTCGGTGTCGAGCAGGGCGATCGGGGCCTCGCGCGATTGGAGCAGTTGCGCTTCCATCTTGCTCAGCACGCAAAGGCGTCGCACCGTGTCGAGATCGGGCATCATCACCGCGAACGCCTTGCCGAAACGGCGCTTGCGCTTGCGCATCCTGGCGACCGCGTCGGGGTTGGTGGCGTCGCAGGCAAGGTGGAACCCGCCGAGCCCCTTGATCGCGACGATGTGGCCGTCGGTAATCAATCGCGCCGTGACGGTCACCGCGTCGCCACCGGGCGGAACGTGAACCGGCTGCCCGCCACTCGTCGAAAGCGACAGTCGCGGGCCGCAGTGTGGGCAGGCGATTGGCTGGGCGTGAAAGCGGCGGTCGGCGGGGTCAGCATATTCGGCGCTGCATTCGGCGCACATCGGAAAGCCGCGCATCGCGGTGTGGGCGCGGTCGTAGGGTGCGGCGTCGATGATCGTCAGTCGCGGGCCGCAATAGGTGCAGTTGGTGAACGGGTAGCGATAGCGTCGCTGCGACGGGTCGTTGATTTCGGAGAGGCATTCGGCGCAGGTCGCCGCGTCCGGAATGATCGCAGTCGTCATTTTCCCGGTCCGGCTCGGCGCGATGTTGAAGCCGTCAAATGTCCCAGCTTCGCTCAGCGCCGACGTCTCGATCGCGTCGATCCGCGCCAGCTTCGGCGCCTCCCCCGCCAATCGTCGGGTGAAATGTGCAATGTCTTCCTCCGGCCCTTCGAGGCGGATCAGGACGCCCTCGCTGTCATTGAGCACCTCGCCCGACAGCTTCAACTCGGTTGCAATGCGCCATACCGTTGGGCGAAAACCGACTCCCTGAACCATTCCGCGGACGCGTAGTTCAACCGCCATCGGACCGTCCGTGAAGGCTTGCCACGAGTGCCGATGCTTTGGCCACTGCGGCGGGGATTGCGGCCTCGACCGCCGGAGCCATTCCCATCCCATAACTGTCGGCGTCGGCGACCTGGCAGCCAACAATGCGCACGATGGCCGGAAGCACGCCGACTTCACGCGCCAGTGTCAAGGCGCGCACGGGAATGGCGTAATGAGTCTCGCAGAAATAATCGCGGCGCTCGTTGGCGGAGAGTTCATCAAGTCCGGGCAAAATCGGGTCGAGGACAACGATTCGCCCCGGCGCGTCGCCGCGGTCGACTGCGTCGAACAGGATCAGCGCATCGTAGCCGCGCATCAATTCCTGGACCATATGCATCCCGCCAATCCCGGTTTCGAGGCAGCGGACCTGATCGGGCAGCGGCTGGCGACGAAAGGCAGCGAGCGCCGCGACGCCGAAGCCATCGTCCCCTTTCAACGGGTTGCCGACACCGACAATCAGGATCGGCAACGCTCCGCGCCCGCTCAGAAGGCCGGCAGATCAGGCTCGAACGGCACGCCGAAGCCGACCAGCAGGCGGTCGCCGTCACGCCGCACCGGCAGGCAAATCAGTGGCTCGCCGCCGCCGAGCCGCGCGCCGCTTCGAATGTCATAGATACAGCCGGCGCCAAGCGGGCAGGCCCAGCTGTAGCTCGACAAAGTCCCCCCGGTCATCGGCGCATCATGGTGAGGGCAGCGCGCCTCGGCGGCGAAGGAGTCGCCGCGCACGTCGGCGACAAGGATCGGCCCCTCGTCAAACAGGCACACTTCGGCTTCTCCCGATTCGAGCGGTCGGGCAAGGGGCGCCGGGGTCCAGTGCGGCGGGTCGGGAGGTCGGTCTGCGGCGACCGGCGGCTCGCTTTGCACACGCTTGCCACTGAACGGTTCGGGCTCGCCGGGTTTGGGCATGAAGTCCCACACCTTGCCGCACCCCGGCTGTTCGGGCGGCAGCAGGTCATACATCCCCATCAGCGTGCGGATCGCCGGGTCGGTCACCACTTGCTCGAGCACACCCTCCTTGAACAGCCTGACGAGGCGGTGAAGCGACTCGCGGTGGACGGCGTCGATCCCGTCCATCGCTCCGAATACTTGTGCGCGCACATCCGCATCGTCGATCTGCTCGAGGCGCTCGATCATCGCGCTCGCTTCAGCCAGCAGCGCGTTCCACTCGTCATTGGTGCGGTAGCCGACGAGTTGCTGCGGCGGCTCGCCGTCGGACGGAATGGGGGCGCCGGATTCATCCATGCGCATGATGATGGGCGTGGACATGCCCGGCGTGCGCATGGGTCTCGCACGGCTCATCGCCGTCGCAGCAGCCATCAACGCATTCGCCGTGGCCTGGTTGCTGGAAATCGGTGAAGGTTTCGGTGAACATCCGCGCCGCCTTGCGCTTGCCGTCTGGCGTGAAATCATAGCCGCGTTCGAGTCGGCGAAGGTCGCCGCTGTCGACCAGCGCTTCGAAGGTCGCGGCCAGCCGGCACGGATCGGCCTGAAGGAATGGCAGCACTGCCTGCGGCGTAAGCGTCGTCCCAAGCCCTTCACCTTGATACCAATAGCCGATCTGTAGAATTTCCTCGCGCTCCTTGAGGCGCTTGAGCGCATCCGCGCCGCCGGTCTGTTGTTGCGCTTGAGCCATCGCAGCATCCTCAGGCATCGATCGCCACCCAGTTGCGAATGAATGGCCGGATACCAGCGCAGTCGCTCGCCGACTTGGTTTGCGCCCTTTGGCCCTGCGCGTCGAGGGCGAAAGCGAGCGCCGCCTGAACTAGCTCGGCGATCACCGCCGGTGGCGAAAAGCCCGGATCGCTGTCGTCGCTTGCTTGCTCGCCAAGGCTGTCGGCGATGACCATGTTGCCGAACGTGTCGGCGGGCAGGTCGACCTCGACGCAATAGACTTCGTCCGGCCAGACCTCGAAATGACTGCCGATAATCAACGTATTTTCAAGGTCGACGACGCCCGTCACAGCCTCGTAAATGCGTTCCTGCATCGCCGTCCCGGGCACGTTCCCGCCCGCCCAGCGAAAGCCGCGCACTCGCCCGGGCGCCACACTGACCGCCGCCGCGCCGATCAGCACCACCCGCTTTGGACGGATTGCGCCTTCGTCCTGGAAGCGTTGGACGACGTGGATCGGGCTCCACGTCATATTCTCGACCGCGATGTCGCGCCGGTTCTCAAGCCGCGCCTTGAGTCCGTCCATCAACTGGGGTCCGAGCGGGTAACTATCGATCACCGGCGAATAACCGACGATCCCGATCAGCACGTCCGCGGCGCGCGTCGCTTCTTCGGACAGTGCCATGACCGCTCACGCCACCCCGCACGCGCAGGTGGTGACGTCGCGCGTGATCACGCGGTCGGTGCCTTCGACCATAACGTGCGTGGTGCATGGCATGCACGGATCGAACGATCGCAGCGCGCGCAAGATGTCGATCCCCTGAAAATTATTCTCGTCGGTAAATTTACTCTCGACGATCTTGGTGTTGAGCACCGACTGTTCATAGGGACCTAGCTCGCCCCACGGCGTGCGCGGGCAGGCGTTGATCGTCGACGGGGTGACAATCTGGTAATTGGCGAGGAGCCCGTCCTTGATCTCGCAATGATGGGTCAGGAAACCGCGCCCGGCGCCCCAGAAACCGACCCCGATCGAATGACCTGTCTTGGGGATTTCAAACGGCGTCGCGACCTTGGTTTCGCCGCGCTTGATGAGGTCCTGCGCGCGCACCCAATTTTCGACGGTCACCATCAGGTTGAACCCGACGGCATATGCCCGCGCACGGTTGCGCTCAAACGCATTCCACACCGTGGGTACACGCCACTCGATTTCCATTGCGGGAAGGTTCGCGCCCTTGGGAATGTTGAGCTTGAGGCTCTTTCCCGTCGACTCGAAATAATCGCTGTGCGGAATCTTTTGTGCCAGCGCCGAGACATAGAGCCGCGCGTAGGCCCCGGCCTCGAACGTGCGGCGGTCCCAGGTTGGGGTGGTCGCCCAGCTGTAGCGATCCTTCCAATTCTGTTTGCCCGGGCGCGGAATGGTGGTCTTGTTCCACGGGTGATTGGGGCTGAGCGGGTTGCCAAGCGGGTCGGTCTTGAACGGATAATCGTCCCATTTTTCGTAATAGCTATGCTCGACGAACTCCTCGAGCCCGACATTGATGTCGGTCAGGCGCGTGCTGACGAGCTTGCCGTTGATGACGATCCCGGGGGTCGACCACCTTTTCTCGCCCCACGCGTTACAATTTTCATAGGTGCCGTCATAATGATCCTCATGGTCCCACTGGCCATTGTCGATCATCGTCGCCGGCAGCCGCCCGCAATCCAGGT
>JACDCV010000133.1 GCA_013817375.1 Sphingomonas sp.
GGAGCTGAATCTCGGGCGTGTCCTCGATCAGGACGAACCGCTCATGCGGCGGCGCCTCCTTGAGAAGAGCGTTGAGGAAGGTTGTTTTTCCGGTTCCCGTGCCGCCCGAAATTATGATGGTTTTCTTTTGTTGAACAGCGGTGGAGAGAAACTCAAACATCTTGCCTGAGGCCAGCAACTCAGCGAGGGCCCGGTCGCTGGCTTCGCGTGCGCGGGCGGCCTCGCCCACCCTTGAGAAGGCGCCGGAGGCAATATAATCGGACAGTCTAAGGTCCGGCATGCTGTGCTTGCGGATCGCGACGATAACATGGCCGCGCGTCGCGGGTGGAGCGCAGATCTGGACGCGGGCTCCGTCGGGAAGCGTCGCGGCCAGCAAAGGATGCTCACGGTTAATGCCCTGGTCGGAGGCGGCCGCGATCTGGCGGGCGAGGCGCCATAAAGAGGCATCATCGAGTGCATCAATTTGATGGCGTTCAACTCCCGCCGATGTCTCCAGCCACAGCTCGCCAGGGCGATTGATGTAAAGATCGGTGACATCGCTCCGGGCCAGCGAGTTCGCCAGGGGCGCCAGAAATGCGTCAAGATATACGCGCTGTGGAGCGTTCATCCTGCCGGCCCCACCTGGCTGAAGTCGAGGTCGCGGGCGACGAAGATGCGGACGTTAGCGCCCTGCTTGGTGGTGATCGTCGGCGGGATGTCGCTGCTTTGTGTCGCCTGGCTGGCCAGAGCCGTCGCCTGGCCGGCACTGCCGACGATGATGGTCGAACCCCCGCCGCGCCTTGCCGCGAGGGCGTTAAGACCCCCGGTGAGAACCGATGTCAGAATGGCGCCGCCGAAACGCTGGAAGAAATGGCGATTGACCTTCCCGCCAATTCCCGCGCGACCAAGATCATCGGTCGCTGGAGAGGCCAGCTCGATGGATACCCCATCGGGCCGAATTAACCGCGTCCAAAGGACGAAGACTCGCGACGCTCCTTGCGCGACGCCCGATTTATATTGGCCGATCAGACGGCTGCCCGCCGGAACCAGAACAGCGGTTCCGTCGAAACTGTAGACATCACGCTGAACCAATGCCCGCGCGAAACCGGGAAGGTCGGAATTCAGCGCTGTTTCCATTACCGCGCCGATCACTGCGCCTTGCGGTACCAATCTGTCGAGGTTGGTCATCCGTCGCGCGCGGGCGACCTCGACTTCCTGACTGCCGACGCGCGCCGAAAACTGCTCCGTTTCGGAAAGATTGCGATCGGCGGGCACAGTCGCTGCGCCAGGTGCTGGCGCAGCGACTGCTGGGCCAGCCCCCGGCGCCTGGGTCGTCATGCCACCATCGGTCCGCGCGGTACCCGGCGGCTGCGAAATGTCGGCCAAGGCGAGGTCGACGATCAACGCTGGCGAGGCAGATCGCTGGCGGTCGGAGTCGGCGTCCAGCACCGGCGCTCTCCGCGGCGCAGAGAAGCCCGAGATGTCCGGTCTAGGATTGCTGGAAACGAGCGTTACTGGGCCGCTGTTGGGGATGAACAGGGGCTCCGCCGGAGCGACGGCGGCCGCTTCCAGCGGCGGCTGGGCGGGAGCCGGCGTCGTGGCGGCGACCGACAGCGCCGGAAGGCCAGAGGCATCGCCTTCGCTCGCGGCTCGCGCCTCGGCCAGCCAGATGAAGATGCCGATCCCCAACAGCGAAAGACCAACCGTCGCGCCTATGACACTTGGCGGCTTGGCCGCTTTCGCAACCACCGGACGCTTGACCAGAGTGGCATCGCTCATCGCTGACGCTCCAGCCCATAAGTCACGACCGCATATTGCTCTCCTGCCCGCAGGGTGAATCGGCCGCTCGTCTGCTGCACGACCATCACTCGTCCGCGAACCAACGAATTGACCAATGATTCGTTCTGTTTCGGCCCCCCGGCGAAAATCGCGGGCATTGAGACGTGCTCGGGAAACTCGAAATAGGTCATCAATCCATCATCCCAGACGCGCGTTGGCCGAAGCGCCGGATCGCCGGTAATTCTATAGGCGAAGTTGAGCCGCGGAGGCGGAAGCGCAGGAGGGAGGGGCTCTTCGATCGCTTCGACAACTTCGCGCGGATATTGAAACTGCACGATCCAAGGAGTTGTCGGCCGCGGCGGCGTCGTTTCCAGCGCAAAAATATAGCGGCGACGATCAGTGACGACCGTCATGTTCGTCTTCGCGTTCTTGACCAACGGCTTCAGGAACAGGTTACGCGCGCGCTTATTGGGCGTGACCTGCCAGGCTTGGGCATCGCCGATCGAGATATTCTCGATACGCTCGTCGGGCGCGAATTCGATCATGATCTGCCACTTAAGGGCGCCCCGCAGCAGGTACACTTCATCAGGTACGTAAAAAACCGTCTGGACGTGGGGGTCGCCCAGACCGGGAACGGGGAGACGTGCCGCGGTCAGCAGCAAGCAGGCGATAGCGGCAAGGCGCTTCATTCGACCCTTCCTTCGGCGTCGACGCGGTAGCGTGTGACCTGAAAACCCAATGGATTGTCATATCGGTCCGCAGTCCTCAGCGGCCCGCCGTTGAAACCGAAGCTGATTGCGGCGACATAGTCGCTTTCCTGTCCAGTAGCGGAGCCGACTGGCTTGCGAATTTCCGTGAAACGCGCGAGGCCCGCGTTTTCCGAAATCAGCGACACGCTCTTCACGCGGACGGAAACCGTGTCACCTTGACTGAGCGTGTTCAATGGGCTGGCGGGATTATTCCTGGCCATCTCCGCGACATAGGCCCGCGCCACCGGCGGCGAGGAGAGGATCTGCACGCGGCGATATTGCTCCGAGAGGTCGGTCGAATCAAAAGTTTCGCGCGCGATGACATAGCCGGCGAGCATAGCTTTGATGACGGCCTCGTTTTGAGTCAACGAGCCGCTCTCAACCGTCATCGCCGCTTCGACTGCGCCGGTGTTGCGGTCGACAGTGAGCACATAAGGCTGCACCGACTTGAGCGGCACGAGCAATAACAGCGTAATAGCCAGTAGCAAGGCGATCAGCGCCGCTGCGGCAGCCACGCGCCACGCGATCCGAACTTCGCGCGCGGTGGTCTTCACCTGCCCATCCGCCCACGTTCGCGCCGCAGCAAAATACTCGTCACGTTCGTTCATGCGTCTCTCCGCGTGGCGGCGCGTGACTGCCGATGTGCGCTACGCAGACTGGTTGGTCTGCGCCGAATTGTTTCGACGGCAACGGTGCGGTCGGTTCGCGCCGAATCGCGAGACTTCCGCGATGCACTGCTGCCAAATTCCACGCCCGTAGCTTGACGCAATCGAGGCGAAGCGGGCTGCGCGTCGCGGCGCGCGATCACTTCCAGCGCCCGCGCGACGCGCGGGGAGGTGGCAGCCGGCAGCAGCAGCTGCCGCCGGTCGTCCCGATCCATTACCGTGACTGTCGGCTCGGAAACCGGCGGGGATGACCGCAGACGTCCCCTTAACCTGATACCATAACCGATGCGAGCGCCAGCACGCACTGCCATGACGAGGGCGACGGCAAACACGATTGCAACCAATCCGATCGGCATTACCGACGTATTCTCGAACTGTCCCGCCGCCTGTTCCGCAAGTAAGCGGTTGATCATCGGCAGCATTATTGCGAATTCGATCGCTGCGACCAGCAGCACGAACAAAGGAGCCATCGCTGCCGCCGCCATCCCTCCCAGCCACCCCTGCGCCATTCCGCGAGTGGAATCGAACAGCAGGAAACCGGCCATTGCCGGCGCTATGGCGAGAAGGATCGCCAGTACAACGCGGGTGGCCACCAGAATGCCGACAGTTGCGAGCGTCAGGATCACGGCCGACACGTTCAACACCATCGCCGCCGCCGCGGGGCCGCCGACCCAGGGCGAGGCAATTCCGGCGCGGGTACGATAGCCGACGGTGGCGGCGGTCAGGCCGTCCAACGCATTTTCCAGAGACTCGAGCGGGGGAGATGCGCCTATCCCGACAAGCAGTTCGCTAGCCACCTGGCTCGGCGCCCTCGCCAAGCCTTGATAGGCCAGCGCCTGCCAGCTTTGCCACGAGGTAGCGATGAGGAGAACAATCCCGAGTTTAACCGCCAACCCGACCGCATCGGAAACCAGGAGCCCGCGGCCGAGCAGCAGTCGGTAGCCAAAGAAAGCGACGGCGATGACCATCAGCCCGGTGAGGGCGGTCGAGATCGTCCCGCCGGGCTGCGACAAAGCCGCATAACCGCGCTCGACGAGACCGAACGCCTGGCAGTCGGTATCCGCAAGCAGCCGGGCAGCGAAACGATCGGCCGTCGAGGGCGCACAAAAGCTACCGTTCGTCACGCGACCTCCAACAGCCGCGGTAGCCAGGCGTCCGGCGCGTCGCCGACCTCGTCACGAATATCGTCGAGTAAGCGGATCGTGCGCTCGCGACCCGAGAGCACGGTCAGCAGATCGGGTTCGGACGCCAGGTTCAGGCGTACGACAACGCTGTCGGCTCCATGCTTGACCAGAAAAGCGCGTGCCGTTTCCGGGATCGATCGGACCAGCTCATATTCGTGGCTGGTGAGGCCGAAACCGGTGATATAATCCGACGCCTGCGCCGACGAATTGGCCATGAAGATTTGCGTGCCGGCCTGCTCAATGATGGCGGAGGCAATCTTGCTTTCGAGCGCGTCCGAGGCCGACTGCGTCGCGAAGCCGACGATCCCACCGCGCTTCCGGATCGTCTTTTCCCAATCGCGGATGCGCGCCACGAAGACTTCGTCGTCGAGCGCCTTCCAGCCTTCGTCGACGACGATGATTGTCGGTTGTCCATCCAGCCGCTCCTCGACGCGGTGGAAGAGATACATCATAGCCGGCGAACGCAGCGTCGGCTGGTCGAGGATTGCGGTCATGTCGAAGCCGATGGTCTCGGCATCAAGCTCGAGGCCGTCGAGCTCATTGTCGAACAGCCAGGCATGCTCGCCAGTCGAATGCCACGGCGCCAGGCGCGCGGCGAGATCGTTGCCCGACGCTCTGCCGCGACCCCGAAACAGCTGGGCGACAAAGCGCAGGCGACGGTGTTCCTGGGGGCCCGAATAAGCGCTGTCGATGGCGTCCTTGATCCACTCCATCTCCTCGACGGTTGGTGGAGCGCCGTCGCCGGTCGCCAGCTTTGCCACCCAATCCGACAGGAAGCGGCGGTTCCCGGCCGTGTCGGGCAGGGCCAGCGGGTTGAGTCGCGTCGGGTTGCCGGGGCGGAGCGTATCGTAGGTGCCGCCGATGGCGCGCAGGAAAATCTCGGCGCCGCGGTCTTTGTCGAAGAAGATGATCCGCGGTTGATAGCGCCGCGCCTGCGCCAGCAGAAAACCGAGTACCACGGTTTTGCCCGATCCCGAGGGGCCGATGATGGTGAAGTTCCCCAAGTCGCCACGATGGAAGTTAAAGAAATAGGGCCCCGCCGACGTCGTTTCGAAAAGCGTGACGGCGTCACCCCAGTAATTTCCGGAAGGTCTGCCGACGGGAAAATTATGCGCACTAGCGAAGCC
>JACDCV010000013.1 GCA_013817375.1 Sphingomonas sp.
AAAGCTTCGAGGGCCGGGTCGACGGCACCCTCGTCTGGCCGCCGCGCGGCGACAAGGGCTTCGGCTATGACCCGATGTTCAAGCCGGTCGGCTTCGAGCAGACGTTCGGCGAGATGGAAGCCGGCGTAAAGCACCGGATCAGCCACCGTGCCGATGCGTTCGCCAAGCTGGTGGCGATGCTGAAGGAATGATGATTCCCCTCCCGCCAGCGGGAGGGGCCAGGGGTGGGCAGGACACCGGCCTCGCAATCCCACCCCCCACCCCCCTCCCGCAGGCGGGAGGGGGAGATATCGCCCTCTACATCCATTGGCCGTTCTGCGTTTCCAAATGCCCTTATTGCGACTTCAACAGCCATGTCCGCTCAGGCATCGACCAGGACGAGTGGCGCGAGGCGCTTCTTGCCGATCTCGCTCATGAGGCGCGGCTGCTCCCCGGGCGAAGGCTGACTTCGATCTTTTTCGGCGGGGGGACTCCGTCGCTGATGGAGCCTGCCACGGTCGAGGCGCTGATCGCCGCTGCACAGAAGCACTGGCCCGCTTCCGACGACGTCGAGATCACGCTCGAAGCCAACCCCAATTCGGTGGAAGCGGAGCGTTTCGCGGATCTCGCGTCCGCCGGGGTCAATCGCCTGTCGCTGGGGCTCCAGAGCTTCGATGACAGCGCCCTCGCCTTCCTTGGACGCGCCCATAGTGCTGGCGAAGGACTTGCCGCGCTCGAGGTTGCGCAGGAGCATTTCGGCCGGGTCAGCTTCGACCTCATCTACGCGCTTCCCGGAGACACGGAGACGGGCTGGTCGGCAGCGCTTCGCCGGGCGCTGTCGCTCGGTACGACTCACCTGTCGCTCTACCAGTTGACCATCGAGCCCGGCACGCGATTCGCCTCGCTTCACCAGGCCGGCAAGCTTCAGCCCCTCGATTCGGATTTGGCAGCGGCGCTGTTCGAACTGACCGGCGCGATGACGTCGCAAGTGGGCCTTGCCGCCTATGAGATCAGCAACCACGCCGCTCCAGGCGCCGAGAGCCGCCACAACCTCACTTACTGGCGTTACGGGGATTATGCGGGGATCGGCCCCGGAGCCCACGGCCGGCGGCTCGGGGCGCGCACGGTCCGCCACCGCAAGCCCGAGAATTTCCTGTCGGCGCTCGCCCGCAACGGCCACGGGATGGTCGAGGAAGAGAAATTGTCCGCGCGCGAAGCCGCCGACGAAGCGCTGGTGATGGGCTTGAGGCTGAGCGAAGGAATTGACGCGGGCGCGCTCGAGCGAAGGTTCGGCGCCCCGGTCATCGACTGGAGCCGCGCCGATCGCCTCGCGGCAAGCGGTCACCTCGCCAGGAGCGGAACGCACATCGCCGTCACGCCCGCCGGGCGTCTCCTTCTCGACCGCATTCTCGCCGAGGTCGCGGCCTAGCCGCTACTTCGGCTCCTCGACCGAATAGCGATATTTGTCCTCGGCCGAGAACACATAATCCTCGAGCTGCAATTGAGCGTCTTCCGAGGCTGTCTTCTTCGACATGCCGTTCTTCACGTTGAACGACACCAGCTTCGACTTGAAGCCGTCCTCGACCGAAGCGCAGGTTTCGTGCGCATAGGCCTTGAAGCCGTCGATTCCGACATTTGCGGCCTTGGCGCTGAAAACGGCGTCTTTCAGGCAGCTCACATAAGCGCTTCGATCGGCTGTCGCGGCCTGCATCGCCATCGCAGCAACGAACATTGGTACAAACATCAGACTCCTCCCCAATTAGAGCTGATGGCGGGGAGAATGACTCTTTTTGCAGCATATTGGAAGTGCTTGATTTTTCCGGCTGCTTGCAGCGCACCTCCGGATCGCTGATGATCTCGCTTATGCTTCAGCAGCCAGCCCCCGGACTCCACATCGTCGCCACTCCGATTGGGAATCTCGGCGACCTCAGCCCGCGCGCGGCGGAGACGCTTAGAAGCGCCAACCTGATCCTTGCCGAAGATACGCGAGTGACCGGCAAGCTGCTCGCTTTTGCACAGGCGAAAGCGCCGATGCGCCGCTATGACGATCATTCGACCGACAGCGACCGCGAGGCGATCGTCGAACGGCTGGCCAGTGAAATCGTCGCGCTCGTTAGCGATGCCGGGACCCCGCTCATCTCCGACCCCGGCTACAAGCTGGTTCGCGCCGCCCGCGAGGCCGGCCACCAGGTGCACACGGTGCCTGGCCCCTGCGCGGCGATCGCTGCTCTGACTCTTGCCGGAGTTCCGACCGACCGCTTCCTGTTCGCGGGATTCCTGCCGAACAAGGCGAAGGCGCGCGGCGACGCCATCGCCGAATTTGCGTCGCTAAGGGCAACGCTCGTCTTTTACGAAAGCGGGCCGAGGCTTGGCGACGCGCTCGCCGCTCTTGCCGAAGGGCTCGGCAGCCGTGAGGCAGCAGTCGCCCGCGAGATCACCAAGCTCCACGAGCAATGCGTCAGCGGAACTCTTGCCGAGCTCGCGGACCGCTATCGCGATGCCCCGCCCAAGGGCGAGATCGTGATCGTCGTCGGGCCGCCTGGCGCGAGCGCCGCGGCAAGCGACGCCGACCTCGATTCCGCGCTCGACGAGGCGCTTGAACGGCTGTCTCCATCGCGTGCCGCGGGCGAGGTCGCCGAACGACTCGCGGTGCCTCGGAAGCGTGCTTATGCCCGCGCACTGGAGCTCTCGCGCAAATGAACCGCCGCCGGGCCGAAAAGCGCGGCCGCGGCGCCGAGACAATCGCCGCCTGGTGGCTCCGCCTTCACGGCTGGCGGATCCTCGCCCGCCGTGCCCGGGTGCCCGGCGGCGAGGTCGACATAATCGCCCGCCGAGGGAGCACGCTCGCCTTCATCGAGGTCAAGGCGCGCTCCACTGCCGAGGCCGCGGCATTTGCGCTCGACCGCTACCGCCTTCGCCGGGTGGCAGTTGCCGCCGAGCGGCTGGCGCCGCGCTACATGCGCGCCGGCGACGATGTCCGAATCGATGCTTTGTTCATCGTCCCGGGGCGGCTTCCGCGCCATTTGCCCGACGTCTGGCAAGGGTGACAAAATCCGCGCCCTCGCCTAGGCGCGCCGGATGCCGCTTCGCGTCGCAGTTCAGATGGACCCGCTCGAAGCGATCAACATCGCCGGCGATTCCACCTTCGCGATCCTGCTCAAGGCGCAGGAGTTCGGCCACACGCTCGTTCATTACACACCCGAGCAACTGAGCTATTCGCAAGGGCGCGTATCGGCGACTGCGAACCCGGTGACGGTCCAGCGTGTTGCCGGAGATCACTACCGCTTCGGCGAGCCCCAAACGCTCGATCTCGGCAGCGACGTGGACGTGGTGCTGATGCGGCAGGACCCGCCGTTCGACCTTGGTTACATCACCGCCACCCATTTGCTCGAGCGGATCCAGAGCGAGACCTTGGTGGTCAACGACCCGGGAAGCGTTCGCAATGCGCCCGAGAAAATCTGGGTGCTCGACTTTGCCCAATATATGCCGCCGACGATCGTCACCCGGTCGCTGGACCTTGCGCGCGAGTTTCTCGTCGAACATGGCGAAATTGTCCTCAAGCCATTGCACGGCTTTGCCGGCGGATCGGTGTTCCGGATCGGGAGCGACGGCAACAATCTGGCGGCGCTGATGGAGCTGTTCAACCGCACCTATCGCGAGCCGCACGTCGTTCAGGCCTTCGTCCCCGAAATCAGCGACGGCGACAAGAGAATCGTCCTGGTCGACGGTGAAGTCGCGGGCGCGGTCAACCGGGTCCCCGGCAAGGGGGAGATTCGATCCAACCTCGCCGTCGGAGGCACTGCGGCTAAGACAGAGCTGACGGCGGGCGAGGAGGAAATCTGCGCTGCTCTGGCGCCTGAACTCAAGCGGCGCGGTCTTCTGTTCGTCGGCATCGACGTCATCGGCGGCAAATGGCTGACCGAGATCAATGTCACCTCCCCGACCGGAATTGTCGCCATCGATGTGCTCAACGGCACCGACACTCCCGGGCTGATCTGGAAGGCGATCGACCGTCGCCTTTCCGCGCTCGGCCGGGACTGAGCCGATGGACAGCTGGGTCGTCCGCCTGATCGAACAATCAGGCTATCTCGGCGTCGGTTTCCTGATGTTCCTGGAAACCGTCTTCCCGCCGATCCCGTCGGAAATCATCATGCCGGTCGCGGGTGTCGCCGCAGCAAAGGGCGAACTCGACCTGTTGCTCGTGATCCTTTCGGGCACCGCCGGCGCGATGCTTGGCAACATCTTCTGGTATCTCGCCGCCCGGGCGCTCGGCCTCGAGCGGCTGAAGCCGCTGATCGACCGCCACGGGCGCTGGCTAACCGTCAACTGGAGCGAGGTGCAACGGGCGCAACATTGGTTCGAGAAGCGCGGCGTCGCGTTCGTTCTCATCGGGCGGTTGATCCCGACGATGCGGTCGCTCGTCTCGGTTCCGGCGGGCCTCTTGAAGATGCGCTTTCGCGACTTCGTAATCGCCTCAACTGTCGGGACTTTCATGTGGACGGCAGTGCTTGCGGGCGCCGGCTACCGGCTGCGCACGGACTTCGATCAGGTCGATCAGTTCATCGCTCCGGCCGCCAATGCGGTCATCGTCGTAATGATCGTCGGCTATCTGTGGCGGCTGTTCACCCACAAGGCCGGCTGAAGCTGGTGATCAAGCGCGCGGATGCGCGTGGCGGTAGACGTCGAGCAAATGCGCCGCGTCGACCTTCGTATAGATTTGGGTCGAAGACAGGCTTGCATGTCCAAGCAGTTCCTGGAGCGACCGCAAATCGGCACCGCGGGCGAGCAGATGGGTGGCAAAGCTGTGGCGAAGCGCGTGAGGTGTCAGCGTGTGCGGCAAGCCAAGCCTCGTCCTCGCCGCCCGAACCGCCCGGCGGACGAGGTCGCCGTTCAGCGGACCGCCGCGGGCGCCGACAAACAAAGGCACATCGCCAGCGATCCGGTACGGGCACTGACTCACATATTCTGCAATGGCTTCCCGAACCGCTGCGACAACCGGGACGACCCGCGTTTTCGACCTTTTGCCGGTGACCCGGATCGTCTCGCCCATCGGCAAGACCTTCGCGGTCAGCGACAAAGCCTCGGCTACACGCAGCCCAGCGCCGTAGAGGAGAAGCAGGATCGCAAGATCGCGAGCGCCCATCCAGGCTTGCGAAGCCCCCGCTCCCGCATCCTCGGCAAGCGCTACGGCTTCTTCGGGAGCCGCAGGCCTTGGCAGAGTCCTGGGCCGCTTGGGCGCGCGCGTTCGCGGCACCTGCGGAAGCTCGCCCTGCTGCTGCGCCGCATAGCTGAGGAAAGCGCGGACGCCCGATAATTCGCGCCCCGCAGACGCGGCGCCAAGGCCACCGCCACGCCTCGCCGCAAGGAACGCGCGAAGGTCCGTCGCGCCGACCTCGAGCAAGCCCGATGGCTGGATCACTTCGCCGCGATACTGGCCCAGGAATTCAATCAGTCGGTGCGCGGTGCCGACATAGGCGCGAACAGTATGCGGCGATCGCCTCCGGTCATGGGCGAGGTAGCTCCCCCATTGCGCGACCAGCGCCGACGCCGGATGGGGAAGACCGGTCACGCTCGCCCTAGTTCGCGCCCACGAACATGCCGCCGCCATAAGCCAGCCGGCCAAGCAGGAAAGCAACGATCAACAAAGTGACGATCAGCGCCACCATCGCAGCACGGCTCATCGCGACATTCTCCCTTGGCGCAGTTTCCTCTTTCACGACTCCGCGCGCAAGCTACTTTGCCGATTGCGGGAAGGCCGGAAGCTTGGCGATGTCGGCGGGCTCGTGCTGGATGATGACCTTCGCGCCGACATTCGCGGCGATGCGATCGAAGCGGTCGTGGCTCGCGAGCGTATCGGCGCGGTTGGTGTTGAACGAAGGTACGCCACGGTTCTTCACCTGCTCGGTGAAATGATACTGATCGCCGGACAGCAGGACCGGCCCGCTGGCGAGACGCACCAGAAGCGCCGAGTGGCCGGGCGTGTGGCCCGGAAGCGCAAGCATCGTCACGCTGCCGTCCCGAAAGACGTCGACGTCGCCAGGAACCGGCAGCGCCTTGCCGGAGCCGGCAAGCCAGTGGGCGAGATCTTCGCGCGTGTCCTTGAGCCGTTCGTCGGTGCCCTTGAGCGCATCCCAGTCAGCCGCGCCTATCACCAGTTTTGCGGCAGGGAAGTGCCGCGCCTGGCCGGTGTGGTCGCCGTGAAAATGGCTGATTCCAACGATCTCGATCTGCTCGGGCGTCACTCCGATCTCCTTCAGCTGATCGACGAGCGAGCGCTTGAGCGACATGCTTTGCTCGGCATTGTCGATCGGGCTTTCGATCAGCCGGTCCGAAAGGCCCGTGTCCCACAGCATGTGCCTGGTGCCGTGGCGAATCAGATAGCAGCTTCCCACCAGCGGCTTCGCCCCCGCGGGATATTGGAACGTGTCGGAGAACCAGGCTCCGTAGCGCTTCATCATCAGGTCGCCGCAATCGAGCCGCCAAAGCTGGAGCGGACCAGCCGGCGCACTGGGCTGCGCCTGAGCCCCCGCGGCAGCGCCCATCGCTGCGGCAATCAGTCCTGCGATTATCTTTTTCATCATTGCCCCCCTGGTTCGCGCGCTTTCTGGTCCTCGACCATCTGAGCGCCCGTCATTCCGTCGAAGGTTACGCGCGCGAGCTTGTCCTGGTCACGTGCCGAATGCTGCCGTCCGCCGATGGTTCGAAGCGCCCGGTCGAAAACCAGCCGGTCCGCGTCGGGAAGGTCGCGCCGAGCCTCGCTCGTGGTGCGCTCGAACGCTTCTGGCGACGATCCGTCGATGACAATTGGCTCACCCTCGCTGCATGCCGCGAGCATCAGCATCGCGAATGCAACGAACCGCCTCACTCGACGTATTTGGCCGTGGTCTTCTCGCGCACCTCCTCGGCCGTCATTCCAGGCGCCAGCTCGATCAGCTTGAACGGGCTGTCGTGGTCCGGCCTCTGGAACACGCAAAGGTCGGTGATGATCATGTCGATCGAGTTCTTGCCGGTAAGCGGAAGCGTGCACTCGGGGATGAACTTGGGATCGCCGTTCTTCGACACATGCTCCATCACGACGATGATCTTCTTGACCCCGGCGACCAGGTCCATCGCCCCGCCCATGCCCTTGATCATCTTGCCCGGGATCATCCAGTTGGCGATGTCGCCCTTCTCGCTGATCTCCATCGCCCCAAGGACGGCAAGGTCGATGTGCCCGCCGCGGATCATCGCGAAGCTCTGGGCGCTGTCGAAATAACTGGTCTGGTCAAGCTGGCTGACCGTCTGCTTGCCGGCGTTGATCAGGTCGGGATCGACCTCGTCCTCGTACGGAAACGGCCCGATCCCCAGCATCCCGTTCTCGCTCTGGAGAGTGACCGTCATCCCCTCGGGAATGTTGTTCGCGACGAGAGTCGGGATTCCGATTCCAAGGTTCACATAATAGCCGTCGCGAAGCTCCTTCGCTGCGCGCGCCGCCATCTGGTCGCGGGTCCAGCCCTTCGTCTCTACTGCCGTTGCCATTACGCAGGCTCCCTCTCGCGAACCGTCCTGAACTCGATCTGCTTTTCGTACGGCCCGCCGTCGATCAGGCGGTTGACGTAGATGGCCGGCAAATGGATGCAATCGGGGTCCAGGCTTCCGGTCGGCACGATCTCCTCGACTTCGACGATGCAGACCTTTCCGCAGGTTGCGGCCGGCTGGTTGAAGTTACGCGCGGTCTTGCGGAACATGACATTGCCGCTCTCGTCCGCCTTCCAGCCCTTGACGATGCTCAAGTCGGCGAAGATCCCGCGCTCGAGGATATACTCCTCGCCGTCGAACTCCTTGGTCTCCTTGCCTTCGGCCACGACGGTGCCGGCTCCGGTTTTCGTGTAGAAACCTGGTATTCCAGCGCCCCCAGCCCGCATACGTTCGGCGAGCGTGCCCTGCGGGCAGAATTCGACTTCCAGCTCGCCAGCGAGGAATTGCCGCTCGAACTCCTTGTTCTCGCCGACATAGGACGAGATCATCTTCTTGACCTGGCGGGTGCGAAGCAGCTTGCCGAGTCCGACATTGTCGATCCCCGCATTGTTGGATGCGATGGTGAGGTCCTTGACCCCGCTGGCGACGATTGCGTCGATCAGCCGCTCCGGGATTCCGCACAAGCCGAACCCGCCGGCCGCGATCAGCATTCCGTCATTCAGCAGCCCGTCGAGCGCGCCGGATGAATCCGAATAGATTTTCTGAGCCATGGTCTCTCCTTCACTGCCGATAGGCGGAGGGAGCCGCGGAAATCAACGGCGACTTGGCCCGCGGCCGTTGACCGGCTCAGCCAAAAGCCCAGTGCCACATCGTCCGGCCGGGCGTGAACGCAGTGATTCCGGCGAGGATCAGCGCGCCGATGTAGAAGCCGATCATGTGCTTGCGGTGCTTGTCGATATTCCCGCTTCGAGCGGACATGATCGCGCCTGGTATGGCGATGAAGGTCATGACGGTGAAAACGTGGATCGGGCTGAAGCCGCCGCTGAAGCTCCGGATAAAGATGGTCGAAATCGCCGTCGCCGTCATTAGCCCGAGCCAGAACCGGCCGAGCAACCGGTGACGCAAGCCGCCCTTGGGCGCGAGCAGGACATAGGCGCCGAGCGGGATTGCCGGAACAACAGTCGCGATATGAAAAGCCACTGCGAAGTTATGGGGGTCGGGACCGATGAAGCCGAAGAGCCAGCGGGTTACCGCATAGAGCGAAAGCCCGGTCAGCAGCGCAGCCGCCGCTCCGAGGAACAGCCGCAGCCGGTTGGACAGAAGGAAGCCGCTCGCGCCCGCTCGCGGCGGCCGCTCATCGATTGCAATATCAGTCATCGCTGGAGCCTGCCAGTTGATCCTTCCCGCTTCGAAGGATTAACCGGCTTGGCGGTCAACACCGGCTGCGTTAACCGGCAGTGCGGGTTCGCAAACCGGGCGTAATCGAGCGCGCGGGCCCGTTCACGAAGCGCGAATCGACGGGGCGATGGAGAGATTAAGGGGCTATCTGGTCGAAATCGCAATCGTCGCGGCGGTCGGCCTGGTTCTGGCCGCGCTGGGTCCGTTCGGCAGCTTTGCGATGGGCGATTTCGGGACTCGCCTGGCTTATTGGCTGCCCGGCGCTTTCCTCGGTTACGCAGGATTCCGACCGACCTACGCGCTGGCGATTGCCGCCGCGGACCGGCTCGACTTCCCTGCACTGAGCGGTGCGGTTGCGGGCGTTCTGGTCGGCGCGGTTCCGGCCTCGCTCCTGATATTGTGGTGGAACGGAGCGCGCCTGGAGGAAGTGTTCGGCCCGGACCGCTGGTTTCAGCTCTACCTGCAGGTCGCAATCATCGGAGCTTTGGTTGCAACACTCTTTACTTTATTGGAGCGAAGACGCGAGGAGCCGGCCGAGCAGGTAGCTGCGGCGCCGCCGGAGCCCCGGACGGCGGACGAGCCGCCGTTCCTCAGGCGATTGCCGCCGGACATCGCCGCCGACCTCATCGCTCTGGAGATGGAGGATCATTACGTCCGGGCTCACTCACCGCAACGAAGCACGCTGATCCTTTTGCGAATGCGGGACGCCGAAGCAGAGCTTGGCGAAGCCGCCGGACTGCGCGTTCACCGAAGCTGGTGGGTAGCGCGCGGCGGCGTCGAATCGATCGAGCGCGACGGCCGCAGGCTGTGCCTCAAGCTGCGCGGCGGCGTGGAAGCGCCGGTCGCCCGCGACCGCGTGCGCGCGCTCCGAGAAGCTGGCTGGCTCGACTAGCCGCGAAGCTTCGCCACGACGCCCTGAAGCTGCATCGCGTTCGACATGTCGCCCTCGACCTTGAGCTTTCCGGTCATGAAGGCGGTCATTCCGTCGAGCTCGCCGGCAGCCATTTTCTGCCAGTCTTCCCAGCTCGTCTTGATCGTCGTGTCGGCTTCTGAATCCTCTTCGCTGACCTGCTTGGCCTGGCCGTCGAGCATGATCACGCCCTTGTCGGCAAAGTCGAGCTTCACGCGCTTGCCTTCGACCCAGGCGTTGTTCTCCTGCATCTTCGAAACGAGTTCGTCCTTGGTCATGAATAGTTTCTCCTCTGTAAGTAGCGACTAGCGAGCCGTTGCGGACGAGACAACATCCTCCCTGTTGCGGAGCAATGGGGAGGGGGACCGCTCAGCGTAGCTGAGTGGTGGAGGGGCCGCACAGACTCAACAGCCCGTCAGCAACGGCGGCAGGATCGGCCAGCACCTCTGATGCAGCAATCCGCAGGACTTTCAGCCCCAGCTTCATCATATATTCGTTCCGCATTCGATCATGCTCGGCGGCAGCAGCCGAATCGTGTGCCGACCCGTCGATCTCGATGACGAGCTTTGCCGCCGGGCAGTAAAAGTCGGCGACATAGGGTCCAATCGAATGCTGTCTTCGAAAGCGTATCCCCTCGGGCGATCGCCGAAGCAGAGTCCACAACTTCACTTCGGGCGGACTCATCGAACGTCGTTGCTGACGCGCGATCCGCATGGATCTTGCCGTAGCTCGCATGGCCCCTCCACCAGCTTTGCTGGTTCCCCTCCCCACGTCCTTCGGACGCAGGGAGGATGAGTCAAGTTGCTCCCGCATCAAGCCGGGCCTATCTGCGACCCCATGGGATATCAGGCAGACCTCAAGCTCTTCATCAATGGAAGCTGGCGAACCGGCGAAGGCCGCGACAGCTTTTCAGTCGTCAATCCGGCCACCGGAGAAGGCATCGCCGACCTCCCGCTAGCCACCGAAGCCGACCTCGACGAGGCGCTCGAGACCGCAAAGCGCACGTATCCTGAATGGCGCTCGACCGACGTCGAGAAGCGAAGCGCGATCCTTCACAAGGCGGCGAAGCTGCTGAAAGAGCGCGCCGACGACATCGCCCGCACCATGACCCAGGAACAGGGCAAGCCCCTGGCGGAGTCGAAGGGCGAGGTCTTCGGCGCCGCCTCCTTGTTCGACTGGTATGCCGAGGAGATCAAACGCGACTATGGCCGGGTCCTGGTCCGCCCGGCGGGCCAGCTCAGCCGGGTGATGCACGAGCCGGTTGGCCCGGTCGCGACCTTCACGCCGTGGAATTTCCCAATCTACCTTCTCGCCAAGAAGGTCGCTGCGGCGCTTGCTGCCGGCTGCTCGGTGATTTCCAAGCCGCCCGAGGAAACGCCGGGCAATACGCTCGCAATCGCCCGGGCGCTCGACGATGCCGGCCTTCCCAAGGGCGTGTTCCAGCTGGTTCACGGCGTTCCCGACATGGTCAGCCGCCACCTGATCGGCTCGAAGGTGATCCGAAAGGTCAGCTTCACCGGCTCGATTCCGGTCGGCAAGCATCTGATGAAGCTCGCAGCCGACAATGTGACCAAGATCACCCTCGAGCTTGGCGGCCACGCGCCTGTGCTTATTTTCGACGATTGCGCCCTCGAGAAGACGCTCGACATGGTGGTTCCGCAAAAATTCCGTAATGCCGGCCAGGTGTGCGTGTCGCCGACGCGCTTCTACGTCCAGGAATCGATTTACGACGCCTTCATCACGGGCTTTGCGGAGCGAACCGGCAAGGTGAAGGTCGGCGACGGCCTTCTCGACGACACCAACATGGGCCCACTCGCCAACAAGCGCAGGCCCGAAGCGGTCGCAGCTTTGGTCGAGGACGCCCGTGCCAAAGGCGCACGGGTGGTCACCGGCGGCGAGCCCGGCAACAGCGGCTATTTCTACAAGCCGACCCTGCTCGCCGATGTCCCGCTCGAAGCCGACATCATGAACGAAGAGCCGTTCGGCCCGGTCGCCGTGTCGCGCCCGTTCAAAACCCAGGACGAAGCGATCGAGCAGGCCAACCGCCTGCCCTACGGCCTCGCCGCCTTCGCCTTCACCGAAAACGGCCGCCGCGCGAACCTGCTCGGCGATTCGATCGAGGCCGGCATGGTCGGGATCAACACCTTCGCCATCTCCGTCGCCGACGCGCCGTTCGGCGGAGTGAAGGAGTCCGGCTTCGGCTCGGAAGGCGGCAAGGAAGGGCTGGAGACCTATCAAGTGGTGAAAGCGATCCACCAAGCGTGACCGCCGGCACCTGAGTTACGCTCGAAACGCCAGGCGCTCGTTCTACCGCCGAAACCGTCTCCGCCCTAGCGCGTTACCCAAGTAGCGGCCGACCGGATTTTGGTCCGGCCCGACGGCAAAACAGGGGAATTCCATGGCCGACACTATTTCATACCGGGGAGCAATTCATCCGGTCCACGCGGTGCTGGTCTCCTGCGCGCTGCCGCTGTTCGTCGGCGCGCTGCTCAGCGACTGGGCGTACAGCACCACCTACGAGGTGCAGTGGACCAACTTCGCTTCGTGGCTGAACGCCGGAGCGCTGGTGTTCGTCGGACTCGCTTTGGTGTGGGCGATCGTCGACAGCCTTCGGGCGGATAATGACCGGCACCGCGACAAATGGATCCATGTCGGACTGCTGGTCGCGACTTTCATAGTCGGGTTCTTCAACGCGCTGTTGCATGCAAAGGACGGCTGGGCGGCAATGCCGGCCGGCCTGATCCTCTCAGTCATTTGCGTTCTGCTCGCACTCGCCGCCATCTGGACGGCCTTTTCCAGTCACCGGATCGGAGCCGCTCGATGACCCCGCGCCAAATCTTCGTCCTGTTTGCAACCGCTACCTTGCTCGCAGCGTGCGGCGGCAACGACCCCGAAGTCTCTCAATATGGCTCCAACCCGGACCTTCCGGAGCCGCAGCGCGGGCTTCTTCCAAACATGAATATCGCCAGCCCGGCCGGCTGGGGCGACCGCCGGCCGACGGTCCCGGAAGGCTATACGATCACGCCCATCGCCACCGACCTCAAGAGCGCTCGCCAGACCTTGCTTCTGCCCAACGGCGACATCCTTGTCGCCGAGGGCAAGGGCGGCTCAAAGGCGCCAGCGCTCCGGCCCAAGGATTTCGTCGCCGGTTATTTCAAGGAGCAGGGAGCAAGCCCGGTCAAAAGCGGCGATCGCCTGACATTGCTTCGCGATGCCGATGGCGACGGCACTTACGAAGGCCGAGCGATCTTCGCCGAGAATCTCAACGCCCCGTACGGCTTGGCGCTGATCGGCAATCGCCTCTTCGTTGCCAATCAGGACGAACTGGTCGCCTTCGACTATCGTCCGGGCCAGATCCGCGCCAGCGGCCCGCCGATCAGTGTCACCCCGCTGCCGGCGGCGATCAACCATCACTGGACCAAGGCGATGACTGCAGGCCCCGACGGCCGCTTCCTCTATGTCGGCATCGGCTCCAACAGCAATATTGCGGAGCGCGGAATGGCGGTCGAGGAAGACCGCGCGATGGTCTGGCAGATCGATTCGCAAACGGGCGCGTCCAAACCGTTCGCCACCGGCCTTCGCAATCCCACCGCGCTTGCGATCCAGCCGGGGCTTGGACAGCTTTGGGCGGTCGTCAACGAGCGTGACGAGCTCGGCCCCAATTTGGTGCCCGACTATCTGACCTCGGTCCGCCAGGGCGCTTTCTATGGCTGGCCCTACGCTTATTGGGGCCCGAATGCGGACAGGCGAGTGAAGCCGTTCAAGGAGGCCAAGGTCAGGGAAACCATCCGCCCCGATTATGGGCTCCAGTCCCACACCGCGCCGCTCGGCCTCGCTTTCTCGACGCCTGCAATGGGCGGCCGCTTTGGCGACGGAGCCTTCGTCGGGATGCACGGCAGCTGGAACCGCGATGTGCCGGTCGGCTACAAGGTCGTCTTCGTGCCGTTCCGCGGCGGGCGCCCGGCAGGTCCCCCGATCGACTTCGCAACCGGCTTCCAGGTCGATGGAAAGACCATGGGGCGCCCGGTCGGGGTAACCATCGACCCGCGTGGCGCTCTGATCATCGCCGACGATTTGTCGAATACGATCTGGCGGGTCGTGCCCAATTCCGCACCCGCCCGGCCCGCTCAACCGCCCGCCCCCAGCTGATCGTGCGTGACGCGGGGCCGCGCCCCCGCTAATCGCCACCCCATGGCAGCTAAAAGCGTCCGTACCGGCGGCCGGATCCTCGTCGATCAGCTCAGGATCCAGGGCTGCGACCGAATCTTCACGGTCCCCGGCGAAAGCTTCCTCGCCGTTCTCGACGCGCTCCACGACACGCCCGAGATAGACGTGACCGTGTGCCGCCAGGAAGGCGGAGTCGCTTACATGGCCGACGCCGACGGCAAGATGACCGGCCGGCCCGGAATCGCCTTCGTCACCCGCGGGCCCGGAGCGACCAATGCCAGCGGCGGAGTCCATGTCGCCTTCCAGGATTCGACCCCGATGATCCTGTTCATCGGCGATGTCTCGCGCGGCGACCGCGACCGCGAAGGCTTCCAGGAAGTCGACTTCCCCGCTTTCTTCGCTCCCGTCGCCAAATGGGCGGCGCGGATCGAGGACGCCCGGCGGATTCCGGAATATGTCGCGCGCGCCTGGCGGGTCGCGACCGCCGGCCGCCCCGGCCCGGTCGTTCTTGCGCTTCCCGAGGACATGCTTCGCGATGAGGTCGAGACCGCCGACAGGCCGCGGGTTCCGCCGCTGTCGCAAGCTCCCGACCCGGGCGCGATCCAGGCGATGTTCGAGCTATTGAAGGAAGCTTGCGCTCCGGTCGCAATCGTCGGCGGAGCTGACTGGAGCCCGGGCGCCGGTCATCATTTCTCCAACTTCGCCTTCCGCTACGGAATTCCGGTCGCCGCATCATTCCGGCGGCAGGATTCGATCGACAACATATGCGGCGTCTATGCGGGCCAGCTTGGCTACGGTCCCAATCCGGAGCTCCAGCAGCGAATCCGCGACGCCGACTTGATCCTCGCAATCGGAACCCGGCTCGGCGAGGCAACGACCGACGGCTATACCCTGATCGCTCCCGACCATCCCGGGCAGACGCTGGTCCATGTCCATCCCGACCCCAACGAGCTTGGCCGGGTCTATCATGCCGACCTTCCAATCTGCGCCGACATGGGCGAGTTTGCGGAAATGGCCGACGGCTGGCTCGACCCCGATCTCGTCCGCTTCGCCTGCGGAGAGCAGGCGCACCGTATATGGCTCGACTGGTCCGAGCCCAAGCCGCGCGGGGGAGTCGTCCTCGACCTTGGCCCCTGCGTTGCGGCGATGCGCGACAAGCTCCCGGGGAACACGATCATCTGTAATGGCGCCGGCAATTTCTCGGGCTGGTGGCACCGCTACTGGCGCTACGGGCCGATGCCGACGCAGCTTGCTCCCACCTCGGGAACGATGGGTTACGGAGTCCCCGCAGCCGTCGCCGCTGCGCTTCGCTTCAGGGACCGAACGGTGGTCGCGATTGCGGGCGACGGCGATTTCCTGATGAACGGCCAGGAGCTTGCGACAGCAGCCCAGCACGGCTGCGACCTGCTCGTGATACTCGTCGACAATGGCTCCTACGGGACTATCCGGATGCATCAGGAGCGCGAATATCCCGAGCGGGTCTCGGCAACCGAGCTCGCCAATCCCGACTTCGCGGCGCTCGCGCGCGCTTATGGCGGCTGGGCGGAGACGGTGGAAAAGACTGAGGAATTCGCGCCCGCGCTCGACCGCTCGCTGGAGCGAAAAGGAATCCGGCTGATCCACTGCAAGACCGACGTCGAGCAGATCAGCAATGCGACGACGATCGCGAAGATTCGCAAAAGATCGAAGGACCGCAGCTAGCAGGCCTTCGACACGGCACCATTTCGGCGGCCGAACGTCTTTGCGGCATGAACCCTCCATTCTTTAAGCTGTGGCGCAATTTCCAGGCGAGCTACTGGTTCGTGCCTTCGATCATGGTGGTGCTCGCGATCCTGCTGGGCGCGGGCGCCATCTGGCTGGACTCCGGACCCACGGCCGGGCTGTTCGACGGTCTTGGCTGGTACCAGCAGTCGAAGCCCGACGGAGCTCGAGAGGTGCTTTCGACCATCGCCGGCTCGATGATCACCGTCGCCGGCGTCGTCTTCTCGATCACGATCGTCGCAATTTCCTTCGCCGCCAACCAGTACGGTCCCCGAATCCTCACCAACTTCATGGGCGACCGGGGCAACCAGATAACCCTCGGCACCTTCATCGCCACCTTCGTCTATTCGGTGGTCGTGCTGAGGACGATCTACAGCGGCGACGAGGAGTTCGTGCCGCAGCTGGCGGTCATGATCGCGCTTCTCCTCGCGCTCTGCTCGATCATCGTCCTCATCTATTTCATCCACCATGTTCCCGAGAGCATCCACATCAACACGATCACCTCGAGTGTCGGCAAGCTGCTGATCCGGTCGATCGACAAAAGATTTCCGGCCCGTTTCGGCGATCCGCCCGAGCATTCGGCAGCGCAGGAGGAAGATTTGCGAAAGCTGGCGCAAGCCGCGTTCGCGAGGGACAGCGAGGTCAAGACGGTCGAGTCCAGCGCGAACGGATACGTCCAGCTGATCGATGAATCGCATCTATTGTCCTGCGCCCGCGAACATGGCCTGATCGTGTCGATCAAGCTGGCCCCCGGCGAATTTGCCTATTGCGGCCGCGCCGTCGCGCTTGTCGCGTCGAAAAACGGCCTCGACGAGAAAGCGGAGAAGGCGATCCGCGACAGTTGGGCCGTCGGCAGCAGCCGCACGCCCGGCCAGGACCTCCTGTTCCTGATCGATGAGCTTGTCGAAGTCGCCGCGCGAGCGCTGTCGACCGGAGTCAACGATCCGTACACGGCGATGACCTGCCTCGACTGGCTCACCGCTGCGGCCGCCGAATTGGCTCGCCGCCAGCCCGCTTCCCCATATCGGGTCGACGATGATGGCAATTTGCGGGTGGTCGCTCCGACGGGCAGCTTTGCGCTCTATCTGCAACGGGGTTTCGGGCGGCTGCAGCCCTATTTCGCCGCCGATGCAAATGCTGCCGCGCATTTCCTATCGCAGCTCGCTTCGCTCTCCGAGCAGTGCCGGTCGGTCGAGCAAATCGAAGCTGTGGATATCCAGGCCGAGGCGCTCCTCGGCCTTGCCCGGCGCGAGCTTCACGGAGCCTCGCTCGACCGCATCGAGAAGGAAGCCGACACGACCGGTCAGGCGACAGCGGCCGCCCGGACGCGGCTGAGCAAGCGAAGCGCCGGCGGCCGCTAGCCTTGGTCCAATACCCGCCTGGTCAACGTGTCACTCATCGCCCCACCCTTCCTCGCCGATCAGCGGCACGAAGCGCACTGCGGCGAGGGTCTCACTGATCAAATTGCCGGCCGGGCTTTTGGTAATTTTCACCAGCTGCTGCACCGCGCCGGGTTTTCCGACCGGCATGACGATCCGCCCGCCTTCCGCGAGCTGCTCGATCCATCGTTCCGGGACATGGCTTCCCGACGCTGCGGCGAGGATCGCGTCGAACGGCGCTTCTTCGGGCCAGCCGCGAGTGCCGTCGCCCTCGCAAATCTCGACATTGTCATAGCCCAGCCTGCGCATTCGCTCCGAAGCGATTTTCACCAGCTCCGGCTGGCGCTCGATAGCGATGACCCGGCTTGCGATCCGGCTCATCAGCGCGGCCGCATAGCCCGATCCGGCGCCGACCTCGAGCACAATGTCGCCCGGCTTGACCTCTGCGGCGCTGATCATCGACGCGACAATGTAGGGCTGGGATATCGTCTGCCCCGCCGCGATCGGAAGCGGGTGATCGCCGTAAGCGAGGCTACGGTGCTGCTCGTCGAGGAACGCCTCGCGCGGAACCGAGCGGAACGCTTCGAGGATGTTCGGGTCGGTAATCCCGCGGCCGAGGATCTGCCGCTCGACCATCGCCTCGCGCTCGTCGGCGAAGCCCGAACCTGTCGTTACCATGGTCCACCTCCGGACCCTCGACCAACAGCTGAGCGGGCGAGCGGTTGCGCGCCCGGCGGCTAGATCAAGCCTGCCAGGGGACTGGACGGGTCGGCGTAGCGGCGCATCTGCATCCGCCCCGACAGATAGGCGAGGCGCCCAGCCTCGACCGCCAACTTCATCGCGCGGGCCATCATCACCGGATCCTTGGCCTCGGCGATGGCGGTGTTCATCAGCACTCCGTCACAGCCGAGCTCCATCGCCACCGCCGCGTCGCTCGCGGTGCCGACTCCCGCGTCGACAAGCACCGGCACTTTCGCGCCCTCGACGATCAGCCGGATGGTCACTCGGTTCTGGATTCCAAGGCCCGATCCGATCGGCGCTCCAAGCGGCATGACCGCCACCGCTCCGGCCTCTTCCAGCTGCTTCGCTCCGATCGGGTCGTCGGTGCAATAGACCATCGGCTCGAAGCCCTCCTTCACCAGCACCTCGGTGGCGCGAAGCGTTTCGCGCATGTCGGGGTAGAGGGTCTTAGCCTCGCCGAGCACTTCGAGCTTCACCAGGCTCCAGCCGCCCGCCTCGCGCGCAAGCCGGAGCGTCCGGATCGCGTCATCGGCGGTAAAACAGCCGGCGGTGTTGGGAAGATAAGTGATCTTTTTGGGGTCGATGAAATCGGTCAGCATCGGCTGGCCGGGATCGGCGATGTTCACCCGGCGAACCGCGACGGTGACGATCTCGGCGCCCGAAGCTTCGACCGCCGCCGCATTTTCCTCGAAGCTCTTATACTTGCCGGTGCCGACGATCAGCCGCGAGGTGAAGGTCCGTCCCGCCACCGTCCAGCTGTCGGCTCCCGCGATCTTCGTCTCAGCGTTCAAAGCAATCTCCTTGCGTCCTGCGCATATAGGCGCGACGAGCCGCTGAAGGAACTGCGAGGGAGGGTGCAATGACTGTGCTTGGGATGGGCGGGCTGTTCTTCCGCGCCGATGATCCGGACGCGCTTGCCGCGTGGTACAAAGAGCATCTTGGCGTCGGCGCCGGCTGCGACGCGACCGGGGAGGGCAAGGACAATCCGTGGGTGTGGGAGACGCTCGGCGGGCCGATGGTGTTCGCGCCGTTCAAGCGCGACAGCGATTATTTCGCCGCCGACAAGGCGTTCATGATCAATCTTCGCGTCAGCGGCCTCGACGCGCTGCTGGCCGGGTTGCGCGAAGCGGGCATCGGCATCATCACCAAGCCCGAATGGGACGATCCCGCCACTGGCCGCTTCGCCCGAATCCACGATCCCGAAGGCAATGCGATCGAGCTTTGGGAGCCGCCGTCGGGCGCCTGATTAGCCGCCACCGACGAAGTGCACGATCTCGAACGCATCGCCGTCCGCGACCTCGACCTCGCCAAGCGTCGAGCGCGGCACGATTTCCAGGTTGCGCTCGACCGCGACCCGCCGCGGATCGATCCCGATCGCGCGGAGCATGTCGGCGATGCTTCCCGGCGCGGGCACCGACTTATGCTCCCCGTTCAGCGTCACCGAAATTCTCTGTTGCCGGGCTATGTCAGCCATTTGCCGTTCGTGCTTGGAGGTTTCGTCAGAGCGCCCATATAGGCGACCGCAATGCCGGCGCCACCCGCATATGGCGGACTGGACGCCGCGCCTCGGCTCTGCAAGGGGCTGCGGCCAGGGCGAAGCGGCAAATTCAACAGGGGACTTGCACATGGCCGGACCTTCCAAAGGCGACGGCTCCAAGTTGGGAGCGATGCGGATCGACACGGCGCTTGTCCGCGAGCTCGCCGAGCTCCTCAGCGAGACCAACCTCACGGAGATCGAAGTCGAGGACGGCGACAGGAAGATCAAGGTCGTTCGCGACCTGAGGCCGGCAGCCGCTCCTGCTGCGGCGGGCACTTCGCCTCAGCCGATGACCGCTCCGCCGATGAACGCCGAAACCGCGGTCGGCGACCTCGACGGCGAAAGCGTCCGCTCGCCGATGGTCGGCACCTGTTATCTGACGTCCGAACCGGGAGCCGATCCGTTCGTGAAGCCCGGTGACGAGGTCAAGGCCGGCGACACCTTGCTGATCATCGAGGCGATGAAGGTGATGAACCCGATCACTGCTCCGCGCGGCGGGGTCATCAAGCAAATACTGGTCGAGAACGGCCAGCCGGTGGAGTTCGACCAGCCGCTGGTCCTGCTCGACTGACCATGGCCATCAAGAAACTGCTCATCGCGAACCGCGGCGAAATCGCTCTTCGGATTCATCGCGCCTGTCATGAGATGGGAATCGCCACCGTCGCCGTCCATTCGACCGCCGACGCCGACGCAATGCACGTCCGGCTTGCCGACGAAACCGTCTGCATCGGACCTCCGCCAGCGACCGAATCCTACCTCAACATCCCCAACATCATCTCGGCGGCCGAGGTCGTTCACGCCGACGCGATCCATCCCGGCTACGGTTTCCTGTCGGAGAATGCGCATTTCGCGGAGATCGTCGAGAGCCACGACATCACCTGGGTCGGCCCCAAGCCCGAGCATATCCGGATCATGGGCGACAAGATCGAGGCCAAGCGAACCGCCGCGAAGCTCGGCCTTCCGCTGGTCCCCGGTTCGGACGGGCCGCTGGAGTCGATCGCCGACGTCAAGGCGCTCGCCGCTGAGGTCGGCTATCCGGTTCTGATCAAGGCCGCTTCGGGCGGCGGCGGACGGGGGATGAAGGTCGTCCCCTCGGAAGACCAGCTCGAAAGCCTGATGAGCCAGGCGGCGTCCGAAGCGCGGGCCGCGTTCGGCGACGACACCGTTTACCTGGAAAAATATCTCGACGACCCGCGCCACATCGAATTCCAGGTGTTCGGCGATGGCGAGGGCAACGCAATCCACCTTGGCGAGCGCGACTGCTCGCTCCAGCGCCGCCACCAGAAAGTGCTTGAGGAAGCGCCCTCTCCGGTCATCACTCCGGAAGAACGCGAGCGGATGGGCGAGATCGTCCGCAAGGCGATGGCGGATATGGGCTATCGCGGCGCCGGCACGATCGAATTCCTCTACGAGAACAAGGAATTCTACTTCATCGAGATGAACACCCGGCTTCAGGTCGAGCATCCGGTGACCGAGATGATCAGCGGCATCGACCTGGTTCGCGAGCAGATCCGGATCGCCCAGGGCGAAGGCCTGTCCTGCCGCCAGGAAGAGGTCCGCCTCCACGGCCATGCGATTGAGTGCCGGATCAATGCCGAGGACCCGCAGACCTTCATGCCCTCGCCGGGCCTGGTGAAGAATTACGTCGCTCCGGGCGGAATGCACGTTCGCGTCGATAGCGGCCTCTACACCGGCTATCGCGTGCCGCCCTTTTACGACAGCATGATCGCCAAGCTCATCGTCTACGGGACCACTCGCGAGCGCTGCATCATGCGTCTGAAGCGAGCGCTCGAAGAGTTCATCGTCGAAGGCATGAAGACCACAATCCCGCTACACCGGCGGCTGGTCCGCGACCCCGAGTTCCTCGCCGGCGACTATACGATCAAGTGGCTCGAAGCCTGGCTCGAGAACAACCCGGAATAAATCGTCCTCGTCAGCTCCTGAGTTCCTCGGCGATCCGCCGCTCCACCAACTGCTCCAAGATCGTCAGCGGCACCGAGCCTTGCAGAAGCACGTCGTGGAAGTCGCGGATTTCGAACCTCGGCCCCAGCTTCGCCTTGGCTTCGCGGCGCAGCCGGTCCCAGACGATATGCCCGACCTTGTAGCTCGTCGCCTGGCCGGGCCAGACGGTGTAGCGGTCGATCTCGCTTTGGCTCCGGCCGCGAGCAATCCCCGTGGTCTTGATGAAATAGTCCGTAGCCCGCTCGCGCGACCAGCGCTTCGCGTGGATGCCCGTGTCGACGACCAGCCGGGTCGCCCGGAACAAAAAGGACTGAAGCATCCCGGCGCGGCCGAGTGGGTCGTCCTCGTACATGCCCAGCTCGTCGGCGAGCTGCTCTGCATAGAGCGCCCAGCCTTCGGTATAGGCCGAATAGCCGCCAAGCCGCCGGATCAGCGGGATTTCCTCTGATTCCTGCGCAAGGCTGATCTGCAGGTGATGGCCCGGAAGCGCCTCGTGATAGGTCAGGGTCGCGAGCCCGAACTTCGGCCGATCGAACGTGTCGCGCAGGTTAATGTAGTAGATGCCCGCTCGCGAATTATCGAGCGGCGGCGCATCATAATAGCCGCCAGGAGCGCCCACCTGGATCAGGGGCGGCACCCGACGCACCTCGACCTTCGCCTTCGGAAGCGTCGCGAACGCCTCTGGAAGGCGCGGGTAGATCGCCTCAATCTGCCGGTTAAGGTGCGCGAGCAACGCCGCCCGGCCCTCGTCCGTGTTCGGATAGAGCTGCGACGGGTCCTTGTTGAGCTGCGCGAGCCGCTCACCGGCGGTCCCCTGAGTCAGCCCGTGCGCCCGCAGGATCGGGTCGAGCTGAGCCTCGATTTCCGCCACCTGCTGAAGCCCCAGCTGGTGGATTTCGTCGGCGCTCATCTCGGTCGTCGTCGCGGCTTTCAACGCTGCGGCATAATAAGCTTCGCCCGCCGGAAGGCGCCACACGCCGGCCTCGTGGGTGGCCTTGGCGCGAAGCTCGCTCACCAGCGAAATCTGGCGGTCTAGCGCGGGGAACACCTCCCTCGAGACGATCTTCTGCGCATCAGCACCATAATTGCCGCTTAGCCCCGCCTCGCGGGCTCGCCGTGTGATCGAGGTGACGAGGATCGTCTCGGCCGCGGGTTGGTCGCGAAGCGAGCGAAGCTGCTTCAGGGTGGTGTCGAGGACATAGTCCGGAGCGAACACGCCTTGCGCCGCATCCTCGCGCTGGCGGGTGGTGCTCTCTTCAAGCACCCGGTCGAACTGCGCGAGCCGCGCCATATAGGCGTCGGCGTCGGACCGATCTTTCACCGGGTGCGTGCTATCGAGGAAGTCCGGAATACTGCGGTAGGGGCCGGTCAGCTGGCTGAGCACATAAGGCGCATAGCGGCCTCCCGCCGAGCCGTAGGGGTAGCGCGCGCCTTCGAGCGTCGAGGTGAGGTCATATTCGACGACGTCATAGTCGAGGGTCGCGGCCGGCGAGAGCCGCGCCTTGTCGATCGTCCGGAGCTGCGCGAGATTGCTGCGCTGGCGGGCGATCTCCTTCGCCTTTCCGGCGGTGCTATAGTCGTCGAGCCGGCTGCGCAACGGCGCTCGCGGACCGACATCGAGGCCGAGCGCCGTCGCCCCCTCTGGATTGGAGTTCAGCGCCTCGTAGAAGAAGCGATCGAGCATCGCCCGAAGCCGCGCGTCCTCGCCGGGCGCAGCCTGCGCGGCCGCCTTAGAGGCGAGCGGAGAGAGAGCCATCGTCGCTGCAACCGCTCCCGTTGAAGCCATGAACGAACGCCGGTCCATCGATCCTACTCCTTACTGGGACCGGGAACCGCTAAGCCTCTGAGCCGCGGCTGTCTATTCGCTCACCCTCCCGGAACAGCCAGGCGGCAAGAAGCCACATTCCGGTAAACACTCCGCCTAGCACGAACACTTCCGTTCGAAGGACTGCATCCACCGGATCGGCCACCCACGCATAAGCGACAGGCGGAACCAGCACCTCGGCAATCGCGACGATGACCATCACCCACGCCAGCGATCGCGCACGCCCAAGCGAGGCGATGGACCCCAGGATCGCGAGAACCACCACGCCCAGGTAAAGCACATTGCCGGGATTGCTCTCGTTGCCGATAATCCCGACGGCGCCGGTGAACCAGATGTGGAAGACCGATGCGGCAAGAGCGACTGCAACGCCTGTTCGATAGGCAAAGCTCGCAGTCTTCCTTACCGTCAGCTCGATGAGTCCGCCAACGATGCCGAATATCACAGCTACCAGGATGTAGTCGGAAACAGTCCAGGGCGCGCCCGTCACCAGCGGCAGAAGTAGAAGAAAACCAGCGGTACCCCAGCCGACCATCCTCCAGGGGATAGAGCGCGGTTCGCCGTTTGTGGTTGCTGCCATGATCGTCTTGCCTCCATGCCTGATCGACCGGCACTATGCGCGCGTGACGCATGAGCGGCATGAGCAGTTTCTGAGGTCTTGCTGAAAAGTGGCTACCGGCAGCTTTCGTTTCGACCGATTCACCCTCGACGCAGGGGATCGCCAGCTGCGCTGCGACGGTTCGCCGGTGGAGATCGCCGGCCGATATTTCGACGCTCTGGCGCTGCTTGTGAGCGAAAAGGGACGGCTGGTGTCCAAGGACCGCTTCCACGACGAAGTGTGGAAGGGCGTGCCGGTGACGGACGAGGCGCTGACCCAGTGCGTACGAACGCTCCGCAAACAGCTAGGCGACGACGCTTCGCGGCCGCGGTTCATCGAAACGGTGCCCAAGCACGGCTATCGCTTCATCGCTCCCGTCGAGGAGATCGAGCGCTCGCAACCTGCTCCTTCGCCCGCCGCTTCGGACCACCGCTCGCGCGACATGCTTGCGCTGGGCCTTTGGGGAACTGCCGGAGGCGCTCTTGCCGGCCTCATAGGCGGCATATTCTACGGCTTTGCCGCCTCGCAGGCGCCCGAAGGCGGGATGGGTGCCATTTCGGCGATGCTCGTGCTCGTCTGCGTGACGTTCGCAATCGCGTTGGTCGGTGCCGCCGGAGTCGCTTTCGGGATCGCCGCGGCAGTGCGCCTGTCGGCTCGGTACTCGCCATGGATGATCATCGGCGGGGCCGTCGGCGGTCTCGTCGTCGGCGCCCTGGTCAAACTGATCGCAGTCGATGCCTTCAGCCTTTTGCTGGGGCGTTCGCCGGGCGACATCACCGGCGCGGCCGAGGGGCTGGTTCTTGGCGCCGCGGTGGGCGGCGGAGCATGGCTTGCCGCCCGCGGCCCGGCGCCGGGCTCGCTCCGGCACGGCGCAGCGGCGGCAGCACTTGCAGGAGGGATTGGCGGAATCTTGCTCACCATCGCTGGCGGACGCCTGATGGGCGGAAGCCTCGACTTGCTTGCGGGCAGCTTCCCGGCTTCACGGCTTCGCCTTGATCAGCTTGGCGCTTTATTCGGCGAGACGAGCTTCGGAACGGTCAGCCAGGTGGTCACCGGCGGGCTGGAAGGCGCGCTGTTCGGCGGGTGCATTGTCGGAGCGATGATCCTCGCCCGGCGAAACGGCGGCACGGAGCGCTAGGCGAAAACTTTCCGCCGGAATGCGCGTTGGCAGGTCATACGGAGGGGCAGGTCATACGGAGGCGCGGCGATGGCCTATCGACATGCGGAGCGACGCGACCGCTGGAAGGCGATTGCAGCGGTCGTCGCCGTTCATGTCGTGCTCGGGGCCATCATCATCACCGGGCTCAACGTCGACATCGTCAATCGCGCCGCCGAGCGGCTCGAGATTTTCGACATCTCGCTTCCCGAGCCGCCGCCCGAGGAGCCGCCGCCGCAAGTCCGGAGCGAAGATGCCGCACCCGAGGAAGCGGGAGAGTCGGGCAAAACCGCGGACGCTACGCCGATCGTCGCGCCGGTGCCGGAGGTCGTGCTTCCGCCGAGGGAAGTCATCGCCGCCGCAACCGAGCCGGGAACGGGCGCTGCCTCCGCATCTGGCACGGGAACGGCGGGGACCGGGTCGGGCGCCGGCGGGTCGGGGACCGGCCGGGGCGGCGGCGGCACTGGAGACTTTTCGAAATTCACACCGGCGCGGTTGATCCGCAACCTCACCCGCGCCGACTATCGCGGACTTGCCGCCGGACGGCTTGCCGCGGGGCGCGCGATGGTGTCGCTTCGGGTGGAGCCGGACGGCGCTCCAGCCAATTGCCGAATTGTCCGGTCGAGCGGCGATTCCATGGTCGATTCCGGGCTTTGCCCGTTGATCACACGACGGCTTCGCTTCCGGCCGGCGCTCGACGATCAGGGGCGCCCGGTCCCCTATCAACTCGAATATGTCGCGACCTGGCGGCTTTGAAGGCGCGGGCTAGCGCGCTGCCAGTTTTCCACCGGAGCCGAGCTGCGCAAGCCGCTGCGCATCCCACCCATAGACGTCGTCATGATAAGCAATTGCCGATCCGTTTGGCTCGGCCGTCAAATAGGTGACATAGACGGGGACGGGCTGGTCGAGTGGAACTTCGATGTCGGGATCGCTCGACGTTGCCTTGAGCGTTCGGCCGTAGAGCCATTTGCCGAACCGCGATGCATCTTCCAGCCGGATGCAGCCGCCGCTGAACAGCCGCGTATCCTCGGTCAGAAGCTCCTTGTCGGGCGTGTCGTGAAGATAGACGCCAAAGCTGTTGGGGAAGGTGAACTTGACCTTCCCGAGCG
>JACDCV010000134.1 GCA_013817375.1 Sphingomonas sp.
TCCGGTGCAAAAGCCTGTGGATATTTGCTGCCTCGCCTGTCTTCGCGATTACCAAACAGCGTCACCAATTTCCTAATCCCGCGCTAACTCCGTCTTTACGCGCTTGCGCTACGCCCTCCCCGTAAGTGGCGTCCCAATGCCTGGACGCTCAGGGAAGGATGCGAATGGCGACCAACCAGCTCGTCGACCGCCAGGCGGTATCGGCTGCCGATGCGCAGATCTCACGCGTTGCCGGCAACGGCACCGCGGGGCATCCCTATATTCAGGCGCTGATCGGGGCGTCCGGGCCGAATTCGGCTCGGGACATGGCCGACGCCGTCCATCTTTTGTGCAGTGTCCACGGTCATCATCCGGGGCTTGTCGAGCAGACGCTTGCGCTCTGCCCGCAGGGGCCGGCGAACGCGTGGCTCGGCAAGGCTGTCGACTCGTTCGAACGCGAGCGGCTGTTCCTCGTCAGGTTGACCTCCGCCGTTGGGCCGATCCCGAGCACTCCGGGTGCGGCGGAGACGGAAGCGACTTTGCAGGCCCAGCGCCACGCCCTTGAAATCCTCGCCAGGTCCGAACGGCGCGGCTGCGCTCTTGGCGCCGCCACCGCGCTGGTTTGCGACTGGTGGCCGATCCGCCGGCTGCTCGACCGGGCAGCGGCGCGGACCGGGATCGAATCGCCGGCTCCGTCGCTTCCCGACGAAGCTTCGATCCTCGCCGTGATCTCGGCCGACTGCGACAGTCCTGCGAGCGAGCGAGCGCTTGCGTTCGGCGGTGAGCAGCTCTTGTTGCAGAACCGCGGCCTGGTCGACCTCCTCGAAGCGAGAGCTATGGCTCGCGACTGCTGGTAGCGGCGACTTGGGGGGCAGCGGCACCGCGTGCCCGCGCCCGGGCCGCGATCTTCTTCAGAGCATCGCCCGACGGTTGCGCCTTATGGTCGTTGCCGAGCCTCCGGCGGTAGAAGGTCGCAAGCTCAAAATAAGCGGTCCTGACGGCCGGGTTGGTGGCTGCAAAGGCCTTTTGCAACGACTCGTGAAACAGGTCCTGATAGTCAAACGGCTCCATACCGTAAGCTCCCGACAAATGCTTATGCACATATCGGTTAAACCACTGTAATGGTTTCTGAATTGCGGCAAGAGACTGGTCCGCAATGGCTCTTCAATGGAGGTAGATCGTTCGTTCGAACGGCCTATTCGTCGCGGTAGGCGAGCTCGAAATTGCCCCAGCGGCGGCCGTTGACCCATAAAGGAACGAAGACGTTCTTCACCGGGATATACTTGTCGCCAAGCTCCATCCGGTAGGTGGCAAGCATCGCCGGCTTGTTCGAGTTGATCGCGTTGCGGGTCGTGTCGTCCATGAAGATCCGCTTGTTGCGGCAATGGGCGTCATTCCACACCGGATCCGGCCCTGGCTCGTGCGAGCGCTCCGAAAGATGGGTGGGCAGATAACCGTTCACGTCGGTGATCGCCGAGCCGATTATGCGGTTGTCGCCGGCCTTGAACCGGTCGAGGACCGGCCGGACATATTTGTCGGCAAAGTCGCAAAAGCCGGCGTTATACTGGGCCGGGTTGCTGCCTTCGATGAGCTTGTAATTGCGGTCGAAAATCTCGCTCTCGCCGATCTCGCCGGCGGCGATCCCTCGCTCCACTTCCGCCTGGATGGCGCGCATCGCCTCCTGGGCCCTCAAGATGAACGGCGTGTCGTCGATCTCGGCGCCGGAATTGGCGAGCGTGTCGAGCATCGTGTTCGAGAGCAATTCGAGATGGTCGAGGCGCTGCTTTGCCGACAACAGCTCCTGGCCATTGTCGCGAGCGTCGCCTGCAAAGTCGGTAAGCCCCGCTTTTACCCGGTCGACGCTGGTCTGGATCATGCTGGTCGAATGGGCGATGCCTTCGGTCTGGCGGTCGACCATCCCGACGATCTCGCTGACCTCGCGGACGGTATCGCTGATCTGCCCGAACCCTTTTTGCGCCTCGTGGCTTCGCTCGACGCCGCTCTTGATCTCGGTGGTGACCGCGCCCGCCTCGCGGGTGAGCTCGCCGATCGTCGCCGCGATCTGGCTGGTCGCGGCGCGGGTGTCGTGAGCAAGCTTCTTCACCTCGGCGGCAACGACCGCGAAGCTTCGCCCGGCATCGCCGGCGCGAGCGGCCTCGATGGTGGCGTTAAGAGCGAGCATGTTGGTCTTTCGGGCGATCGCCTCGATGGTCGAGGAGACGGCCTGGACCTGGTTCATCGCCGAAGCGAAGCCGGCCATCCGCTCGCCAAGCTGGACGACCAGTTCGGTCAGCCCCTTGAACCCGCCGATCGTTCCGTCGATCGCTTCGCGGCCGGCGTCGAGCTTGGCCTTGGCCTGCTCGGCGAGAAGCCGCGCTTCGTCGGTCGAATCCGACACCCGCCCCTGGTCGGCGAGAAGCAAAGTGGTGACTTCCTCGAGCTGGTCGAGCATCTTCAGATTAGCGCTGATCCGGGAAGCGACTCCGGACACATATCCGGCAACGTCGCTGCATTCGATCGACAAGGAGCCGCAGTCGCGCGCAACGGCGCGGATCGCGTTCTCGGTAACTTCCTCGATCCCCTGTGTGGCCATGGCCGACCCAACTCCCAAAAGTGCTTGGGAGCGGAATAGGGGGAACCTCCTACTCTTTCGTTAACCACGGGAGGGGGAGACCTGATCGGCCAGTCTTGAGTCGGCGTCGGTTGCCGTAGCTGACGTGCAGGGTGGCCCGCTCCGAGGGACTTGAACCCCCAACCTCCGGGTTCGAAGCCCGGCGCTCTATCCAGTTGAGCTAGGAGCGGCTGCATCCAGCTTCGCGTGTAGCTCCGTCCGGCGGCGGTGTCGAAGGGCCAGTCTGCTGAAGTCGCCTAAGTCGTGCGGCGGCGAATGCGCGGTGTCAGCATACCCACCCGCTGCCGGTAAGCCTCGTAATCCGACCCGAACACCCCAACCAGATCGCGCTCCTCATAGCGAATGGCAATCAGCATGTAGGTCGACATCCCCACGGCCAGCAGAAGGTGGCTGTAAGTCATGTGGGGCGTCGCCCAGAAGGCAATGAAAAACCCCGTATAGAGGGGGTGCCGAACGAGCTTGTAGAAGAAGGGCTGGCGAAGCTGCGGCTCGGCAGCCGTCCTGCCCCTGCCGTGAAAATAGACTTGCTGCAGCCCGAAGAGTTCGAAGTGGTTCAGGAGAAAGGTACTTAGCAGGACAATCAGCCAACCACCTGCAAAGAGCGCCCACAATATCCCGGCTGCCAAGCCATTCTCGACACGCCACACGTCACCCGGAATGGGCCTCCAGAACGCGTAGAGGAGGATTAGTGCCATGCTTGCAAACAGCACGTACGTGCTTCGCTCCACCGGTGGAGGCACAAGCCGCGTCCAAAGCCTCTTGAATGCCTGCCGGGCCATGACGCTGTGCTGGACCCCGAACAATGCAATCAGCGCCAGATTGATCGCCACTGCCGGCAGCAGGGCACTTTCCGCACCTCGATCGACCGTCCTGGGGGCGAACGGAAGATCGCCGACGAAGGCTATCAAATAGAGGAAGGTGGCGAAGAAAATTAAGTACGCTGCGACCGCATATCCGAGGTAGATGGAACGAGCCATTAAAGCCTCCCCCGAAGCGCGACATATGCGCTTCTGTCTCTCGCCCCCGCCACGCGAGAAATGCTCACGGAATGACGGCAGCCGTTCTGTCGAGGAGTAGACACTTTCTATACGAGCGGCGCAAGCGGAGGAGCGCAGGCGGGGGACATCTGGCGACCATGCCGCTAATAAGGGAGCATGGGGAAACACAAAGAACGGCGGCTTCTTCAGCTCGCGGTGGCGCTTGCGTGTCTCGTTCCACTCAGCGCGGGGTCCGCTGGCGTGGTGCACGGACCAGCGATGATCGATAGCGGCACGGCTGCAAAACCTGCCGATCTGGAGAGCCATTTCCGCTATTTGTCGGGACTCCTTCTTGGCATCGGACTTTGCTTCGCCGCATCGATTCCGACGATCGAGCGAAGGTCGGAGCTGTTTGCGGCCCTGGCCGGCACGGTCGTTGTCGGTGGCCTGGCGCGGCTTTACGCTCTGCTGGCTTACGGCATTCCAGGGACATCCCATGTCCTCGCTTTGGGCATGGAGCTCGTCGTGGTGCCTTTGCTGTTCGCCTGGCAAAGACGGGTTGCGCTTCAGTTTCGATCCTGAGCTTTCGAAGCGCTTTCCCACCGCTCGCGGACCTGCAAACTGCTCTGGTAGACTCACGGCGCCAGTAAGCGCAGACTTGGACCGGCTTGGGCCGTCGGTACGCGAGGGAGAATCAGATATGCCGCAATATGTGATCGAGCGTGAAATGCCCGGCGCCGGCCAGCTCAGTTCCCAGGACCTTCAGATGGCGTCGCAGACCTCTTGCTCCGTTCTGGGCGCCATTGGCCCTCAGATACAGTGGGTGCACAGCTATGTGACCGACGACAAATTATATTGCGTTTACCGCGCACCGAACGAGGAGATGATCCGCGAGCATGCCCGGCGCGGCGGCTTTCCGGTCAACAAGGTTTCGCAGGTTCGCTCGATCATCGATCCCACCACCGCCGAGTAGCAGCTTTTCGGTCAAGCCGGCGCGCGCATCCGGCAAGACTCGCCGCCAGAGTCCTGATACCTCGAGGCCAAGCTTTATGGCGGAAATATTCGTCTCTTATGCGCGGTCGGATGAGCCGCTTGCCGCAAGCGTTGCGAAAGCACTTCGTTCGAGCGGCTATACGGTTTGGCGCGACGACGAACTTCCGGCCCACCGCGCGTATGGCGACGTGATCGAGGAGCGGATCAAATCCGCAAAAGCGGTTGTCGTCCTCTGGTCAATTGAAGCCGCCAAGTCACATTGGGTGCGGGCGGAGGCGGACGCTGCACGCGCCGCCGGCACTTTGATCCAGGCGTCGCTCGACCGGACTGTCCCGCCGATGCCGTTCAACCAGATTCAGTGCGCGGACTTGAGCGACTGGAGCGGCGACACCAGCGCTCCGGGCTGGACGAAACTCACGGCCAGCGTCGAAGCTCTCGCAGCATCGCCGGCGGACCAGCCCAAGCCGGCGGGGCGGCGCTCGCGGCGTCAGGTCTGCGTGTGCGTTCTCCCGTTCGTAAACATGAGCGGCGATGCCGAGCAGGAGTATTTCAGCGACGGTATCAGCGAGGACATCACTACCGATCTTTCGAAGATCTCCGCGCTTGCGGTGATCGCCCGCCACACCGCCTTCACCTTCAAGGGGCAGTCGGTTAATGTCTTGCAAATCGCTGACTCGCTTGATGTCACTCACGTCGTCGAGGGCAGCGTTCGGAAGGCGGGCGCGCGAGTGCGGATCACCGCTCAGCTGATCGATGGTGAGAGCGGCGATCATGTCTGGGCCGATCGCTACG
>JACDCV010000135.1 GCA_013817375.1 Sphingomonas sp.
CCATTGAGCAGCGTCGCGAGGAATTCGACTGGCTCAGAGGCTAGGCCGTTGGGGAGGTCGTATACACCCAGCAACGTTGGACCGTAAGGCTCGAGCGCGGCAAGCAGCGCTTCGCGAGCGGAATTGAGCTCGCGGAGGTCGGCGGTAGTCTCCGCACGATTGCGTCGTTCGCCTGTGACAAGCTCCAACAGCCGCTCGGCCGCCCGCGCCCGGCCCGCCAGCGGCCGGATGACGAGCGTCAGATAAAGGTCGTTTACGTATAGGCGGCGCGCCGCCAGGCGATTCTGCCATGCCTCGTCGAGCGCGGTGCTGAACGGGTCGGCGAACTTTCCCTTCAGCTCGGGCGACACAGCCCGACGCACGACATGGTGGACGAGAGCGAACCGAGCCGACGACACGGCCTGAAGCATGGCGTCGCGCGCTGCCTTGCGCGCTTCCAGTTGCGCCGCTTCGATTGTCTCAAACGGCAGGCCCTCAAGCCGGATGACTTGCAGTGCCAGACCGTCACGAGTGATGATCGTATGGTCGTCGATCTGGGCGATATAGGGAAGATGATCCCCTATCGGTTTCTCGCGGCTCGCGGCCTTCTCACGGGCAATAGACATTGGCGCCCCAGAGACTGCGATTGGGAACGCGTGGGACCCGCCTTAATTTCGTTAGCCAGAGTGACATGATGTGCGCATCGCGCAAATGCGCGGCATAGCCAAGGACATGGATCACAAGCACCGGAATCAGTGCGAACACGCTTTTGAAGATCAGGAACAGCTCCGCGCCTACGATGCCGTTCAGCACGAAGAAGGGATAGGTCACGCCGGCTACCATCTGCGGCCGAGCTAACGCCCTGAAAAGAGGGTCGCCAGCCAGGCTTAGCCTCCTGCGGCCGAACGGATGCCGCCGACAATGGACGCAGCGCCGAACAGGATGAACAATCCGAGAACCACCGTCGCCCCATATCTCCAGTTAATGCGGCCGGTCAGCATCATGAAGCCGACCGCGGCGACCGCGATCACGGCGACGGCCGTCGCAACATTGCCTAGCAAAGTTCCTTGGAGCCAGTCGACCGCTCCCACTATCGGTCCCGATCCAGCAGGGTCGGGAGCCGCCAACTGCGCATGCGCGGGCGCGCTGAAGAGCAGGACTGAAACGAATACCGACAGGCGGTTAATCATCAACGCGATCCTCGATCAGGGTGGGGCGTGGGAGGACCGGCGCCAGGGCATTAGTCGGCCTCCAGCGCTGCATGATCTTGGCAACATAGTCGCGCGTTTCACGATAGGGCGGGACCCCGCCATAACGGGTGACGGCGCCCGGACCGGCGTTGTAGGCGGCGAGCGCCAGCTGAACGCTGCCGAAGCGGTCGAGCTGGCGGCGAAGATACATGGCGCCGCCACGGATATTATCGGCCAAGTTAGTCGGGTCCACCCCAAGCTCCGCTGCCGTTCCCGGCATCAATTGCATGACCCCCAGGGCGCCCTTGACGCTCACTGCGTTCATGCGGCCCCGTGATTCCTGCCACGCCACGGCGTGGAGCAGGCTGGGATCCACGCCGTAACTTCGCGCGGCATCAGCCAGTAGCGTGGAAGGATTGATCAACGGCGCCTCCGCAGCTTTTATCGAAGTGCCCCCCTCCGCAGTGAATAGGGTCGGACCGTCATAAGTACGGGCCTCGCCGCTGGAATCGATTTCGATCACCTGGGCATGGCCCGGGGCCGCGGTCGTGACGACGGCGGCCAATCCCGCGCAGAATGCCAATCTCGTAATCATTCCATATGGTCCGCTTCATAGCCTGGTGTCGGTAGCAGGGATACAAACATGCCTAGCGCGGCAATCGCAACCAGCCAACTGGAAAGCACTTTGATGACAATATCATATCCGCGGCTCGTCAACCATTTGCCAGGGATGAAGAGAAGGGTGAGCGGAAGCGCGGCGGCAAGCTCGCCCTTCAGCGATGATGCCGACGCCGCCGCTCCCATCCAGGCTCCGCCGTTGATGGCCGCAGCCAACACCATCAGCTTTCGTAAATTCGCGGGGAGGAAAACAAGCGCTGCGGTAGCCAAGGTGCTTAACAACAGGCCGACTGTAATGACCTGATCGAAGCGCTGGGGTATCGGGGCAAGAGCCATGATGAGCGCGGTTGTGATGGCGGCGGCGGCCGACAAGCTCGCCGCCCGCATGGTCTGGAAAGCCAGTGCAAATCCGATCGCACCGGCCAGCAGCAGCAATGGAACCGCGCCCGCGTTCATGATCCGAGCGCTGCGGCCACGAACCACAGCCCGCTCACGGCCATCGCGCACCCGGCGCCTCGCAATGCGACAACTCCGGCAGGCAACGACTTGAGCATTCCCAAGGCAATCCCAGTGACATGCAGCAACCCCGTCGAAAGGACGAAGCCGGTGCTATAGCCTACCGGGTCGGCGGCCGAGGGGAGCTCCGTGCCGTGAGCGAAACCATGAAAATAGGCGAACGCAGCCACGATCGCACAGGCGATGACTACCGGCGCGCGCACTGCGAACAAGATTAGAAGCCCAAGCGTCAGTACCGAAAGAGCGATACCCAGTTCCACCGGAGGAGCAGGAAGACCAGCCATGGCGGCGGCCGCGCCGACCGTCATCATGACTGGAAAGATCGTAGGCAAGGCGATGATCAACGGCCGCCGCAATATGGCACCCCACAGGCCCACCGCGACCATGGCAAGCGCGTGATCGAGTCCTGATAGTGGATGGAGAAATCCGGACGTTAAACCGCCGGCCAGTCCGGTCCCGTCGTGCGCCATGGCAGCCGTGGAAAAAAAGCTAGCCAGCACAAGGACGGCGAAGCTGCCGCCGCGTTTACCTGCGACCCTGATCGAGGGAGGCAATGACTTGGCCGCTGTTGACCATGTTACGATGTAGGGGCTTTCAATTGGCTCCGGCACGCGCAACATAGCGGCCCCAAGATATTGAATTGCGATTGAGGTCGAGGTCGTATGAAGTTGCGTGTTGTCATTATGTCGATGTCGTTGATCGCTGCGCCCGCCCTCGCTCACGATTTCTGGGTTCAGCCGCAGCGCTTCACGATTCAACCCGGCGAGCCCGTCCCTGTTACTTTTCAGGTCGGACATGGCGCCGCGCGTGAGCGCTGGGGCAACCATAACCGGATCCTCTTCCTGAACGACTTTTTCGGCGGCAAGCGCCAGGATCTTCGGAAAGGACTTCGGTCCACTGGCCCGTTCGATCTGGCGCCGCGGTTTGTTGCCCCGGGTCTCCACGTAGTGGGCATGCAGACCAATTACGCTCATTCTGAATTGCCGGCGATTCGTTTCAACGATTACGCCAGGGATGAAGGATTGTCGGCGATTATTGCCGACCGCCGTCAGCGAGCAACGACCGACGAGGCGGGACGCGAGCGGTATAGCCGCCGCGCCAAGGCGCTCATCCAGGTCGGCCGGGCGACGGCTACGAACCAGGCGCTTGCGACACAGCCGATTGGCCTGAAGCTGGAAATCGTTCTTGATCGCAATCCCTACACATTGGGCGCCTCGCGCAACTTGCCGCTGCACGTCCTTTACAAGGGTCGACGACTGGCTGGCGCAACAGTCAAACTGACCAGCCTCGAGAAGGATGAGAAACCCGTTGCAGTTGTCATCACCGACAGTCAGGGCAGAGCCCAGTTCAACGTCCCGCCGTCCGGGAACTGGCTTCTGAATGTCGTCTGGGGAGAGCCGGTCAGGGGCGATTCGCGAGTTGATTACGACACGACCTTCTCGAGCCTTACATTCGGATACGGCCCTGGGCGACGGTGAGGAGCTATTATCCCGCTGGGCTGCCCTGCGGCAGCCGGGGTGACGCGGTCGCGCCGATCGCTGCACAATGTTCATCACGCCCGTCCTGCGGTCTTTAATCAACTGCTAGGGGTTCCGCTGTAAGCGACACCGGGGGCACGTCACTTTCCTGGACGTTGGCGGGTTCAGAATTTGGATCGGCGCGGAACGCTTTTCCAAACTTCTCCCCGAATTGGTCTTCCGATCGCCCGCTTTCGACACGGGCGCTCGGGACAGAGAGGTCGCTCTCGCTCTTCTTATCGCAAGCGATTAGCGACATCCCTGCCACGAGAATCAGGCTGAACGCCAGCCTGGAATTATTCATCGCCTTCTGTTCTACGGCCGATTTTGCGGACGCGGAGCCCCGCGCAACGCCGGGAGCAGGTACGGGAAGCGATTATAGAACTTGCTCGCGTTGGTTGGAGCGCCGTCGGTGTAAGGGGCCGTTCCGGTTGGCGCATCGGATGGGGAGCAAAAGCCAAGCTGAGTCTGTTTGCCGTTGATCGGGATGGGGTGGCACAGGCGGCCCATTGCAACCCGCAACACGATATCAACGACATCATCACCCGGACGGCGTCCATTCGGGAAGCCGGCAAGATCGTCGGCGATCACGCCGAGCTGCCGCTGATTTGTCCGCGGGGTCGGATTGACCACCATGTTGAGCCTTTGCATTTCCGACGGGGTGACCGACGACTGCTGGTTCAGCGTAGGAATTCCGGTGAGGAAGGTTGCGACCAGATCATTCCGGGGGAAGTTGGTCGGGGCGATAGTTCCGCTTCCTCCGATCACCGCCCTGACCGGCGTCCGGAACAGCATGTCCAGGTAGGCTGGGTATGTCGGGTTGGTGACATAATCGGCGAGCGCCGCGTCGGCGGTCGGCTTGACGGCGTTGAACAGATTCTTGTCCGGCAATCCGATCACGAGCTCGTTGACCAGGGGATTGCCGAGCCGCGAAACCTGGACGAGGGCCCCGCCCTGCGTATCCGGCTCCAGAAAGGTCGGATTGGTTTTGAGCATGCGCGACTGCGGCAGGCTCGCCGAGCTCCAGACGCCGATGACGCCGTTGCCGCTGCCGGACAGGCAGCTTCTCGGAACTTCGATCGCGATGCTGGTGACATTATATTCACCCTGCAGCTCCTGATTGTCCTCGCTCTGGGTGATGCCGCCGGGAAACGGTCCGCCGTAGTCCGGACTCGCTTCGCCCGACAGCGGCACGAAGTTAACCAGGTCGAAGATCGGCCCGAGATTGACAGCGAAGCCTTCCTCACGCTGGCCCACGAACATTCTGCCGCCGGCGGCGCAGCCGGGGATGGCGATTCTGTGGATGAACTGGTCGGCATAGGATTCATAATTTGGGATGGACTTGTTGCCGATATTATCCAACGGCTTGGCGAATACGTTAGCTTCGCCGCCGGCGCTGGTCACCTGAACAGCTGTGCCGCTGCGGCGATCGCCCGCAACTTTCTTGACCGAATAGGTTTCCCGCTCGCAAAGATCGGGATCCTGGTCCACCGTGACCTGGCCTACATTACGCACCGCGACGGGCAGCGTCTTGCCGCCGACCGTCA
>JACDCV010000136.1 GCA_013817375.1 Sphingomonas sp.
GGCGCTGGCTGCTTGCGCAAGCGCTTCGCCTCGCCTGGCGGGACGGAGTGTCGCTGGTCCACGTCCACACCTGCAGCCTCGACCACCCGGCGGCGCTTCCCGCCTACCGCCGCGCTGGCTTCGTCGCGGTCGGCCGTGCGATCGAGCGCTTTCCCGATCCGCGGCTGATCGGCATCCTGCCGCCGGACTGCGCTCCTCAGGTGCCGCTTTTGGGCACCGACACGTCGACCTGATCGCGGCCCGACAGCTGGAGGTAGATCCGGGCCAGCATCACCGCCAGCACCACGCTGACAGCCGCCTGCACCGTCGCCTCGACGACGGCGACCAGAAGCGCCGATGCCGACATCGGCTCGACCGGCCCGAACAGCAGCTCGGCGGCGATCGCGGCGGCCCAGCCAATTGCCGCCATCAGGATCCCCATCCCGATCAGGAACAGGATGATGAAGCCAAGCAGCCGCCACCAATTGCCCGAAGTCAGCTCCCAGCTGCGCTGGAGGATGGCGATCGGACCGGCCGCCTCCTCGCTTGCTACCGGCGAGGACATCAGCATTCGAATGCCGACGAACAGGACAAGCGCGAGATAGAGAAGCAGCAGGACCATCGACACGGGCGAGCTCGCCATCGACGGCCCGTCCGTCGGAACGCCCGACGCCATCAGCACCAGGGCAATTGGGATGAGCGCCAGCAACAAACCGCCAATGATGATGATTCCGGCGATAAAATAGATTGGCATCCGCCGGGCGCCGTGGCCGATGGCTTCGCCAACCGACACCGACGTCCCGAGCGCCAGCCGGATGAGCGCAAGCTGGCCGACGATGGCGATCAACGACACTGCAAGGAGCAGAAGCCAGTCGGCAAGCGACGCGTTGCTACGCGCGGCGGCCGGGGTCACAACGCCGGCGACGATCGCAGGAAGAGCGATCAAGGCCGCCGCGACGACCAGCATCAGCCGGCCGTCCGCTGCGATCCGCGCCTTGCTCTCGTCCCAGGCACGCGAAATCGAAAGTGAAGCCATTTAAAAACCCCCCGCTGGCCAACCCCGCTGGCCCTGGGGCCCGTTATGCGGGCCTTGCCGCCGCGTTGCAATCTTGCCGGCGCCCCTCGGGCGGGCCATTTGCGGTCGGATGGAGCGAAACGAAGGCGTCGAATGGAAAGTGAGCGACGGCCTCATTCCCTACGAGGAGGCGCTTGCGTTCATGGAGGAGCGGGCCGCCGCGATCCGCTCGGCGTCTGCCAGCGAGTGCGTCTGGCTGCTCGAGCACCCACCATTGTTCACCGCCGGGACCAGCGCCGACCCCGCCGAATTGTCCAACCCGGCGGGGTTTCCCGTCCACCAGGCCGGGCGCGGCGGGCGCTATACTTATCATGGGCCGGGCCAAAGGGTCGGCTATGTGATGCTCGACCTCGACCGCCGCGGGCGCGACGTCAGGAAACTGGTCTACTCGCTCGAAGGCTGGATGATCGCGGTTCTGGCCGAGGTCGGGATCGACGCCCACCGGGCGCCCGGCCGAATCGGTATCTGGGTCGGGACTGGCGCCGGAGAGGCGAAGATCGCCGCTCTCGGTATCCGGGTGAAGCGGTGGGTGACCCTCCACGGCTTTTCCATCAACGTCGATCCCGATTTGTCGCATTTCGGAGGCATCGTGCCGTGCGGAATCAGCCAGTTCGGGGTCACAAGCATCGCCGCGCAAGGGAAAGAAATCGCTTTGCCGTGCGTTGATGCAGCGCTGAGACGGTCATTTCGTCTATTTCTCAACGACTTGGATGAACAGTATCAAGTCACTTGATGGTGACTAGCCGTTCAGATTATGCTGGAGGCGATTTGGGAGGCGGGCAAACCGCTCCAGATCTAAATAATTAGGGAGTTTTGAATGCGTGCTCTGATCCTGGTCGCTGGTGCGGCCCTGGCGGTTTCTGCTTGTAGCAGCAACGAAGCCGAGAATGACAACATGACGGTGGAGAATCTCACCGCGGAAAATCTGGTCATCGAGAATGACATGAACGCGATGGACGCGAACATGATGACCGACAACACGCTCATGATGAATGACATGAACGCGGTCGACATGAACACGATGGACATGAACACGATGAACATGAACACCACGACCAACATGTAATCGGCGGCTCCCTGGTGGAGCCCTTCGATATGGAGGCTGCCGGGTTCGCCCGGCAGCCTCTTTTTTGACTTTCGTCCGCTGCCGAACTGGAGAAGCGCCGATGCGCAAATTGATGATGATCGCGGCACTTGGGCTCGCATCCTGCAGTGACAATCAGCAGGCCACCAACAATGCGGTTTCGGAAGAAACCAGCGCCGCCGATATTGGTCCTGTCAACGACATCACCGCGATCGATGCAGCGACCGGCGAAGCTGCCAATATGGCCGCCGACGTCGATTATTCGTTCAACGAAAGCGAGTTCAACGATATCGCCGCCAACGAGGCGAACGAAGTCCCCAATTCCGGCGAAGTCGCCAATTCCGGCAGCCGCTAGCCGCCCTGCGGCTGCCCGGCGTAGCGCGTAGGATCGCTCAGCCCCGCTTGCGCAAAGCCCCTGGAGCGAAGCCTGCAGGCGTCGCACAGCCCGCAATGGACGCCATCGTGCGCCGGATCATAACAGCTATGGCTAACCCCGGCGTCGAGCCCCAGGCGCACCGCCTCGAGCGCAATGTCCGCCTTGCTCATTGCCTGGAGCGGCGAATGGACGTGGAAGGCCCCGCCCTCCACTCCTGCCTTGGTCGCGACATTGGCGAGCGCTTCAAAGGCGGCGATGAACTCTGGCCGGCAATCCGGATAGCCCGAATAATCGACCGCATTGACGCCGATGAACAGGTCGCGGGCGCCGGCCGCTTCCGCCCAGGCCAGAGCGAGCCCAAGCAAAACACTGTTTCGAGCCGGCACGTAGGTCACGGGGATCGCGCTCGACACTCCCGACTTGGGAACGTCCATGTCGCCGGTAAGGGCCGAGCCTCCGAACTGAGTCAGGTCGAGCTTGAGGACGACGTGCCGCGCGGCGAGCAAAGCGGCGATTCTCCGCGCCGCCTCGATCTCGACCGAGTGGCGCTGGCCATAATCGATTGTGAGCGCCAGCAGTTCGAAGCCGAGCTCGCGGGCAATCCCCGCCGCGACCATCGAGTCGAGTCCACCCGACAGCAGCACCACCGCTTTTCGCCGTTCGTCCATGGCGGCGCCTTAAGGCGTGGAAGCGGGCAAAAAAAGGCGCTCCATCGTCGCAATCCTGGTGGCTGCAATAGGTGGAAAACGGACATCGCAAAGTAGGCACACGCTGCGCACGACACGTCGATGCGCTGAATGCTTGTCGCCCACAGGATCATTCGAGCAATTGGTTCATCAGCTCGGAGTTGGTGATGGAACGGGCGATTTCGCGGCCGATTTTCCTGGCGCCGCTCGGTGTCGTGTGAACGTAGTCGTAGAAATCGCCATTGTCGAAATCCGCATTGTACAAGTCGATCAAACGAGATTGGCCGCACTCCTCGCGCATGACGCGGTAAAGGAGGCGCAGCGAGTAATCGTAATCAAGGCCGCCATAGGTGTTGCCTGGGCCCTTGGCGTCAAAGGCGAAACGGATACCCCGCTTCTTCCCGTCAACGGTCCGAACCTGACGGTGCGGCTGGGTAACGCAAATTGCTTCGGCTCCGTTGGCCCGGGCGTAGGCAAGCATTCGCCGCAGACGTAGACGAAAGCCCTCGGCGTTCCGCGCCGCGCGCTCGGCTGTGTCCGCAGCTAGCCGAACTTGCGTATAATCTGACGAACGCCTCGCTATTTCCTTTTGGCCGGCATGGACGGGCCTGCGCCCCCACAGGCCGCTCAACGTTTCGCGGAGCCAAAGCCCCACCTGCGCAATCTGGAGCTCTTTGAGGGCGCCTGCGCGGCCGGCAATCTCGTCCTCGAGAACGCTTGGACCCGTGCGGGTGAAATCGGCGTCGTTGATTCCGATCGAGAAGACGAACAGCTTGGGCCGGAGCCGCGGGATCAGCGGAAACCAATCGCTGAACGCGCGCAGATGCCCGTGGGTGCTGTGGCCGTCCACGCCGGCGTTGCTGACGCAGATCCCCGGACCCGCAACCCGAACCAGTTCCCGTTGCATCACCGCCTGGAACGTCGCCTGCTGGGCGAGGAAGCGCTGGTCGGTGGTCGAGCCGCCCATTGTCAGGATGTCGATATCGCCGGCCGACGAGCAGTCGTCGCGCAGGCCGTATTCGTCTCGGACGTAGCGAATGGTCGGAGTTTGCCACTCGTAAAGATGGGCGACGTGATAATCGTAGGTTCGGCTGCGAACAACATTCAGGCGCAGCGTGCGGCTCCAGCCGTCATCGGTCAGCCGCAGGACCAGCTCGGCGCCGGCGAGCAAAATCGTGAGGCCGACCGCCCAGATTATGGCGAGATAGGCGAGGCTCCTAGTCCAGCTCGTAGAGCGCATGATATTCTTCGCGGAGCGCGGAGTTCTGCTTGGTTTTCTGAAGCACGCAATTGCCGATCACAAGCATGTCGATATCGGTCGCCATGAAGCAGCGGAAAGCGTCGCCGGGCGTGCAGACGATCGGTTCGCCGCGCACGTTGAACGACGTGTTGACCAATATCGGGCAGCCGGTCAGCTCGGCGAAGCGCGATATCAGCCGGTGGTACAGCGGGTTGGTTTCGCGATGGACCGTTTGAATGCGCGCGCTGTTGTCGACGTGGGTGACAGCGGGCACTTGCGAACGCGCGACCTTGAGCTTGTCGAGGCCGACCAGCGCCGCCTCGGCCTCCTCAAGCGGCCGCAGGCGGTCGGCCGCGACGTCGGCCACCAGCTGCATGTACGGGCTATCCACGTCGAGGTCGAACCACTCCTCCAAATGCTCGCGCAGCACGCTCGGGGCGAACGGGCGGAAGCCCTCGCGAAACTTGATCTTCAGGTTCAACTGCTTTTGCACAGAGGGCGAGCGCGGGTCGGCGAGAATGCTTCGGGCTCCCAGCGCCCGCGGACCAAATTCCATACGTCCCTGCATCCATCCGACTGCCTGGCCATCGGCGAGCGCATGGGCGGTTCGCTCCACGATCTCGACTTCATCGACCTCTTCGTAGTTGGCACTCGCCGCATCGAGCGCTTCGCGAATCTCCTTCTGGGCGAAACTCGGCCCAAGGTACGCGCCCAGCATGGCATCGCCCGCCGCACTGAGTTTCCGCGGCTGGCCGTGGGCGATGTGATAGGCGGCAAGCGCGGCGCCGAGCGAGCCGCCGGCGTCACCTGCCGCAGGCTGGATCCAGATATTCTCGAAAAGCCCCTCGCGCAGCAACACGCCATTGGCGACGCAGTTCAACGCCACGCCCCCGGCCAGGCACA
>JACDCV010000137.1 GCA_013817375.1 Sphingomonas sp.
CCTCTGATCGTATCATGTGGCAGCTCCTTAGCTGACCACGGACAGAAGCAAGTAACCAGCGGCAGGACGACCCGGGAGACTTGACACAATGGCCCATTACAGAAGCGGTCATTCAAGTGGGTGGTGGGTGCGCGGAACGTCCGGTTCTGGCCGGTAGCGGACGGTCCGGTTTCGGCCGTAATATCGAGATTCCGGTCGTTCGTTCACCATTCGCGGGACTGACCCGTTTGCCGGACGATCTCATCGCGCAACGATTCGGGCGCCGAAATGATGATGACGTTGGTGCAGCCGTCCTGCTTCAGGGCATCATGTCGGGGTGCGCGTCGACATCAATTCGGATTAATCAGATAAAGGCTTCGCTTGGCGAACCGTCCGCCACCCGTCCGCTAGCCTGCCTGGTTTGCCGCCCGCTTCCGCGCAATCCGATCCATGCCGCGGTTCCGACAAACAGTAGAACCACGATGACCAGCGGAAGTATCTCGCCCGGCGCGGGAAGCGCACCCTGCACGGTCGAGCCGACATCGACGGGAACGGTCGGAGGCTGGCCACCGGGCAGCGCCATTTCCTCGCAGGCTCGCAACACGCTCGAGAGCAGCCTGGTCGTCAGCAGATCGAGATAGTCGGGCATCGCGGATCCCTCTTCCGGCAGTCAGGTCGGCCTACCACAGCTTGCGCACGCGAGCTACAGCGACCCACACCGAAAGCGTGGGATGTAAACGCATGGCGACGCAATCCGGGCGTGCAGCTTTTGAAAAAAGGATTATCGTTCGATCGGGCGATTGATGGGGGACAGCAAATGCGGAATGTCGCGATGGGATTATGGCTCGTATTGGTCGGCGTGGTGCTCCAGCTCGGCTCGCTGACCACCGATTATTTCTCCTATCAGGGAGAGCCGCAGAGCGCGTGGATGGGGCTTCCCACAACTGCTGAGCTGATCCTCTTTTGCGCCGTCGTGGCCGCCGTCGCGGTCGGGTTGGCCGCGACCCGCCGCAGCCCCCTCACCGGCTCCGGCACCGGACTATTGGCGGCCGCCGCCGGCGTGATCGCAGCGCTGCAACTGTCCTACCGCATCTTCGCGCCGCCGTTCGGCGGTGTCGTTCCCGACCATGTCACGATTCTGGGCAACTCCTGCCTATTCTGGTGCCTCCCCTCGCAGGCCGAACCGGCGCAACTTCTGCCCGGCGTCTGGGTCGCACTGGCCGGCTGCCTCGCTGTAGCCCTGGGCGGATTGCTGTACAGCCGATCGCGAGTGGCGAAGCAGACCGACGCGGTATCATGGGTCGCTCCGCTGCAGACCGGATTGACGCCGTGGCTTAGCCTTGCAGCGCTCGGCGCGGTTGGCCAGCTGGTGTTCGGCTTCACTTTCTTCAGCTTCTTCAGGACGATCGGACGGAGCGGCACCGAGACGACGTGGAGCGGCTGGCTGCCAATGCCACACACCGCGAGCTGGATTTTCGTCACTACTATCGTGATCCTTCTGCTCGTCCGGGCGGCGTCGCGGAGAAGGGCACCGCTCGAGCCTTTCGCGCTCGGCGGGCTGATCGCGGGCCTGGCGGCGATTGCCAGCATCCGCATCTGGTTCCGGATCCTCAGTCCGCCGTTCGGCTCGACAAGTCAGGTCGAGATCGCGCCGGGCGCCTATTTGTCGCTGATGGCTGCGCTGCTCTGTCTGGTAGCCGCGCTCGTCCACGCCGTGCGCTTTCGCAATCTCGGCCCTGGGGAAGCAATGCGGCCCTGAATCAGCAGATCCGCGGAAGTTGTTCGCCGATCAGCATGTCGACAATGCGAGATCCGCCGAACATTGTGTTCATCGAAACTACGCCCGGCCGCTCGGTCGTGACCGATCCGATGATTGCCGCCGCCTCGCCGAACGGGTGGCTGCGCATCGCAGCCAGCGCCTGGTCCGCCTGATCCTCGGGAACGAACGCGACCAGCACGCCTTCGTTGGCGAGGTAGAGCGGGTCGAGGCCGAGGATTTCGCAAAAACCACCGACGTCGGTTCGCATCGGCAATGCCGATTCCTCAAGGATGATGCCGACCCCGGCAGCAACCGCCATCTCGTTAAGCACCGCGGCAATTCCGCCGCGAGTCGCGTCGCGCATTGCGCGCGTTCCCGGAGCGGCGGCAAGCAACACGTCGATCAGACCGTTGAGCGGACGGCAGTCGCTTGTCACCGCCATCTCAAGCTCGATCTCGCCGCGCGCGGCAAGGATCGCGGCGCCGTGCTCGCCGAGGCTGGCGTTGACCAGCACCCGGTCGCCGGGCCGGATGTGACGCGCCGAAAGGTCGAGACCGGGCGGAATGACTCCGATCCCCGCCGTTGTGATGAACAATTTGTCGGCACTGCCGCGCCCGACCACCTTGGTGTCGCCGGTCACGATCGCGACGCCAGCCGCATCCGCCGCCGTGCGCATCGATACCGCGATCGTCCGCAGAAACTCGACCTCGACCCCTTCCTCGATGATGAACGCTGCCGACAGCCACAGCGGTTTCGCGCCGCCGACCGCCAGATCGTTGACCGTTCCCCACACCGCGAGCTTGCCGATGTCGCCGCCCGGAAAGACTAGCGGATAGACCACGAAAGAATCGGTGGTGAACGCAAGCCGCCCGCCGCCGGCGACTAGATCGGCCACATCGAGCCGCGCCTGATCCTCCATCTCGCCCATTGCCGGATTGTCGAACGCGGCGATGAACACATCGTCGATCAGGTCGCGCATCGCCTTGCCGCCGCCGCCGTGGGCAAGAGTGATCGTCTTGGCCTTGACCCGCCCCGACCGGCGGAAGGGCTTCGAACCCGTCGTCAAACCGCGTGCACCTCACGCGCGCGGGCACCGGCATATTGGTGGTAGGCAGCGCACGCACCTTCGGACGAAACCATCAGCGCGCCGACCGGGGTTTCAGGATTGCAGATTGTTCCGAACAGCGGACAGGCGACCGGCTTGATCTGCCCCTTCAACACCTCGCCGCAGCGCGCGTCGAGCGGGTCGGCCACCTCGCGGCGCTTGCCATAGCCGACATCGAATTTTCGCTCGGCGTCCCACGCGGCGAAGGCGGGACGCATTTTGACCCCGGATGCGTCGATCTCGCCGAGCCCGCGCCATTCGAACTTTTCGCGCGGTTCGAACACCGCCTCGATCGCCGCCAGCGCCTGCGGGTTGCCGTCGCGCGGGACGATGCGGCCGTACTGATTCTCGACCTCGGCGCGGCCTTCGGCAATCTGCGTGACGACCATCAGCACCGACTGCAGCAGGTCGATCGGCTCGAAGCCGGAGACCACGATCGGCTTGCCATAATCGCGCGCGATGAAGTCATAGGGCCGGGTTCCAACGACCATGCTGACGTGCCCCGGGCCAACGAAGCCGTCGAGCCGCATTTCCGGATCATCGAGCAAGGCCTTGATCGGTTGCGGCACCGTTATGTGGTTGCAAAACAACGAGAAATTGGCGATCCCCTCCTTCGCCGCCTGGAGCACGGTCAGCGCGGTCGAGGGCATCGTCGTCTCAAAGCCTAGGGCGAAGAATACCACCTCGCGGTCGGGGTTGTTGCGCGCGATGGCGAGCGCGTCCAGCGGCGAATATACCAAGCGGATATCGGCGCCCTCGGCCTTGGCCTGGAGCATGCTCTTCTTCGTTCCCGGAACGCGCATCGCATCGCCGAAGGTGGTGAAGATCACCTGCGCATGCTCGGCGATTTCGATGCAATCATCGACCCGGCCCATCGGCAGCACGCACACCGGGCAGCCGGGGCCGTGGATGAACTCGATCTCCCTGGGCACCATCTCGTGCAGCCCGTAGCGGAAGATGGCATGGGTGTGGCCGCCGCAGACCTCCATGATGTTGAGTGGGCGGTCGACAGTCGCGCCGGTACGGGCGACAATCTCCCGGATCTGACCGAGCAGCCCTTGGGCGAGTACCGGATCGCGAAATTCGTGGGCATATTTCATGGTGCGTCTCCCGAGTTCTGCATCGACGCGAGCTCGGCCTGGAGCTCGCCCATCGCGGTCAGCACCTTCAATGTTTCGGCCGCCTCTTCCTCGTCGATTTGGGCCATGGCGAAGCCGACATGGATCAGCACCCAATCGCCGATGCAGTCGTCGACCCCATGCTCGTCGTTGACGATGCAGGTGATATTGACCTTGCGCCGCACGCCGGCGACATCGGCGACCGCGACGAGCAACTCGCGATCGACGACTTCGAGAATCTGGCCGGGCACGCCAAGACACATGGTCAGTCTCCTCAGGCCGGGTCGGTACCGGCAAGACTAAGCGCGCAGGCGACCGCCGCCTGGCCGAGCGCCAAGCCGCCGTCGTTGGCCGGCACCCGAGCGTGGATCAGCACGGTTGCGCCGCACGCCTCGAGCCGTCGCTTGATCTGTTCCAGAACTATCCTGTTCTGAAAGCTTCCGCCAGACAGCGCGACCGTACGAATGGTATCGTGCGCCCGCAGCAATTCCAGCACCAGGCCGGCCGCGGCCGCGGCGAAGCCCCTGTGGAAGCGAAGCGAAATCGTCGCGGCGGCTGTTCCGGCGGCGAGGTCGGCGAGCAGCGCCCGCCACATTGGCCCCGGATCGAGCCGGATCATTCCGTCCGGATCGTGGAATATGGCGAACGGATAGTCGGCTTGCTCGGGCGTGCCGGCCAGGCGGTCATGATCGACCAGCGCTTCAAGCCGCATCGCTGCCTCGCCTTCATGGCTTTGTCCGTCGGCGGCGATGCCGAGCGCTCCCGCCACCGCGTCGAACAACCGCCCGCACGAGGAGGTGAGCGGCGTGTTGGTGCCCGAGCGGACCATGCTGACGATGGCCGCGACCGGCTTTGCCGACAGATAGGCGTGCAGCGGCGTTCCGCCAAAGCCGGCGCCGAATTCCTCCCAGCTCATGATTGCGAGAATATGTGCGAGCGTGTTGCGCCACGGCTCGCGGATCGCTCTTACGCCGCCGGGCATCGCCACCGGCCGGAGCGAGGCGAGGCGGCGCGCGGTGCGGTAATCGGCAAGCAGAAATTCGCCGCCCCAAATCGTGCCGTCGTCGCCAAATCCGAGACCGTCCAACGCGATCCCCATCACCGGCGGCGCGTCCAGCGGTACTCCATTGTCGGCAAGGCAAGCGGCGATATGGGCATGGTGATGCTGGACTTCGACGAGTTCGATCTCGTTCGTCTCGGCGATGCTCTCGCCAAGCTTGCGCGACAGGTAATCGGGGTGGCGGTCGACCGCGCACAGGCGCGGCTGGTGATCGAACAGCCGGAGATAGAGCTCGAGGGTGCGGCGATAATCGTCGAAGGTCGGGGCATTCTCGAGGTCGCCGAGATGCTGCGAGAGGATCGCC
>JACDCV010000138.1 GCA_013817375.1 Sphingomonas sp.
CGGGCGTGATGTACATGACGCTCGACCCGTCCGGCGAGAGCCGTGAAGCGGAGACCGCGTCGCGGGCTCCGAATGCGGCCGCATCCTCGGCGAGAGTCCGGGCATGCTGCGCCTGCGCGGGAACCGCCAGCGTGGCAATACTCGCCGCGGTAACACACCAAGTTTTCACGAGAGCAACCTCCCCAGCAGGATCGTTCGGCAAGGCTCCAGATTCGCAGAAGTCCATTCAAAAACAAGAGGCTGCTTGGCCTTGGGGGAAGCGGTTGCTAGGCGCGCGGAATGTCGAGGCCACCACTTCCCGAATGGGCGCCGCACGAGGCGGTGTGGATCGGGTTCCCGTCCGACCCGGAGCTGTGGCTTGCCGACCTCAAGGCCGCAGAGCGGGAGGTCGCTGCGTTCGCAACGGTCGTTCACTCCGACGGCAAGGGCGAGGAGGTGCGGCTGGTCGCCGCTCATGAGGACGCCGCCGCCGCGGCTCGGGAGCTTGCGCCATTTGCGACCGTAATCGTCGAGAAGTTCGGAGACATTTGGCTTCGCGACACTGGCCCGCTTGTGATCGGATCCGGGCGCGAGCGGCGCGCTCAGGGCTTTGGCTTCAACGGCTGGGGCGGCAAATATGAGCTGCCCGGCGACGACAGCATCGGCGAACGGCTCGCGGCGAAGTCGGGACTGGCCTTTTCGAAGTCGGACTGGATCCTCGAGGGCGGGGCAATCGAGCAGGACGGCTCCGGAACCGTCATCACCACCGAGCAATGCCTTCTCAACCCGAACCGCAATGGCGCAATGTCCCGCGACCAGGTCGAGGACGCACTTCGCCGCGACCTGGGTTTCGAGCGCGTGATCTGGCTCGGCGAAGGGCTCGTCAACGACCACACCGACGGCCATGTCGACAATCTCGCTCGCTTCGTGGCTCCCGGCCGGGTGGCGATCCCGACCCCGGCTGGCGACGACCCCAACGAAGCCGTGTACCGCGACACCGCTCGGCGCCTTCGCCAGACCAGGCTGGACGTCGTCACTCTGCCCTCGCCCGGGCGAATCGAGAGCGAGGAAGGCGACATCATCCCCGCGAGCTACATGAATTTCTACATCGGCAATGCGGCGGTCGTGGTGCCGCAATATGGCGCCGCCAACGACCGCGCTGCGGTGGACGTCGTCCAGGCCCTGTTCCCCGACCGCGTTGCAATAGGCCTTCGCGCCGACCATGTGCTGACCGGAGGCGGGAGCTTCCACTGCATCAGCCAACAGGTGCCCCGATGACCAAGCTCACCGTCGCTGCCCTTCAACTCGCCTTTGGCGAGGACGTTGAGGAGAATATCCGCAACGTCGCCGATCTCGTTCGCCAGGCCCACGGCCGGGGCGCGCAGGTCGTTCTGCCGCCCGAGCTGTTCGAAGGCCCCTATTTTTGCCGCGAGGAAGACGAGAGCCTGTTCGCATATGCCAGACCGACGGCCGAGCATCCGTCAGTGCTGGCGATGCAGGACGTGGCGGCCGAGCTCAAAATCTGGATTCCGACCAGCTTCTTCGAGGCGGACGGCCCGCATCATTACAACAGCCTGGCGATGATCGGGCCCGACGGGAAGGTCGCGGGAGTCTATCGCAAGAGCCACATCCCCGATGGCCCCGGCTATGAGGAAAAATTCTACTTCCGGCCCGGAAACACCGGCTTCAAGGTCTGGCCCGGCCCGGACCGCTCGACTCTGGGAGTCGGCGTGTGCTGGGACCAATGGTATCCGGAAACCGCCCGGGCAATGATGCTGATGGGCGCCGACATCCTCTTCTACCCGACCGCGATCGGCACCGAGCCGCACGACCCCGGCCTCGACACCTCACGGCTGTGGAGACGGGCGATGATCGGCCATTCCGTGTCCAACGTCGTCCCTGTGGTCGCGGCCAACCGAATCGGCACCGAAGGCGGCCAGCGATTCTACGGCCACAGCTTCATCTGCGACGAGCGCGGCGACATATTGGCGGAGCTGGGAGCCGAGGAGAGCGGAGCGATCGTCGCGACCCTCGACCTTGAACAGGCGAAGAAGCACCGCGCCGCCTTCGGCTTCTTCCGCGATCGAAGGCCGGAACTCTACGGGCGGCTTGTGGAGGACGTTTGAGGGAACAGGAGGCAATCGATGAACACGCTGAAGATTGGCCATTTTGGACTGCGGACTCAAGATGTGGACCGAGCCGTCGAGTGGTACGGCCGGGCGTTCGGTGCTGACGTTCGATTCCGCAATGAATTCGCCGCCTTCCTGAGCTTTGATGACGAGCACCATCGGATGGTTATCTGGGACGACGGGGAAACCGAAGAGAGGCCTTCAACGGCGGCTGGGGTCGATCATATTGGATTCATCTGCGACAACCCTGGCGAATTGGCCCAGCAATATCAGCGACTGAAACAGGTGGGCATCGAGCCGGTCGGAAGCTCCAACCATCACTTCACCTCGTCGCTCTATTATCGCGATCCTGATGGAAACGAGGTCGAGATCAGCTGCGACAATTTTTCTTCGAAGGCGGAGGCTCGGGTCTTCATGGCGTCGCCGGAGATGGCGCAGGCGATGGTCCCGCCGACGTTTGGTGCCGAATTCGACCCGGAAGAGCTAGTCCGCTTGCATCAGTCCGGAGCATCGCTGGACCAACTTGCGCGAATCGGACTCTAGGGGCGAAGCGCGCACGCCCTCTCGAATACGCTTTCGAACATCGCCGCATCGAGCTTTCGCGTATTCTGGTTGTAGCGCGAGCAATGGTAGCTCGACAGCAGCACCCGTCCGCCGGGCGCTGCCCACATGCTGCCGTGGCCGAACTTCGCTGCGCCTGGCTTCAGCCCCAGCGCCCGGCAGGCGGCGCCATGGGCGATCTGGCCGAGCGCAAGCAGCACCCGAACCCGCGGCAGCGCTTCGAGCGCCGCTTCAAAATAGTTTCGGCAGGTCCCGATCTCCTCCGGAAGCGGCTTGTTGGCCGGAGGTAGGCATTTGACGGCATTGAGGATGACCGCGCCCTTGAGCCGCAGCCCGTCACCCGGATCGGCACGATACTCGCCCTCGGCAAGGCCGAACTTCAGCAGCGTCGCATAGAGCAGCTCGCCCGCATAATCGCCGGTAAACGGACGGCCGGTGCGGTTCGCGCCATGCTTGCCTGGGGCCAGGCCGATGATCCCGAGCCATGCTTGCGGATCGCCGAACGCCGGCACCGGCGCGTTCCACCAGCCGGGATGCTCGACGCGCAGCTCCTCGCGAAGGCGCACCAGCCGCGGGCACAAAGGACAGTCCCGCGGCGCTTCGGCTGACGGGACCGCGGAAAGCTCGGCGGGGCTGGCGAACTCCATCGCGCTGACCTAGGCGAGCGGCGGTGGCAGACGCAACGCAGCTCTACGCAATCGCCATCGGCTCGAACCGGCCGCACGGGAGCCACGGCGCCCCGCCACAGGTGGTCGAGGCCGCAATCGCGCGGCTGGACGAGGACTTCGGCCTGTTCGACTCCTCCTCGATCGTGCTCAACCGCGCTGTGGGCGGAGCCGGCCGCGACTTCGCCAATGCAGTCGCGCTGGTGGAGACCGATCTCGGCCCGCCGGCGATGCTGCGAGCGCTCAAGGCGATCGAGCGCGAATTTGGACGCCGCAGTGGCCGGCGCTGGTCGGCTCGGGTTCTCGACCTCGACATCATCGACTGGAGCGGCGGCGCCTGGCGTTCTTCGGGGCTGACCATCCCGCACCCGGCGGCGGCGAGCCGGGCCTTCGTCATCGAGCCGTTGGCGAGCATCGCGCCCGGCTGGCGGCTTGACGGAAGTGCGACTGCGCGTCAGCTCGCCCACCGCCTTGCCCGAAGGCAGCCGCGGCGGTAACGAACCATCGCTGGTCGGGCCCTTAGCTCAGTTGGTAGAGCAACTGACTTTTAATCAGTAGGCCGCTGGTTCGAATCCAGCAGGGCTCACCAGCATTTTCGCTTCGTTATCAGTCCGGTACGTGTCGTCTCGCGTCACCTTGCTTGACGAGTTATTGCGTGAGCACCAGATGAAGGACTAGATTGGGACTACTTTAGGAGCGTCCCCCTATGCGAGTCCCGCTTACCTCCCAACAGGTCAGAGGCACCAAGCCAACCGCTAAGCGGCAGGAAATTCGCGACTACGGCGGCGATAACCTGTATCTCGTCGTCCAGCCGCACACCGGCGAAAAGTCCTTTGTCATGCGGTTGATGGTCGATGGCAAACAGCGAAAGAAGACGCTCGGCCACTTTCCTGCCATGAGCCTCGCAGACGCCAGAGAACAGGCCAGGGAAGTCAAAGTCGCTCTTCGGCGGGGCGACACCCTCCCCTCGCCTCTTCGTTCCCCTACGAACGCCACAGCGGCTCCCGGCAGCGGCACAGTGTCTGAGGGTTGGGGCCTCTATTGGCACCATGAAGGTTCCAGCCGCCGGTCGGCGTCGGAGAAGAAGAGGATTTTCCAGCGAGACGTTGAGCCTCAAATCGGGAGCAAGCCGCTGAACGAGGTCACAAGGAGCGACCTTGCTAAGCTCATCAGCGGTAAGTTCGAAACTGCGAAAACAGCCTCAAATCGCCTTCACTCGCTCCTCGCCCGCTTCTTCAAGTGGTGCGCCACACACGGCCAGCCGCTTACGGGTCTTGAGTCAAATCCCATGGCTTCAGTGGTGAAGATGCATTCGGAGCGAGACACCGCCCGAAGGCGGTACTTTACGCAAGAAGAAATCGGCTGGTGGTTCAAAGCACTTTATGCCGCTGGCGATTACAGGGCGGTGCACGAACTGTTGATGCGCACCCTTTGTCGCTTCTCCGACATTCTCAACCTCACATGGGGAGAAGTCGTACAGCGGGAGAACGGTGACTGGGTGCTAGAAATTGGACGCACGAAGAACAGCGACCCGCATGTAGCGTACCTGCACCCAAGTGCCTTGAAGCTTCTGCCCAAGAGACCTGCCACTGCCAAACCAGAAGACCGAGTTTTCAAGGTGCGTAGCAGGAGTGGCAAACCGGTGGAGCGCATCAGGGCCGCGATGCAGAAGCTGGCGGAGAAGGAAGAGCGGGTCGTACCCCACTGGATTCTGCACGATTATCGCCGCACCGGGACAACGCACTTGGCTGGAATGACGGACGACGACGACAATCCACTGGTGCCAGACCACATCCTCGATCGACTTCTAGGCTCAGGACTCATTGATCACAGCCAGAAGATGACGGCGGCGGCGATGGCGATTGCGGACATGAAGGTGTGGGCGCAGCGATCGTAGCGGGTGTGGATTCGACGCCAGTCCTTGAGCTTTC
>JACDCV010000139.1 GCA_013817375.1 Sphingomonas sp.
TGGACTCGATCCTGATCGACGAGGCGAGAACGCCGTTGATCATCTCGGGTCCGACCGACGACAAGTCGGAACTCTACGTCGTCGTGGACGAGATCGTGAAGACCTTCACCGAGGAGGATTACGAGAAGGACGAGAAGCAGCGCTCCGTCGTGCTCACCGAAGATGGCACCGAAAAGGCCGAGCGGCTGCTCGAGGAAGCAGGGCTGATCGAGGGCCGCAACCTCTACGACGTCGTCAACACCCAGGCCGTTCACCATTTGAACCAGGCGCTGAAGGCCAATGTGAACTTCAAGAAGGATATCGATTATATCGTCAAGGACGGGAAGGTCGTCATCATCGACGAATTCACCGGCCGGATGATGGACGGGCGCCGCTGGTCCGATGGGCTCCACCAGGCGGTGGAGGCCAAGGAAGGCGTCCATATCGAGCCCGAGAACCAGACCCTGGCGTCGATCACTTTCCAGAATTACTTTCGAATGTATCCGAAGCTGTCGGGAATGACTGGCACCGCGATGACCGAAGCCCCGGAATTCTTCGACATCTACAAGATGAACGTGGTCGCGATCCCGACCAACGTCGAGGTTTGCCGGATCGACGAGGACGACGAATTCTACAAGAACATCAACGACAAGTTCGCTGCAATCGCCAAGGGCATCAAGGAAAAGCAGGATATCGGCCAGCCGGTGCTTGTCGGCACGGTGTCGATCGAGAAATCGGAGATGCTGTCTGAACATCTCAATCGGGAAGGAATCGAGCATTCGGTCCTGAATGCCCGTTTCCACGAGAGCGAAGCCCACATTGTCGCGCAGGCGGGGCGTATTCGGGCGGTAACCATCGCCACCAACATGGCGGGCCGCGGGACCGACATTCAACTGGGCGGCAATCCGGACTTCAGGATGCAGGACGAGTTCCCCGAGCTGGAGTCCGGGACCAGCGAGTATGAGGCCCAGGCGGAAAAGGTGCGGGGCGAGATCGTCGACGAAAAGCGCCGGGTGCTGGAGGCAGGCGGGCTGTTCGTGCTTGGCACCGAGCGCCACGAAAGCCGCCGCATCGACAACCAGCTTCGCGGTCGCTCCGGCCGTCAGGGCGATCCCGGCCTGTCGCGCTTCTACTTGAGCCTCGACGATGATCTCCTGCGGATCTTCGGCCCGCAGACGATGTTCGCCCGGCTGATGAACAAGAATCTCGAAGACGGCGAAGCGATCGTCTCGCCGTGGATTTCGAAAGCCATCGAGACCGCGCAGAAGAAGGTCGAGGCCCGCAACTACGACATCCGCAAGCAGGTCGTCGAATTTGACGACGTGATGAACGACCAGCGCAAGGTCATTTACGAGCAGCGCGCCGACATCATGGATTCCGAAAGCGTCAGCGAAGTGATTTCCGACATGCGCGAGGAATCGGTCGCAGCGCTCGTCCTCGCGCATTGCCCGCCCGGCAGCTATCCCGAGCAGTGGGACGTCGACGGGCTGAAGGAGAGCGTCGATGCGGTGCTCGGCCTGCAGCCGCCGATCGACGACTGGCTTCAGGAGGAAGCGGTCGAACAGGAGATCATCACCGAACGGCTCCAGGCGCTCTCCAATGAGCACATGGCCCAGAAGCTGGGTGAAATTGATCGGGAACGGTGGAACGAGGTCGAAAAAAGCGTGCTTCTTCAGTCGCTCGACCAGCATTGGAAGGATCACCTCGCAACGCTTGATGCGCTTCGGCAGGTGATCCACCTGCGAAGCTATGCGCAGAAGAAGCCGATCGACGAATATAAGCAGGAAGCCTTCCTGCTGTTCGAGCGGCTGCTGGTCGCGATCCGCGAGGATGTCACGCGCGTTCTGATGCGTGCGAACGTTCAGATCGAAGCCGCGCCGCCGCCGCCGCTTCCGGACTTCATCACGCAGCACATCGATCCGTTTTCCGGAGAGGACGACACTGCCGACATCGATGCCGCCACGGGCGCGGTGATGTCCAACCTTCCGCCGATGGCTCCGCTGGCGACGCCTCGTCCCGACCTCCCGGAGCGGTTCCAGGGGGGTGCGGACACGGCCACCACGCCGGTCAGCCGAAACGCTCCGTGCCCGTGCGGCTCGGGCAAGAAGTACAAGCATTGCCACGGGCAACTGGGGTAGCTGAACCGGCCAAGGCGCCGGCTACCAGCCACGACCGCCACCAGGTCCGGCTCGATTATCGCCCCGATGAAGAGCGAGTCGCTTTGACCCGCATTGACGAAGCGCGCCTTTCTCCGGAGCTCGCTGCCCAATCCCTATCCATAGCCCGAGCGCTTTCGAAGGCGGTGCGGGGGCACAAGGCGTCCGGCCTCGACGCCTTCATGAACGCCTATGACCTTGGGAGCGACGAGGGCATCGCCTTGATGTGCCTCGCCGAAGCGCTTCTTAGAATCCCCGACGCCCACACCGCCGACGATTTGATCGCCGACAAGCTCGCCAGGCCCGGCTGGGCGCAGAAGCTCGGCGACTCCGACTCCGCCTTCGTAAATGCGGCGACATTCTCGCTGCTCCTCACCGGCAAGGTGATTGAGGGCGCCAATGATCGCTCGGACAATTGGCGCTCCGTTCTCGGCCGCGCGGTTGGCCGGCTCGGGGAGCCGGTGGTGCGGACCGCGGTCAACCAGGCGATGCGGATTCTGGGCCGCCAGTTCGTCTTCGGGCGAGACATTCACGAAGCGCATCGCCGCGCCGCGCCCGATCGTGAAAAGGGGCTCACGCATAGCTTCGACATGCTCGGCGAGGCGGCGCGGACGTTCGGCGATGCCGAGCGCTATGCCGAGGCCTATTCCAGCGCGATCGATCGGATCGCGAAGGAGGCGAAAGGCGGCTTCGCTCGCTCCCCCGGCATTTCGGTCAAGCTGTCGGCGCTTCACCCGCGCTACGAGTGGAACCATGCCGACGAGGCGATCGCCTACATATTGCCGGTCCTCCGCGGTCTCGCCGCCAAGGCAAGCGCCGCCGACGTCCATTTGACCATCGACGCGGAAGAAGCCGACCGGCTCGAGCTTCAGATGGATCTGTTCGAGGCGCTTGCCGCGGATGATAGCCTGTTCGCAAATGGCTGGGGCGGGCTTGGAATTGCCGTCCAGGCCTATCAGAAGCGGGCAGTTCCGCTGTGCCGGTGGGTTGTAGAGCTCGCCCGCTCGAAACGCCGGCGATTCCTGGTCCGGCTGGTCAAGGGCGCTTATTGGGACACGGAGATCAAGACGGCCCAGGTGGCGGGCCTCACCGATTATCCGGTGTTCACGCGCAAGATCGCGACCGACGTCTCCTATCTCGCCTGCGCCAAGCTGCTGCTCGAGGCGCCGGAGCTGATCTACCCGGCGTTTGCGACTCACAATGCGAACACGGTCGGGCAGGTCAAAGCGATGGCCGGCACCGCAAGCTTCGAGTTCCAGCGCCTGCACGGAATGGGCGAGCCGCTCTACGAGGAGCTCGGGAAGCTGGAGCGGGCGATTGGCGACGCTCCGACGCCGGTCCGGATTTACGCGCCCGTTGGCAGCCACAAGGAGCTTCTCGCCTATCTCGTTCGCCGGCTGCTCGAAAACGGCGCCAATTCCTCGTTCGTCAACCGCATAGCCGACGATGACGTATCGATCGACGAGCTGGTGAGAGATCCTGTTGCCGAGCTCGAAGCGCTCGAGCCCAAGCGCAATCCAGCAATCCCTCTGCCGCGCGCCATTTTCGGTCCCGAGCGCCACAATAGCGCCGGGGTCGACCTGTCGGACCCGCTGGTGCGCGAACCGCTGCTCGAACGCCTCGAGGCCCTGTCGTCGGAGCATTACGTGGCCAGGCCGACCGAGACGATGGGTGGCGAGCATCCAATACGGCGGATCACGTCCCCGCATGACGACCGGATCGAGGTCGGGGTGGCGCATGAAGCGACGGCGTCGGCAATCGACCGGGCGCTGACCAAAGCCGCCGAGGCGCAGACCGAATGGGACGGGCTCGGCGGAGAGGAGCGCGCCCGATTGCTCAATCGCGCAGCCGATCTGTTCGAGCAGGATTCCGAGACGCTGTTTTCGCTGTGCATCCGCGAAGCCGGGAAGACCCTGCCCGACGCGGTGCTGGAAGTCCGCGAGGCGGTCGATTTCCTCCGTTATTATGGGAATGAAGCGCGGACCAAGTTCAGCCGGCCGACTGCTCTTCCGGGCCCCACCGGAGAAGTGAACGAGCTTCGCCTCCACGGCCGCGGGGTGTGGACCTGCATCAGCCCCTGGAACTTCCCGCTGGCGATCTTCGCCGGTCCGGTCGCGGCTGCGCTTGCTGCCGGAAACGCGGTTGCCGCAAAGCCTGCCGAGCAGACGCCGTTGATCGGCGCCCGGGCCGTCGAGCTGATGCACCAGGCGGGAATTCCCCGCGCGGTCGTTCAGTTGATCCCCGGAGACGGCAAGGTCGGAGCGGCGCTGGTGTCGCATCCGCTCACCTCGGGCGTCGCCTTCACCGGCTCGACCGAAACCGCGCGGCTGATCGCCCGAACGCTGGCGGAGCGCACCGACGGGCCGATCGTCCCGCTGATCGCCGAGACGGGCGGGCAAAATTCGATGATCGTCGACAGTTCGGCCTTGCCCGAGCAGGTCACTCGCGACGTCGTGTCGTCGAGCTTCCAGTCGGCCGGCCAGCGCTGCTCGGCGCTCAGGGTCCTCTACATCCAGGATGACGTCGCCGACGAAATGATCCGCATGATCGCCGGAGCAATGGAGGCGCTGAAGATCGGGGATCCCGGCAAGCTATCGACCGATGTCGGTCCGGTGATCGACGCGGCAGCCCGGCAGGCGCTTCGTCGCCACCTCGACTGGCTCGATCATCACGCGCGGCGAATCCTTCGCCGGGACATCCCCGACGAACTTGGCGCTTATGGCTATTTCATCCCTCCGGCGCTTTACGAGATCGACCATCTCAAGCAGCTGACGCAGGAGAATTTTGGCCCGATCCTTCACGTGATCCGCTGGAAAGCGGGCGAGCTGGACCAGGTGATCGATGCGATCAACAAGACCGGTTACGGGCTTACGCTTGGCCTTCAGAGCCGGATCGACAGCACTCGCGAGTTCGTCGAGAGGCGGGCGCGGGTCGGCAATCTCTACGTCAACCGCAACCAGATTGGCGCGGTCGTGGAAAGCCAGCCGTTCGGAGGCGAGGGCCTGTCAGGAACTGGCCCCAAGGCGGGCGGGCCGCACTATGTCACCCGCTTTGCTACCGAGCGGGTGACGTGCATCGACACAACCGCAGCGGGCGGCAACGCGACTTTGATGGCGGCTCT
>JACDCV010000140.1 GCA_013817375.1 Sphingomonas sp.
GAGCAGGACTTCGGTCCCGTTTCCCTGCCTGTGGAACAGCAGGATCCCGGCGCTATGCGGCTGCGGCACAGGCAACGCGCGGGTCGGCAGCGACGGTCTCGGCAATCCAGCCCCCGCCGAGCATTCGCGTTCCGTCGTAGAATACCGCCGCCTGGCCCGGAGCCACTCCATATTCGGGCGTCTCGAAGCGAACCCAGCCATCGGCGATCCGGGCAGGCGCCGCCGGGGCGAGGCTGCGCACCTTTACCGATACCTCCGTCTGGTGCTCGCCGATCCAGCTGAGCTCCTCGACCCGCATGCGGTCAACGGCGAGCGCCCTGCGCGGACCAACCACCAGGCGCCCCGCTTCGGGCTCGATCCTGACGACGTAGAGCGGCTCGGGGCTTCCCCCAATCTCGATCCCGCGCCTCTGCCCGATTGTGAAATGGACCACGCCGCGGTGCTGCCCGAGGACCCGGCCGTCGAGATCGACGATGTCGCCGGCGGCTTGTGTCTCGGGGCGAAGCCGCTTGACCAGCGACGCATAGTCGCCGTCGGGGACGAAGCAGATATCCTGGCTGTCGGGCTTCGATGCGACTGCAAGGCCCGTCTCGAGCGCGATCCGCCGAACTTCCGGCTTGGGCAGGTCGCCAAGCGGGAAGCGAAGGAAGTCCAGCTGATCGGCGGTGGTGCCATAGAGGAAATAGCTCTGGTCCCGCCTGACATCCGCGCCTTTGTGAAGCTCGGTGCGTCCGCCGTTCACCACCCGGCGAACATAATGGCCGGTCGCGAGGCAGTCGGCGCCCAGCTCGCGAGCAAAAGCGATGAGGTCGGTGAATTTCACGCTTTGGTTGCACAGGGCGCAAGGGATGGGCGTTCGCCCTTGCGCATATTCGTCGGCGAACTTGTCGATCACGCCGGTCCGGAAGCGGCTTTCGTAATCGAGCACGTAATGCGCAATCCCGAGCCGGTCGGCGACGGTTCGCGCGTCGTAGATGTCCTGACCGGCGCAGCAGGAGCCGGAGCGCTTCACCGCTTCGCCATGGTCGTAGAGCTGAAGGGTCACTCCGATGACCTGCGCCCCGGTTCGCGTGGCGAGTGCGGCCGTGACCGAGCTGTCGACGCCGCCGGACATGGCGACGACGATCCGCGAGCCCTGGGGGCGTTCGAGGCCGAAATCCACGGTCATAATCGTTATGGCTCCGCTCTTTACCCGAAGTTCACTCCTCGCTGCTAGTCCGCGTTCAGCAAAGGCATTTTTTTGCGGGGGTACAATGTCGCGTATCGACAGAAAGATTGAAGGCGCTGTCGAGGCGGCCGTGGATGCCGCCGAAATCCTCGCGGCCCTTGGAAAGGAGCCGAAGGCGGATGCCGATAGCCGCAAGTTTGCGGTCAGCCGCTATCTTTCGGCAACCGACGGCTGGGAGGAAGCATCGACGATGCTCGCCGGAGCCTTTGCCGACGAAGGCGCAGGGTTAAGGGGCGATAAGGATCAATGAGCGGCCAATTAACCACCGGCCTTGAGAATATCTTCAACGCGACCGTCGAAAACGGCGCATCGGCAATTGATGAAGCAGGTCTAGCGAATGCTCGAGAACCAGAAAATCCGGCCAGCACAGGTCATCGGTCCGCTCGGCGAGCCGCTGACGCTCGACAGCCTGCCGCCGCCCAGCACCCAGCGTTGGGTTGTGCGCCGCAAGGCCGAGGTCGTTGCTGCAGTCGCCGGCGGTCTGCTTGGCGTCGATGATGCGTGCAAGCGCTATTCGCTGAGCCTCGAGGAGTTCACCAGCTGGCAGCGCGCGGTCGAGCGCAGCGGAATGCCGGGCCTCCGGGTCACCCGGATCAAGCACTACCGCGACGTCTACGAGCGCCAGCAGCGCTACTGACGAAAGCGAAGCCCTTCCCGGCCGTTCCAAAGGCTGGACACAGGCCTGCGAATCCGGAACAACGAGAGCGCATCGGGCGTCTATTCGATGCGCAGGGCCGCCGAGTGCTAGTGGCGGGCCGCGAACAGGGAGGAAACGCTCATGGGATTCATCATCTGGCTGATCGTTGGGGGCATCGTCGGATGGCTTGCCAGCCTTATCATGCGCACTGACGCGCAGCAGGGAATCATTCTCAACATCGTGGTCGGGATCGTCGGGGCAGTCATTGCGGGGCTGATCTTCGGTGGCGGCTCGATCAACGACGCACCGCTCAGCCTCACCACGATACTCTGGTCGCTCCTCGGCGCGGTCATCCTGCTGGCGATCGTCAACCTCATTCGCAGAGGCTCGGTCCGCTAGACAGACGAACTCACGAACGAATGGAGGCCGCGCGGGAGCTAGTCCGGCGCGGCCTTTTTCATTGCAGCTCGAACACCATAGCCAGACTGACCTGAAGCTTCTGCTCGCCCGGCTCGATCTTGGTGTCGGCGCTCACCGCCATCGACCGCTCGGCCATCGGCATCGGCGGCGGGGCATATTGGCCGCCGCTTTCGCTGATCGAGATCACCCGGGCGACCCGCTTGCCGAGCGCGCGGGCGTATAGCTCCGCTTTGGCGCGGCCTGCGGCAACGGCGTTCGAACGCGCCTCGTCGAGCGCCGCCCGGGGCTCGTCGATCGTCATCGTCGGACCGTTGATCTGGTTTGCGCCTTCGGCAACCAGTGAGTCGAGGATCCGGCCGCTGTTGCGAATGTCGCGGAAGCGGATCGTCACCTGGTTCGACGCGCTGTAGGCGACGAGCTGCGGCGGCTGGTTCTCCTGGTAGCGATATTCGGGATTGAGGTTGATCGAGCTGGTCTGGATATCGCGTTCCGCGACTCCGGCCCGCCTGAGCGCAGCGATCACCCGCTCCATCCGCGCCGAATTTTCCTGGAGAGCGCCGCTCGCGGTTGCCGAGCGGGTAACGACCCCGGCCGAGATGATTGCGACATCGGGTGCCCGGCTCACCTCGCCGGTGGCGGTGACGTCGAGCCGGGTGCCGGTGATCGGCTGGGCGAGATCGGTCATCACCTGCGCGGTGGCGGGCACTATCGGAAGCGCTGCCGAAACCAGCAGCGCGGCGATAAGTCTTCTCATCTGGCAATCCTCCTGAGGTGCGGTTGCACTCGATGGATTGCCGTAACGATATGGCCCGGCAGTGAACACCGGGGCCGGATATCGAGGCCCCTACGTCCTCCGGCTGGCGATCAACCGGTAGATGGCGAGGATGATGAAGGCTCCGACAATGGCGGCGATGAAGCCGGCGCCCTCGCCGCGCTCGTACCAGCCGACCGCATGACCGAGCCAGCCGGCGATGAACGCGCCGGCGATTCCAAGGAGGATGGTGACGAGACAACCGCCGGGGTCTCTTCCCGGCATCAGGAATTTGGCGATGGCCCCGGCGATTCCGCCGATGATGATCCACCACAGCCAGCTATATCCTTCCAACATCTGCTTCCCCTTTTTGTGCGCCTAGTGCATTCCCGCGCCTCAACAGGTCGCCAACGCGCCTTTGTTGGTCAAGTGCCGCGGTTGGTCGAAAAATGGTGGCGAGTGTGCCGCGCCGAGTATCTGTTGCGGTCGGTGAGTTATTCGCGTAACACACTATATCGATCAACGCCGCTAGCTGCGGGAACCCTGGCGAAAGAATGTTTGAAATGAACCGGGAAACGCCAATTCGAAGCTCCGAGTCGGGGACCGTCCTCGTCGACGACACCTCTCGCCGACGCAAGCGGATCGCAATCATCGGCGCGGCCGTCATCGCGCTGGTTGCAATCGTGCTCGCCTATATGATGATGGGCGGAAGCGAGGAGGCCGCGCCTGCGGCCGGAGCCCAGGCGGGCGGCCCCGGCGGGCAGGTCCCGACAGTCACCGTGGTCGTGCCCGGACGCGAGCTGGTGTCCCGATCGATCCGAACCACCGGCAGCCTGGCAGCGCGGGTCGACATGCCTGTCGGCGTTGCCGGCGAGGGCGGAATGGTGACCTCGGTACGAGTCCAGCCGGGCCAGTGGGTCGGGCAGGGGCAGGTCCTCGCGACCATCGACCGGGCGGTCCAGTCCCAGGAGGCAGCGCAGCTCGCTGCATCGGTCCAAGTTGCCCGCGCCGACGCTCAGCTCGCGGAGAATGAGCTCAACCGTGCCGAGGCGCTGGTCGGCCGCGGATTCATTTCCAAGGCGGATGTCGACCGCAAGCGGGCGGCACGCGATGCGGCAGCTGCCCGGGTTCGGGTGGCTCAGGCCCAGCTCTCGGGAAGCCGTGCGCGAATCGGCAGGCTCGACATCAGGTCGCCGTCAGCTGGGCTCGTTCTCGAGCGCAATGTGGAGCCGGGTCAGGTGGTCAGCGGCGGCACCGGTGCGCTTTTCCGGATCGCCCAGGGCGGCCAGATGGAGCTTCTTGCGCAGCTTAGCGAGGCCGATCTTGCATCGATACCGGTCGGCGCTCCGGCAATTGTCACCCCGGTCGGAAGCGCGGTGAATTTCACCGGACGGGTATGGCAGCTGTCGCCCGTGATCAGCGAGACGAACCGGCAAGGCATCGCCCGGATCGCGCTCTCTTACAACGAGGCACTTCGCCCCGGTGGCTTTGCCACGGCCGAGATAGTAGCCGGTGCCCAGCAGGCGCCAGTGCTCCCGGAATCGGCGATCCACAGCGATCAGAAAGGCACCTACGTGTACGTCATCAATGCCAAGAACGAGGCCGAGCGACGGCCGGTCAGGACTGGCACGGTGACTCCTGCAGGACTCGCGGTCGTCGAGGGCCTTAACGGGACCGAGAGGGTGGTGCTTCGAGCCGGCGGGTTCATCACTGCCGGTCAAAAGGTGAGGCCGCAGCGGCAGGTGCTGTAGTCGGCGACGATTGGACCCAGAGCAATGAACTTCCGTAACATTTCCGCCTGGTGCACTCGCAACCCGGTCGTCCCCATCGTGCTGTTTATCGGGCTGACGCTCGCCGGACTGGTCAGCTTCATGCGAATGGATGTCCAGAACGATCCGGACATCGAATTTCCGGTCGTGGTCGCCCAGATATCCCAACCTGGCGCGGCGCCGACCGAAATCGAGAACCAGATTACCCAGCTGGTCGAGGCGTCGGTGCGAACTCTCCCGGGCGTGAGGAGCATCAGCTCGACCGCCAATGAAGGTTCGTCGCAGACGGTCGTCGAGTTCGAGCTCGGCACCAATGTCGATCAGTCGGTCAACGACGTGAAGAACGCAATCGACCAGGTCCGCGGCGAGCTTCCCGACGGAATCCTCGAGCCCTTCATCCAGAAGGAAACCACGTCGAGCCAGCCGATCGCCTATTTTGCGGTCGC
>JACDCV010000014.1 GCA_013817375.1 Sphingomonas sp.
CTTCGGGTGGTCCCCCTCCCCGTTCCGGGGAGGATCGAAATCCACGCCGGTCCGGTCGATCCGGCCGCGCTCGAACAGCAAAGGCTCCTCGAGCTGCAAAGCGCGATTGCCGGTGACGGTTTGCGGACCGGTTTCGCGGTCCGGGGACGGGGCGCTCGGCCGCCAGCCCGAAGGATTGACGGTCACTTGCACAGCTCCTTCAGTGCCGCTTCCAAAGCATCGATGTCCTCGTCGGTCGTGGTTTCGGTCACCGCCACCACCAGCCCCTTCTCGAGCGTCTCGACACCCGGGTACAGCCGCCCAAGCGACACGCCTCCAAGCACTCCGCGCTCGACCATCGCATGGACCGCGGGCCGCGCCTCGACGGCGAGCCTGACCGTGAACTCGTTGAAGAAGCTGTCATTGACCAGTTCGACTCCGGGGATTGCCGACAGCCGGTCGGCGACCTCGCACGCGCGCGCGTGGTTGAGTGACGCAAGCTGCCTCAGCCCCTTCTCACCGAGCAGGCTCAGGTGAACCGAGAATGCGAGCGCACAAAGCCCTGAGTTGGTGCAGATGTTGCTCGTCGCTTTCTCGCGGCGGATATGCTGCTCGCGGGTGGACAAGGTCAGTACGAAACCGCGCTTGCCTGTCGCGTCCACGGTCTCGCCCGCGAGCCGGCCCGGCATCTGGCGGACGAACTTCTCACGGGTCGCGAACAGGCCGACGTAGGGCCCGCCGAACTGAAGCCCGACGCCGATCGCCTGGCCCTCGCCCACCACGATGTCCGCGCCCATTTCGCCAGGCGATTTGATGAGGCCGAGCGCCACCGGCTCGGTGACGACCGCGATCAATAAAGCGCCCTTGGCGTGCGCCGCGTCGGCGATCGGGGTGAGATCGGCGATCCGTCCGAGGATGTCGGGATATTGGACGACGACCGCGCTCGTCTCATCGTCGATGGCCGCGATCAGGCGCTCCGAGTCCGTCTCCGGTCCAAGCTCGGGCTGCGCAATGTCGAGCACATCGCCGGTGAACCGCGCCATCGTTTGCGCGACCTTCACATAATGCGGGTGAAGGCCGGACGACAGGATCGCCTTGTCGCGGCGCGTAATCCGCCCCGCCATTCCAATCGCTTCCCAGCAGGCGGTTGAGCCGTCGTACATCGACGCATTGGCGACGTCGCATCCGAACAGGCGCGCGACCTGGGTCTGGAATTCGAACAGGACCTGCAAAGTGCCCTGCGCAATTTCCGGCTGGTAAGGCGTGTAACTCGTGAGGAACTCGCCGCGCTGGATAATATGGTCGACGCTTGCCGGAATGTGGTGCCGGTAGGCGCCGCAGCCGAGGAAGAAGGGAACCTCGCCCGCGACCATATTCTTGCGCGCCATCGCTCCGAGCTGCCGCTCGACCGAAAGCTCCGACGCGTGAAGCGGAAGCCCCTGGATGAGGCCGTCGAGCCGGGCGTCTTGCGGAACATCGACGAACAGATCGTCGATCGATTGAGCGCCGATTGCGGCGAGCATCTCGCTTCGGTCGGCATCGGAGAGCGGGAGATAACGCATTTTTTCAGGAAGGCTTTCTCATGGTGAAGCGGAGCCGGACATAGTCGGCGATGTCGGAGCCGAGGCGGTCGGCGACCGCGGCGCCAATCTCGGCCCGCTCGGCGTCGGGAACCTGGGCGCGGTCCAGCCAGCCGCGGCGAAAGGTGGTGACCCAGGCGGCGATGCCGTGCTCGATCACTGTCGGGCGGTCGATCTGCCGCACATCGACCTGCTGAAATCCGGCGGCTTCGTACACCCCCGCGAATTCCTCGGGCGAGGGATACCAGTTGGAGGCCTCGGCCGGCGGCGCGTAGCCGCGGATAATCAATTCGGAGTCCAGCGCCTCACGGACCCGCTCGAGATTGCCCTGCCCGCCCATCTCGCCCGCGAACCGCCCGCCAAGCCGGAGCGCGTCGAAGATCCTCGTCGCCACCCCCTTTTTGTCGAGCATCCAGTGCAGCGCCGCGTTGGAAAAAGCCGCGTCGAACCGCCGCTCGAAATCCATCTCGGCCGCGTTCACCAGCTCGGCATAAACGCCCTTCGAGCGAGCGGCCTCGACCATCTCCGGCGAATCGTCGATCCCGACCACTTCCGCCCCGCGGTCGATCATCTTCAGCGCAAGCATTCCATCGCCACAGCCGATATCGAGGATCCGCTCCCCCGCCTTGGGATCGAGCAGGTCGAGCGCGGCCTCGCCGAGCTCGGCAACGAAGGCGCCGACCCGGGCATAGTCGCCGCAGTCCCAGCTGCTGGTCGAGGCGGGCTGCTCGATCAGAGCGTCTTCACCCACTCGCGATATTCGTCTTGCGCCATCAGCCCCTCGACCTCGCTGGGGTCGGCGAGCTTCAGCTTGAAGAACCAGCCTTCGCCTTCGGGGTCGCGATTGATCAGCGCCGGGTCGTCGCCGAGCGCTGCATTGCCCTCGATCACCTCGCCGCCGACGGGCGCGTAGACGTCGGACGCCGCCTTCACCGATTCGACCACAGCGACCTCGTCGCCCTTCTTCACCTGGCGGCCGGAACTCGGCACTTCGGCGAAAACGATGTCGCCGAGCGCCTGCTGCGCATGCTCGGAAATGCCGACGGTGGCGGTGTCGCCCTCGACCCGGACCCACTCATGGTCACTCGTGAAATAGAGGCTCATCAATCAGACTCCCTTGCGGTGATAGCGGTGGGGGACAAACGGCATTGGGGTCACTTGCGCATCGAACAGCTTTCCGCGCTGCTCGAGCTTGAGGGCGGTACCAGCCTCGGCCAAAGCGGTGGCGACATAGCCCATTGCGATCGGCCGCTGCAGCGACGGCGAGAAACCGCCGCTGGTGATCCGGCCGACTTCATTGCCGTCCTCGTCGAGGACAAGCGACCCTTCGCGCACCGGCTGGCGACCCTCGACCTGGAAGCCGACCCGTTTTTGAAGCGGGCCATTCTCGATCTCGGCGATGATCCGCATCGCGCCCGGAAAGCCGCCCTCGGCGCGGCGGCGCTTCTGGATGGCGAAGGTCAGCCCGGCCATGACCGGGGTCGTTTCGCGGTCGAGATCGTGCCCGTAGAGCGGCAGACCAGCTTCGAGCCGAAGCGAATCGCGCGCCCCGAGACCGATCGGCCGCACCCGCTCATCGGCGACCAGGGCGTCGGCGAGCTGCCCGGCCAGGCTTGCCGGAACCGAGATTTCGAACCCGTCCTCGCCGGTATAGCCGGACCGGCTGATCCACAAAGTGTGGCCCCCATTAATACCTGGCGTTTGGAAGGCATCGCCCTGCATGAAGGTCAGCGCCGACACGCCCGGGACGACCGCCTCGAGCACGTCGACGGCCTTGGGACCTTGAAGCGCAAGCAGCGCCTGCTCCTTCATATGATCGATGTAGATAGTGTCCGGCAGCGCCTGGCGCATGACCTCAAGATCGCCATGCTTGGTGGCGCCGTTTACGACGAGATAAAAATCCTCCCCGCGGCGGGTGGCCATCAGATCGTCGATGATTCCGCCGCTGTCATCCAGCAGCATCGAATAGCGAAGCTTGCGGTCGGGAAGCGCCTGGAGCTCGCCCGGGAGCAGCCTTTCGAGCTCGCTGTCGACGCTTCGGCCGTGAATGAAAAGCTGGCCCATGTGGCTGACATCGAACAGGCCGGCACTCTCCCGGACCCACAGATGCTCGGCCATAATGCCTTCGAACTGGACCGGCATCCAATAGCCGGCGAATTCGACCATCCGGCCGCCCTGACGGCGATGCCAGGCATCAAGCGCAAGGGCCTGCGGCTCGCTCGGCGCTTCGCCTTCGGGAGCGCCGGTATAGGCTGTGCCCCGCGCCTGATGGTGCTGGTCGGTGGGGCCGTTGTGGACTTCTCGGCTCATGGCACACTCCGCGACAAGTGACGACAGCCTCCGCTCCCAGCGGCTGTCACCCCCCAAGAGCACGACCATCGCCCCCATCTGTCGCTGTGACCTGAGAGCTTTCCCCCGGGTTCTGACCGGAGTTACCCCTTCGGCGGCTCCGGCTGTTCGACCGAAGCACTTTCCAGACTGTCAGGCGCGCGCGGTCCTGTGAGCCTGAGAGATTCCGGGGGCGGTTGCTCCTTCGGCGCCGTCAAATGCCTGAGACATTTGACGAACTCTCCCGCGCGTCCTTCCGGCCGATTGCTCGGCCGGCGACACCGCAGCCTTGGCTGCGCCCGCCGTTCGAGTCAATTGCCCTTCGACAGGCTCAGGACAGGCCTAGCGAGTGGCGTTGTAGCGCAACTGCTCGTCGGTCATCTGGAAGCCGACCAGATGCTGAAAACTGGCTTGGGCGACCGCCGCGCGAATGACCGGATCGGTCAGCGGATCGATCGCCGCATCGGCGTCGCCGACCTTGCGCGTGCGGGTGAGAGCCTCCCGGACGTTCTCCGGAAGAGTGGCTGCCGAGCGGGAAATCCGAACCGTCCCCTGTGCGGTCGTCTGCGCCCTGTAGCTTCCCGCCGCGAAGTTGAGAGCGACTGCGCCGACCCGCTTGGCGACTACCCGGTCACCGGCCTGGACGACGGTATCGAAAAACGGCAGCACGACCTGCCTCGGCTGACTTGGGTCGCGCCGCTGCGCGAAAACGTCGAAAGTGGCGACCGAGACGATTTCGCTGCCTGTTTGCTGGCAATTTGCTCGAACATTGGTGATCGTCGCCACAACGTCGATCGCGGACGAATCTTTGCTTGCCGCCGGGTTGAACAGGGTCATGTCGCCAGTCGCTGCGGGGATCGCGACCTGCGGGCAGGCGCTTCGGACCGTATAGATGCCGCCCTCCTCGATATTGCCGCGCCGGGTGCAACCGGCGAGCAGGACGAGGACGATCATCGAGGCGAGGCGAAGCTTCACTGGCGGTTTCCTTGGGCGGTCGCTGGGAACGAGGGGTCGTCATAGGAACCGCCTTTCATTGCTGCAAGCGAGCGCTTACATCGCCGCCGGCATGGCCAAGCGCCCTTCCCTTCACGTTTTGATCGCGGCGCCGCGCGGATTTTGCGCCGGGGTCGACCGTGCAATCCAGATCGTCGAGCTTGCGCTCGAGCGGTTCGGACCGCCCGTCTATGTGCGCCACGAGATCGTCCACAACCGCTTCGTCGTCGATCGCCTGAAGGTGATGGGAGCCATTTTCGTCGACGAGCTGGACGAGGTTCCCGACGACAGGCCGGTGGTATTTTCGGCCCATGGGGTGCCCAAGTCGGTCCCGGCGAACGCCCGCGACCGCAATCTCAGCTTCGTCGATGCCACCTGTCCATTGGTGTCGAAGGTCCATCGCCAGGCGGAGCGGCTGATCGCCCACGGGCTCCACATCCTGTTCATCGGCCATGCCGGCCACCCCGAAGTGATCGGAACCTTCGGTCAGGTTCCGGACGGGTCGATGACCTTGGTGGAGACGATCGACGATGCGCTGGGCGTCCATGTCGCGGCTCCGGACAGTGTAGCTTTCCTTACCCAGACAACGCTTTCGGTCGACGACACCGCGGCGATCGTGGAGGCACTCAAAGCGCGCTTCCCGGCAATCCGCGCGCCCCGGAGCGAGGATATTTGCTACGCCACCTCCAACCGCCAGGCGGCGGTCAAGGCGATCGCTCCCAGATGCGACAGGATGCTTGTGATCGGCGCTCCCAACAGCAGCAACTCGCTTCGCTTGGCCGAGGTCGCCGAACGCCTCAATGTGCCTTCAAAGCTGATAGAGCGGGCCTCGAACATCGATTGGGAGTGGCTTGGCCAACCGGCAACGCTTGGGGTCGCGGCGGGTGCGTCGGCGCCCGAACTCCTTGTCCGCGAAGTCATCGACGCGCTCAAGGAGCGGTTCGACGTCGTCGAGGAGGAAGCGGCGCACATTCCCGAGCGAATGGTGTTCAAGCTTCCGCGGGAGTTGGTCGCCTGACCGTTGACCATGGCTGATCTTTCGAAGGTCGAAATTTTCACCGACGGCGCGTGCAAGGGCAACCCCGGGCCCGGCGGCTGGGCGGCCCTGATCCGCTCCGGCGCTCGCGAGAAGGAAATTGCCGGCGGCGAGCCGCTGACGACCAACAACCGGATGGAGCTGGCCGCCGCGATCGAGGCTCTCAACGCGCTCAAGCGACCCTGCGAGGTCGATCTTCACACCGACAGCAATTATGTCCGCGACGGGATCACCAAATGGATCCATTCGTGGCAGCGCAACGGCTGGCGAACGTTGGACAGGAAGCCGGTCAAGAACGCCGAGCTGTGGCAGGCCCTTCTCGAAGCCGCCGACCGTCACCAGGTGAAGTGGCACTGGGTCAAGGGTCATAGCGGCCACCCGGAAAACGACCGGGTCGATGAACTCGCCTGCGCGCAAGCCGACAAGATGCGCCCCTGAACGGTTCAAAGGGCCGCGGGTTTGTGATAGGATCGCTCCCGGAACGAAGGGGGAGAAATCATGTCGATCGAACTTCAATTGCTGGTCTGGGCAGCGCTTCTGGCTCTCGTCCAGATGCTCGTCGCGGTGGTGGGCGCACAGTCTCAGGTGTCACTGCCGGTGCTTGCTGGAAACAGGGACCGGATGCCGGCGCTGACCGGCTGGGCGCTCCGGGCACAGCGCGCCCACATCAACATGCTCGAGAGCCTGGTCGTGTTCGCGATCCTGGTCCTGGTCGCGCAGGCGACCGGCCGCTTGAGCCCAACCACCGCGCTTGGCGCTAACCTCTTCTTCTGGAGCCGGCTTGCTTATGCATTGATCTATGTCGTTGGAGTGCCGTGGCTTCGGACCCTGGTCTGGGCGATCTCGTTTGGCGGCCTGCTGGTGATTCTGTCGGAACTGCTGTGACGGCCTAGCGAAAGCGCGCCGGCGAAAAGGGCTCGGGATTTATCTGCTCGACCATGCCGTCCGGCGCGCTTTCGAGAAGCAAAGCGGCTGCCATTTTCGCTGCAGCCGGAGCCGTCTGGATTCCAAAACCCCCCTGGCCCGCGCACCAGAAGAAGCCGGGCGAGGCCGGGTCGAAGCCATAGACCGGCACCCGGTCCGGGGCGAAGCTCCTCAGGCCCGCCCAGCGTCGCTCCACCGCCTCGACCGGCCAATCGACGACCCTCTGGAAGCGGTCGATCGCGATTGCGACGTCCAGCTCGTCCGGCGCCGCATCGCACGGATCGCTGTCGATCTCGTCGTGCGGGCTTAGCCAGATGGTCCGGTCGCCCTCGCCCTTGAAGTAGAAGGTCCCCTCGGCATCGTCGATCAGCGGCAGGTCGCGCAGGCCCGAACGGCCGACCCGAAGCTGGACCATGGTGCGCAATTTCGCAGCGATCCCCAGTGGCGGAACGCCCGCGGCGATGGCAACCTCGTCGGCCCAGGCTCCCGCGGCATTGACGATGATGCCTGCGTCCAGCGTCGATCCGTCCTCGAGACGCACCTTCCAGCCACTGCCGCTTCGCTCCGCCGAGTGGAATCGCGCGCTCGTCCTAACTTGCCCGCCGGAGCGGCGAAAGCTGCGCAAATACGCAGCGTGGAGAGCAGCGACGTCAATGTCTGCGCAACCGGGCTCGAACAAGGCGCGGCGCCATTCGGGACGGATTCCCGGAACCAGCCGCTCAAGCTCCTCCCGTTCGACGATATGAGTCGCGATTGGCGGCGGGATGTCGGGCAGCTCGCCGCGAGTGATGTGAAGGTCGCCGCGAGTGCGCAGGAAACCCTGATCGGAGAATTCGGCCTGCGGAGTTGCGAGGAAAGCGCGCGAGGCGGTGGTGAGTTGGGCGACCGTCGCTCCGCCATAGCTTTCGAGCCAGAAAGCCGCCGAGCGGCCGGTGGAATGAACCCCGCACTGGCTTTCCGTTTCGAGGATCGTCACCGCGCGGTGAGGCGCGAGTTCGGCTGCAAGGCTTGCACCGGCGATCCCGCCGCCGACGATAAGGACCTCACCCCCGGCCACGGCCGCGCTTTCTGTGAAGGGTCATCGCCGGCTGGTTACGGTTTTGAAAGCCGCACCGTCTAGTTCGGCATCATGATGAACTTCGGAATAGCGCAATTGCTTCTTGTCATCCTGGCTCTGCTGCTGGTCGCGGCAGCGGTCATCGACGTGCGCACCTACACGATTTCGAATCGCCTGAACGTCGCCATCGCATTGCTTGCGCCGGCCTTCTGGTGGTCCGTCGGGCTTGAGCTTTGGCCGGGAGTCGCAGTCCAGATCGCGCTTTCGGTGGGCGTGCTTGCGATTTTCTCCTGTCTTTTCTTTATCGGGATGATGGGTGGTGGTGACGTCAAGCTGGCGGCCGCTCTGGCGCTGTGGCTTCCGCCCGAGGCAATGCTCCATTTCGTGGTGCTGATGTCGCTTGCCGGAGGCGTGCTGACGCTCGTTTATGTGCTGTCTCACCGCCTTGCCTCGAAGCCGGGGCGGCCGAAAATTCCGTACGGAGTTGCCATTGCAATCGGCGCTCTGGCCATTCTCGCCCAACGGTTTCTTAACCAATTTGCCTGATGTGTGTCCAAATTCGATGGGGCCCGCAGGGGAGGCGATTTCGCCATGGATTTTAAGAAGATCGTGCTTCTAGTTGGAGCGCTCATGGTCGCGGCCGTTACTGCGGTCCTGGCAAAGAACATGTTTACCGGTGCTGGAGCCCGCCAGGCTTCCGCGGTACCTGCGGATGCACAGGGCCAGAAGATCCTGGTTGCGCGCAAGGCGCTTCCGGTCGGCACTATCCTGGATCCGACGTCGATCGGTTTCGATCCCTGGCCAACGGATTCGGTGCAACCAGCTTATTTTATCCAGGGCGCCCCGGATTCCGATCCGGCGAAGCTTCTGGGCACGGTTGTTCGCTACCCCGTCCCGGCGGGCCAGCCGCTTACCCGCGGAGCGCTTGTCGGGCCGCAGGACCGTGGCTTCCTGGCCGCTGCGCTTGGCGCCGGAATGCGCGCAATCACCGTCCCTGTAAGCACGTCGAGCGGCGTTGCCGGCTTCGTTTTCCCGGGCGACCGGGTCGACATCGTGCTGACCCAGGACGTGAAGGGCGGCGGCGATGGCCAGCCGCTCAAGGTTTCCGAGACGATCATCCGCAACGCCCGGGTGCTGGCGACCGACCAGCGGATCGACAGCAAGGACGCCGAAGGCAAGACCGTGGTGAAGACTTTCTCCAACGTCACCATCGAAGTCACTCCGCGAATAGCCGAGAAGGTTGCGGTTGCGCAGAGCCTCGGCAGCCTGTCGCTGTCGCTTCGCTCGATCGCCGACCAGACGTCGGAGCTCGAAAGGGCCGTCGCTTCAGGCGAAGTGAAGGTGCCGCAGGGCACCAACCCGGCCGACGAGCGAAGGCTTCTGAACGCCTGGGCCAATCGTCCGATGGACAGCAACACAACCTACACGACCGGTGGTGACGTATCGCGCTTTCAGCGCCGCAGCGTCCCCGCCAAAGCCGCGGCGCCGGCCGTTCAGTCCGGCGACGCAATGACCAAGTTCGCTAACGCGCTGATCGGGCGCGGAGACAGCAGCAAGCCAGCGCAAGCTCCCGTGAGCGGACCGGTGGTGCGAGTGTCTCGCGGCAACAACGTCACCGTCGTTCCGGTGGGAGCTCGCTAAAATGACCAAGTTCAATAACACAATGGGAGCGGCGGCAATCGCGCTCGCCGTCGGCCTGGGTACGGTTTGCATGCCGGCCCCTGCCCTCGCCCAGTCAAGCGCCGCCAAGCCCGCGGAGAGCCTGAACCTGTCGCAGGGTGCAGGAACGCTGGTTCGGCTTTCGGGCCCGATGACCGACGTTTTCGTCGCCAACGATGGGGTTGCCGACGTCCAGGTCCGCTCGGCTACCCAGCTCTACATCTTCGGCAAGGGCGCCGGAGAAACGACAGTCTATGCGACTGGCAAGGACGGCCGGGTGGTCTATGCGGCCACTGTCCGCGTGGGAACGAACATCGGTTCGCTCGACGAGATGCTGCGGATGGCGATGCCCGAAGCAAGCATTGCCGCGACCCCGATGAACAACCTCGTTCTCCTGACCGGCACCGTGTCGGCGCCCGAGGACGTCGAGGAGGCACAGCGCCTGGTTCAGGCCTATGTCGGCGAGGGTACCCAGGTAATCTCCCGTCTTCGCAGCGCAGTCCCGCTTCAGGTCACACTCAAGGTCAGGATCGCCGAGGTCAGCCGGTCGGTACTTAAGTCGATCGGTGTCAATCTGCTCGCCGAAAGCGGCGGAATCGGAATCCTGCAGGGCCAGGGCATCTTCCTGCCGCCGCCCGGAGAAGTGAGCGAGACAGGCCCGGGCTTCATCCGCAACATCATCGGTTCGACGGTCACTGGCCAGGGCCGGCTGTTGGGAATCGACATCATGAGCTCGCTCGATCTTGCCGAGACCGACGGCCTGGTCACGACTCTTGCCGAGCCGAACCTGACCGCCTTGTCGGGCGAGACCGCCAGCTTCCTTGCCGGCGGCGAGTTCCCAATCCCGGTGTCGCAATCGCTCGGATCGGTCGCCATCGAGTATAAGCAATATGGCGTTGCGCTTGCCTTCACTCCGATCGTCCTTGCCGACGGCCGAATCTCGATGCGGGTCCGTCCCGAGGTCAGCGAGCTTTCGAGCGAAGGATCGATCCGCCTGAACGGCTTTGACGTTCCGGCGCTGACTACACGGCGCGCCGAGACGACCGTCGAGCTGGGCTCGGGACAAAGCTTCATGCTGGCGGGGCTCATTCGCAATACCAACAGCAACAATATCGACAAGGCGCCGTTCCTCGGCGACCTGCCGATCCTGGGCGCATTGTTCCGCTCGACGTCGTTCCGCCGTCAGCAGACGGAGCTGGTGATCATCGTCACGCCGTACCTAGTGCGGCCGACAAGCGGGCGCCTTGCAGTGCCGACCGATGGTTATCGTGCGCCGACCGATGGCGAACGGGTCTTCCTTGGCCAGTCTTTCCGGGGAGCAAGCGGTTCATCCGCGGCTGGACGTTCACCGGTGTCGTATCCGGCACCCGCAATCGGCGGATCCGCCGCCTCCACTGCCTCGCCGGGATTCAAACTGTGAGCCGCGCGATGAAGAAGGATCTGACCATGAATGGGAAACTGATCGCGGTTCTGCTGGCCTCCGTGGTGGCAGGCTGTTCGACCCCGAACAATGGCCCCGCCGACCGCGGCCTAGCATCGGTCAACGAGCCGGTTCTCAGCCGGGCCAATTTCGTCGTCGATCTGGCTGCGCCGGGCGGAACGCTTGCGCCGCAGGAGGTCGCCCGTCTCGACGGCTGGTTCGAGGGCCTCCAGCTTGGCTACGGCGATTCGATCTACGTCGACGGCGCTTATTCCGATGCCGCGCGGGTCCAGGTTGCCGAGGCGGCCGGCCGCTACGGGCTGATGGTTCTTCCGGCCGCACCGGTGACCGCGGGAATGGTTCCTCAAGGGACGGTCCGGGTCGTCGTCAGCCGGACTCGCGCCGAGGTTCCCGGCTGCCCGAACTGGAGCCGGCCTTCGCAGCCCAATTTCGAGAACCGAACCATGTCGGACTTCGGCTGCGCTACCAATTCCAACATGGCGGCGATGGTCGCCAATCCGCAAGACCTGTTCCACGGTCGTGAGGGCACTGGTGTCGGGAACTCTCACACCGCCAGCAAGGCCGTCGATTATTACCGCAGGGCCAAGCCCACCGGCACCCAGGGCTTGCAGGACATCAGCACGAAGAAGGGTGAATAAGATGAACGCTCCTTTCCAGGCGCGCGCGGGGCTGCGCGATCCATTCACCGCCTTCGTCTGCGACGATTCGACGGCCGACATGCTTCGTCCGGTCGCGGTCGAGCATGGCTGGAGCCCGGAGAAGGTCAACAAGGGCGGGCTTCGCAACGCCGTCCAGTCGCTGTCGGTCTCGGCAAGCCCGAACATCCTGTTCGTGGACCTGTCGGAATCCGCCGACCCGCTGAACGACATCAACGCGCTCGCCGAAGTCTGCGAACCGGGAACGATCGTGATCGCCGCCGGCCAGGTGAACGATGTCCGCCTCTACCGCGACCTCGTCGCAAGCGGAATCCACGACTATCTTCTCAAGCCGTTCACAGTCGACCAGCTTCGCGACAGCTTTGCCCATGCTCAGACGATCCTGTCCGGGCCGCGCGGTGAAGCGCAGGCCGACAAGCCACACGTCATGTCCGCCGTAATCGGCGTTCGCGGCGGCGTCGGAGCCTCGACCATGGCAACCTCGCTTGCCTGGATGCTTGGTCAGAATGCCAACCGCTCGACGGCGCTTCTGGATCTCGACGTCCACTTTGGAACCGGAGCGCTCGCGCTCGACCTCGAGCCGGGCCGCGGGCTCACGGACGCGATCGAGAACCCGAGCCGCATAGACGGCCTGTTCATCGAGCGGGCGATGGTCCGGGCGAACGAGCATTTGTCCGTGCTGTCCGCCGAAGCTCCGATCCACCAGCCACTGATGAGCGACGGAACCGCTTTTTTCCAACTTCAGGAAGAGATGCGCAACGCGTTCGAATCTACGGTCATGGATCTTCCTCGGCACATGCTGATCGCTCATCCGCATCTCGTCCACGACGCCCATGTCGCGGTCGTCGTCGCAGAGCTCACTCTTGCAGCCACTCGCGACGCGATCCGGATTCTCGCCTGGCTGAAGTCCAATGCGCCGCAGACCAAGGTAATCGTCGTCGCCAACGGGGTTCCGAGCGGCGGCTCGCTGGAAATCAGCCGAAAGGATTTCGAGCAGTCGATCGAGCGGCCGGTGGATGTAGTATTCCCGTACGATTCGAAAATCGCAGCCCAGTCCGCGAAGCTCGGCAAGCCGCTTGCCGAAATCGCGACCGGCAAAGCCGCAGCGCCGTTCAACCTTCTCCTCAGCATGGTGCTCAGTCATGCCAGCGAAGACGGCGCGAGCGGCGCTATCCAGAAGTCTGCCGGGTCGAAGTCGCTGGTGGATAACCTCAAGTCGATGCTTGCCAAGCCCAAGGCGAAAGCAGCGTGACCCGCGCGCGCGGCCGGTCATTCAGGCCAGCCGCGCAGGAAAGGAATGGACGGTAGATGATTCTCTATCTGCTCCTCGTGGCCGGCATGTTCGGCTTTACGTTCCTGCTTCTCAGCAAGCTGAGCGGGCCGTCGCCGGCGCGCTCGCTCAAGCGACGCATGGAGCTTGTGAAAGAGCGGCACGCGGAAGGCGTGACCGCTGCCGCCCAGGCGCAGATTCGCAAGCTGATGGCGGCCCGGGCGAACCGTTTCGAGGGCATTGCTTCGTCGATCATTCCGCGCCCGGCGCTGCTTCGGAAGCGGCTGGAGATGACGGGACGCGACATCAGTCTTGCTAAATATGCGCTGATTTCGATTGGCCTCGCGGCCGTCACGATCGCGCTTCTGATGTTGCGCGGAACGCCCTTCTTCCTCGCCTTTTTCTTCGGTCTGTTCATGGGTGTCGGGCTTCCGCACTTCGTGATCGGCAAGCTGATCAACCGGCGGATCAACAAGTTCAATTCCAACTTCCCCGACGCCATCGAGCTGATGGTTCGCGGCCTTCGCTCCGGCCTTCCGATCAGCGAGACTCTTGGAGTCGTCGCCAGTGAAGTCGGCGGTCCGGTTGGCATCGAGTTTCGAGCGGTCGCGGACAGGATGAAGATCGGGCGGACGATGGAAGCCGCTCTTCAGGAAACCGCTGACCGGCTGGGGACTCCGGAGTTCCAGTTCTTCGTGATCACTCTGGCGATCCAGCGGGAAACCGGCGGCAACCTCGCCGAGACCTTGTCCAACCTTGCCGACGTGCTTCGCAAGCGCGCCCAGATGAAGCTCAAGATCCGGGCGATGAGCTCCGAATCCAAGGCTTCGGCCTATATCGTCGGCTCGCTTCCCTTCATTGTGTTCGGCCTCGTGTGGATGGTGAACCCCGCTTACATGAGCGACTTCTTCGTCGATCAGCGGCTCATCGTCGCGGGCCTGGGCGGGATGCTGTGGATGAGCATTGGCGTCTTCATCATGGCCAAAATGGTCAATTTCGAGATCTGACGGGGAAGAACGAGACCATGCAGCCTCCTGGCCCCACCCTCCTCGGCTTCGACGTCGTCTGGATCGCGACGATCCTGAGCGGCGTTGCAGCGCTCGCCGTGATGATGGCGATCTACGCGGTCACCACCGTCAAGGATCCGATGACACGCCGAGTGAAAGCGCTCAACGAGCGGCGCGAGCAGCTCAAGGCCGGAATCGTTGCCTCAACCAACAAGCGCAAGAGGCTCAACGATCGCAACCAGGCGGCCGACCGGGTTCGAGCGATTCTGAGCCAGTTCAAGATGCTCCAGGAAGACCAGCTGGTGAAGACCCAGCAGCGGCTGATGCAGGCGGGCATCCGGACGAAGGAGCTTGCCTTCTTCATCATCTTTGCGCGTTTCGTCATTCCTGTGGTGCTCGGGATTGCCGCCGTCGTCCTCATCTACTTTGTCGACTTCTGGCCGGAATGGGGCGGTTTTCGCCGCTACGCGACCCTCGCCGCCATTCTCGTCGGAAGCTACAAGGCGCCGGATGTCTGGCTGAAGAACAAGGTGAACAAGCGCAGCAACGCCCTTCGCAAGGGCCTGCCCGACGCGCTCGACCTTTTGGTCATCTGCGCCGAGGCCGGGCTTACGGTGGACGCGGCGTTCGGGCGGGTCGCAAAGGAACTCGGCAAGGCCTATCCGGAACTCGGCGACGAGTTCGGCCTCACCGCGATCGAGCTCGGCTTCCTTAACGAGCGCCGGCAGGCGTTCGAGAATCTCGCCAATCGCGTCGATCTGGAAGCGGTCCGCGGAGTCGTCACGACGATGATCCAGACCGAGAAATACGGCACTCCGCTCGCCTCGGCGCTGCGTGTGCTGTCGGCCGAGTTCCGCAACGACCGGATGATGCGGGCCGAGGAGAAAGCGGCGAGGCTCCCGGCGATCATGACGATCCCGCTGATCCTGTTCATCCTTCCGACCCTGTTCGTCGTCATTCTCGGGCCGGCGGCCTGCTCGATCAGCGACAACTTCCTCAACCGCTAAGTTCGGGCGTTAGGTTGCGGAACCGGAACGGATTGGCGGCTGCTGCGCTGTAACTGGCGAAACCTGCGACTAAGGGGACGCGAGAAATGGTAGCCTTCACTTCCGACCAATGGGTCATCCTGGCGCTGGTGTTTGCGCTTGGCTTCCTCATCGGCGCCTTCCTGCTCGCCGGCAGCGGCCGCAAATGGAAGACCCGCTACCGCGAGGAAGTTCGCCAGCGCGAGGAGCTGGAGGAGAGGCACCGCGACCGCGAGCGCGAATGGGACGATCGCGAAAAGGACTGGCGCGAGCGCGACAGCCTGCGCGGCGCAGCTTTGAGGGACAGCGACCGCGACGGTGACGGAGTCCGCGACGACGTCGACCGGCGCCCGACCGACGATCGCCGAGCCTAGCCTTCGATTTTCGAGAAATCCGCGACCCGGTTAACCGCGTCGCGAAAGCGCATCAGCAGCGAGAGCCGGCGCGCGCGCGTCGCTTCGTTCGGATCATTGACCGTCACTTTTTCGAAAAAGGCGTCGATCGGTGACCGCAGGCTCGCAAGCGCAGCCATCGCGGAAGTGAAATCCTCGGCCTCGACCGCTTTGGAGGCTCGCGGCTCGGCTTCGTCGAGCGCGGTGATCAATGCTTGCTCTTGAGAGGCCAGCCCGTCACCCCGGACTTGATCCGGGGTCTGCCTTCTCTCCCACTTCTCTTTTTTCAATATGTTCGCTGCGCGCTTGTAAGCGGTGAGCAGGTCGCCACCCTCTTGCGTTCCGACGAAGTCCTGCAATGCCCTCACCCGAGCCAGCAGCCGAACCAGGTCATCCTCGCCGCCAAGGGCAAACACCGCGTCGATCAGGTCGTGCCGAACCCCCGCCTCGCGCTGCTGTACCTTGAGGCGGTCGGCGAAGAAATCACTGAGCGCATTGATGAAGGCTGCACCGCCTTTCTTCATCACCCCGGTAAGTTGCTCTAAATTGGCACCTTCCTTTGCGAGCCTTTCCGCGGCCGCCGCTCTAATCAAAGGGAGCTCGAATTCAGTGCTTTGGAAGACCTCTGTCAGACCCTTCACGAGCTGCATCTTTTGCTCAGTAAGAGTGACCTGACTGTCGACAATGGGCGTGATAATTCCAAGGCGCAGATCGTTTTCGGTTACCAAAACTAAGACAGCAATCACCGCGCGTCGAAGAGCATACGGGTCCTTCGACCCAGTTGGTCTTTGGTCGATCGCGAAAAAGACAGAAATTGTATCCAGCTTGTCCGCCATGCTCACCGCAACCGTCACCGGAGCCGTGGGCACTTCGTCGCCCTGCCCGACCGGCTTGTAATGATCACGGATCGCGTCGGCGACCGCGTCCGGCTCACCCTGCGCGCGCGCCAGATAGCCTCCGATCACGCCCTGCAGCTCCGGAAACTCGCCGACCATTCCGGTGACGAGATCGGCCTTGGCAAGCCGCGCTGCGCGCTCCACTTGGTCCGGGTCGGCGCCTTCAATGATGCCCTCTTCGACCAGCCAACGCGCGAGCTTGGCGACCCGCTCGACCTTGTCAGCCACCGTGCCGAGCTTCTCGTGAAACACGATTCCCGAAAGCTTCTCCGCTTGCTCCTCCAGAGGGCCCTTCAAATCCTGCTCCCAGAAGAAGCGCGCATCCGAAAGTCGCGCAGCAAGCACGCGCCGATTCCCCTCGACAATCGACTGCCCACCATCCGCCGCCGCGATGTTCGCAACGCACACGAACGCAGGCGCAAGCTCGCCGCTTGCGTCCGTGCACGCAAAATACTTCTGGTTGGCGCGCATCGTCAGCACGATGACCTCGCTCGGTACGTCGAGATAATCCGCGTCAAAGCGGCCGAGCAGCGGCACCGGTTTTTCGGTGAGGCCGGCATTCTCGACCACCAGCCCCTCGTCCTCGACCAGCGCCAGCCCCGCCTCCGAAGCTGCGGTCGCAGCGCCGTCGCGGATCAGCGCCTCGCGCTCGCCATGGTCGACGATGACGTCGCAGGCGCGAAGCTTCTCGCAATAATCATGGGCGCCACCGATGGTGATCGGCCCGGGATGGTGGAAGCGGTGGCCGAGCGTCGTCGCTCCCGCCGCGATGCCGTCCACCGACACCGGCACGATCTCCTCGCCGAGCAGAGCGACGATGCCGTGAAGCGGCCGCACCCAGCGCAGCGATGACGTGCTTGCCGACGCCTCGCCCCAGCGCATCGACTTGGGCCAGGGAAAGCCACGAACGATCCGCTCGATTGCCGGCCCCAGCAGCTGGGATGCAGGCATCGAATCGCTGGCGATGACGGCGTAGAACACCCCGTCGCGCTCCTCGAGCTGCTCCTTTGCAAGGCCGGTCTTGCGAAGGAAGCCGTCCAGCGCCTGCGGCGGCGCCGAGGTCCGCGGCCCCTTGATCTCCTCGCTTCGCGCCTGCGTCTCCAGCGGCAGCCCGCGAGCGATCAGCGCCAGCCGCCGCGGTGTCGAGAAAATTTCGACCGCGTCGCTCGAAAGCCCCGCTTTCTCCAGCTCCTCACCGAACAGCCGCTCGAGATCCCTGCGGGCGCCAGCCTGCATCCGCGCCGGAATCTCCTCGCACAAAAGCTCGAGCAGGAAGTCGGCGCACGCATTTGTGGTCGCGCCGGAGGCAAGCCGGTCGCTCATGCCGCCCACCCGTTCTTGTCCATCCACGCCGCGCAGGCGCCTTTGGCGAGGTCGCGGACTCGGCCGATATAGGCCTGGCGCTCGGCGACCGAGATGACTCCGCGCGCCTGAAGCGTGTTGAAGATGTGGCTCGCCTTGATTGCCTGCTCAAAGGCCGGGATCGGAAGCTCGGCCTCCAGCGCATTCTCGCACTCGGCTGCGGCCTTTTTGAACAGGTCGAACAATATGCCGGTGTCGGCGACCTCGAAGTTCCACTTCGACAGCTCGCGCTCATTTTCCAGGAACACGTCGCCGTAGCTCACGCCGGAGCCGTTGAAGTCGAGGTCGAACACATTGTCGACGTTCTGGATGTACATCGCCAGCCGCTCGAGCCCGTAAGTGAGCTCGCCGGACACCGGCTTGCAGTCGAAGCCGCCGACCTGCTGGAAGTAGGTGAACTGGGTGACTTCCATCCCGTCGCACCACACTTCCCAGCCCAGCCCCCAGGCGCCCAATGTCGGGCTCTCCCAATCGTCTTCGACGAAGCGAATGTCGTGCTTGAGCGGGTCGATGCCGATCTCGGCCAGGCTTCCGAGATAAAGGTCCTGGAGGTTGGGCGGGCTGGGTTTCAGGATCACCTGATACTGGTAATAATGGCCGAGCCGGTTGGGGTTCTCGCCATAGCGGCCATCCGTGGGCCGCCGGCACGGCTGGACGAAGGCGGCCTTCCACGGCTCCGGCCCGAGCGCGCGGAGCACCGTCGCCGGGTGGAACGTCCCCGCCCCCATCTCCAGGTCATAGGGTTGGACAAGCACGCAGCCCCGGTCGCTCCAGTAGCGGTGGAGCGTCAGTATCAGGTCCTGGAAACTCAATGACACCTGCTCGCCCCGTCGGTCGCTTTGACGGCGCTTTGGCGGATGCTGCCGAGGCGGGCAAGTGGACGCCCGGGGACCGCGTTCCTACATCCCGGGTTCAACTTGCTCCGGTCAAAGGCATCTCATGGCATTCAAATTCTTCAAGCGCGCACTCGCCGCTCTCGGCCTCGCTGCAGCGTCGATCGCACCCCAGGCCGCTTCCGCGCAGGCCGCCGCCAAGCCGGCTTTGTGGGAAGTGTCCGACCCCGACACCACCATCTACCTGCTCGGCACGATCCACCTTCTTCCAAGCAATTATTCGTGGCGCGGCAAGGCAATCGACCGCGCAATCGCCAGGTCCGACAGCCTCGTCGTCGAAACGATCGTCGACGCCAAGAACCCGCAGGCGCTCGCTGCCGAGCTTGCAAGGCTTGGCTTTTCGCGCGGTCTTCCGCCGCTCGCCAACCGCATCCACCCCGCCAAGCGGCCGCTCCTGCAGGCGGCAATCGCCAAGAGCGGGGTGCCGCCACACGTGCTCGACCAGATGGAGACCTGGGCCGCCGCCTTCACCCTGCTCGGGGTCCAGTTCAAGGAGCTCGGGCTCCACGGCGAGCATGGCGTCGAGCAGACATTGCGCGAGGCGTTCGCCGCCGCCGGCAAGCCGGTCGGGCAGCTCGAGACCAACGGCGAGCAGCTGGGCTTCTTCGACACGCTTCCGCAAAACGCCCAGCGATCGCTGCTCGAAGGCGCGATCGAAACACCCAAGAGCATGAGCGGCGATTTCGCCGAGATGCTCCGCGCCTGGGCGAGCGGCGACGTCGACGCAATCGCCCGAACCTTCAACCAGGGCTTTGCGGAATCGCCCGAGCTCAGGGAGGCGCTGCTCAGGCGCCGCAACGCCAATTGGAGCCAGTGGATCGCCCGCCGCCTGGCATCCCCGGGAACCACCCTCGTTGCGGTGGGCGCAGGCCATCTTGCGGGTCCGGACTCGCTCCAGACCATGCTCCAAGGCAGCGGTTACACGGTCCGGCGGGTCCAGTAGCAGCGTCATCCTTTCCTTACTTTGTGTCAGGTCTTGTTGACACACACGCGAATCGAGCTAATGTCACCTAAACCTGACACATGGTCAGGTGAAGGTTACAGGAGCGAAGCGCGTTGGATAACCGCCTTCGAGTGCTGAGAGCGGAACGCGGCTGGAGCCAGGCAGAGCTTGGCGGGCGCGTTGGAGTCTCGCGCCAGGCGGTCAATGCGATCGAGACGGGCAAGCACGACCCATCGCTTCCTCTCGCCTTCAAGATCGCGCGGCTGTTCGAGCTGCCAATCGAGCAAATATTCTTGGACAGCCAAGGGGCGGGCAAATGACGATTGGTGAAGGCGAGCGGCTGGAAGCAGCGCGGCGACGTAAATTCTGGCAACTGATCATCGCGCTGGCCGTCTCGGGCGCTGTTGCCGGCTTCGTGTTCGGCTTCGCGCTCGGCCATTCCGACGCCAGCGACCACCCGATGAGCGAAAGTGTTCGCTTGCTGATCGCGGCCATTTTGCTGCTCTCCGTCGCGGGCGCCGCTTACTTGAGCTGGCGCTTCTTCCAGACGGTCGACGAGGTCGAGATCGCACACAATCTGTGGGGCTCGCTGATCGGCTTTTACGTTTACGCCTTCATGTTCCCGACCTGGTGGGCGCTCGAGTGGCTCGCGCTCGCACCAGAGCCGAACGACTGGGTGATCTTCGCGGCATCGCTGCTCACAGCCACTGCCGCTTATGCCTGGCGCAAATGGGCCAACCGATAATCACACTTCCAAGGAGATAACCAAGATGTTCAAGCGTAAAATTGCACTGTTCCTGTCGGGAGCATTCCTGGCCGCCGCGCCCACGTTTGCCCAAACACCTGCCGCCGCGCCCACGTTTGCCCAAACACCTGCCGCCGCCCCGCTGCCAGACGCGGATCCGGCGATCTGGGTGGTGAAGGACCCGGACACGACGATCTATCTGTTCGGCACGTTCCACGCGCTCGACGGCAAGCACGACTGGTTCAACGAGGAAGTGAAAACCGCGTTCGACGGGTCGAAGGAAGTCGTGATGGAGCTGGCTAACGTCAGCGACCAGGCGGCCGCCCAGCAGGCGATCGCCAAGCATGCGGTCGACAGCTCGGGCAAGCCGCTAACGGAGAAGCTGTCGCCCGCCACTCGCGTCAAATATCTCAAAGCGCTCGGCGACATCGGCGTGCCCGCGGCCGCGTTCGAGAACTTCAAGCCCTTCTTCCCGGCGCTGGCCATCGTCATGGCCAATGCCCAGAAGCTCGGCTTCACCGGCGAGCAAGGCGCCGAGCAGGTGCTGACCAAGGCGGCAAAAGACGGCGGCAAGCCCATATCGGGGCTAGAGACCATCGACTTTCAGATGGGCCTGTTCGCCAACATGCCGGAAGCCGACCAGATCAAGATGCTTGAAGAGACGCTCGACGAGATCGACGAGATCGCGCCGATGTTCGCCCGGATGAACGACTATTGGACCAGGGGCGATGCCGAGGGCTTTGCCAAGCTGATGAACGAAATGAGCGTCCAGTCGCCGGCGGCCCACAAGCTGCTTCTCATCGACCGCAATGCCACTTGGGCCGAGTGGATCGACCAGCGGCTCGACAAGCCCGGTGTCGTCTTCGTCGCTGTCGGAGCAGGCCATCTGGGGGGCAAGGACAGCGTCCAGGACATGCTTGCCAAGCGCTCGATCCAGAGCGTCAGGGTCCCGGCCGAATAGCATTTCGCAACGACGAAAATGTAGCGGCGGGCGGTCATCGGCGAAGCCTCTCCACTCGTCGCTAAATTCTGGCTTTCGGCTGATTTCGCTAGACATTTATTAACGCGTCGGTGACCATCATTGCTGCGGTATCGGGCGGGGGGCCACGAACCACCGGATAGACGGGTGCGGTGATCCGCGCCGGCGGCGACGTGCCCGCCGATCGGATCGCAATGCCTGCCGGGGGGCGTCTCGCACGATCGGGATCGGAGGCGCGACCATGGTCATTTTGCCCTTTCTGCTTGGAGCATCGCTGGCGGCAAGTCCGCTTCCAACGGCCCCTCCGGCGCAGATTCAGGTGCGACAAGTGCCATCGCGCCCGGCCTTGTGGGTCGTCAACGACCACGACACCATCATCTATTTGTTCGGCACGTTCCACGCGCTCGACGGCAAGTCGAACTGGTTCGGCCAGTCGGTAAAGACCGCTTTTTCGGCGTCGGACCAGCTGCTGCTCGAAACGATCGTCCCGGCACCCCCGGGCTTGCCGCTTAGGCTCGGCCGCGGAACCCATGCGGCGCCCGGAATCGGCCAGTCCCAGTCTCCGATGGCTCGACTTGCGCCCTCCGCCTCGGTGCTTGCGACGACCAAGCTGGTGATGGATGCCGGCCGCTCGAAGGGCCTGTCGATTGCGTTTGGGGCCGATGCGGTTCTCCGTGAGGCAGCCGATGAAGCCGGCAAGCCGGTCGCGGGCCTCGAGAGCTTCGAGGCGCAGCTCAACATGTTCAGCTCGCTTCCTTCGCAGGCCACGGGTGCCGGCCCGTCCAAGGATCCGAGGGTGGACCAGGCGCTCGGCGCGATTCTCGCCCAGCTCCAGGCGGCGTGGGGCCGGGGCGACATCGACAGCTTCGCTCCAATGCTCCGCCAGATGGAGACTCAGTCGCCGCAGATGTACCGGACGATGTTCGTCGAGCGGAACGCCCGCTGGGCGCACTGGATCGCCGACCGGCTGCAGACTCCCGGAACGATCTTCGTCGCGGTTGGGGCCGGCCACCTCAGCGGTCCCGACAGCGTGCAGAACCAGCTTGATTCGCTTGGCGTGAGGTCCGCCCGAGTCAACTGATGTTTGCCAATAGCGGCGCCCTCGCTTATAGGCGCGCGCTTCCCCGGCCATGGTCATCCCTGGAGGCGTGGCGACGGGACATTCTAGTTGGAGAATAAGCGAATGAGCGATCAGCTGACGCTGCCCGCCGAAGCGCGCCAACGGGCTGGCAAGGGAGCCTCCCGTGCATTGCGTCGCGAAGGACGGGTACCCGCCGTGATCTACGGCGAGAAGAAGGAACCACTGTCGGTGCATGTCGAGGAAAAGCTCCTCGCGAAGATGCTTTCGACCGGCCACTTCATGAACTCGGTGATAATGGTCGAGGTCGGCGGCGAGCCGAACCGGACGCTCCCCAAGGCCGTGGACTTCCATCCGGTGAGCAGCCGGCCAATTCACGTCGATTTCCTGCGCATCGGCGAGCACAGCCAGGTGAACGTCAACGTACCGGTGAACTTCGTCGACGAGGAAGCCTCGCCGGGCCTCAAGCGCGGCGGCGTCCTCAACGTCGTTCGCCACGAGCTCGAGCTCATCTGCGACGCGGCGAAAATCCCGGAGCAGATCACCATCAACCTCGAGGGTCTGGAGATCGGCGATTCGATCCACATCTCCGACGTCGTCCTTCCCGAAGGGTCGAAGTCGGCGATCGACGATCGCGACTTCACCATCGCGACCGTCGTTGCACCGTCGGCGATGAAGTCCGAAGAGGACGAGGCCGAAGAGACAGCGGCCGACGAGGTTCCTGCGACCGAGCAGGAAGGCGATGAAGCCGAAGGTGAAGCCAAAGGCGAAAGCCAAGGCGGCGGCGACAAGGAGGCCTAGTTCCTCCCTGCGAGCAAAGCTCGTGGGGAGGGGGACCGTGCAGCGGAGACTGCATGGTGGAGGGGTGGCCAGCCATGCGCTGCTTACCCCTCCACCAGCTTCGCTGGTCCCCCTCCCCATCTTGATGGGGAGGAGCTCACGATATGCAGATCTGGGCCGGGCTCGGCAATCCGGGCGCGAAATATGCGCTCCAGCGCCACAATGTCGGCTTCATGGCCGCTGACATGATCGCCGAAGTGCATGATTTTGCCCCGTGGCAGAAGAAATTCCGGAGCCTCACTTGCGAAGGGCGGATCGGCCGCCACCGTCTGCTCCTGCTCAAGCCCCAGACGTTCATGAACGACAGCGGCGATGCGGTTAGCCAAGCCTTGCGCTTCTACAAGGCCGACCTCGACGCCTTGACCGTCTTCCACGACGAACTCGACCTCGCGCCGATGAAGGTGAAGGTGAAGCTTGGCGGCGGCACCGCCGGCCACAACGGCCTCCGCTCGATAGATTCCCACCTCGGCCCCGAATTCCGGCGCGTCCGGATCGGTATCGGCCATCCCGGCCCCGGTCTGAAGCATCTGGTCACGCCTTATGTGCTGGGCAATTATTCGAAGGCCGAGTTCGAGCCATTGTCCGACCTTCTCGCGGCGGTCGCCGACGAGGCGGGCTGGCTCGCGGACGGCGACGATGCGCGCTTCATGAGCGAAGTCGCGCGATTGCAGCAGGACAGCCAATGACGACACGCCGGCTCTTCCCGACTTTGCTCTACGAAACCGAGGTCGGCGCCGACCTTCTCGAAGACCTCGCTTATTCGATCCGCTCGTTCGCCGCTCAAGACGAAGCGGGGCGAAAGTGGAGCCGAACGCACCGTTATTCCGGCTACACCAGCTATGCGTCGCTCGACGATTTGCCGAGGCGCGACCCCGCCTTCGCCGACCTTGCGAGGCTGCTCAGCCGCCACGCGGCCAAATTCGCGGACGATTGCGCGTTCGACCTCAAGCGGCGCCCGAAGCTCGACAGCCTGTGGGTCAACCTCCTCGAAGGCGGCGGGCACCACAGCGGCCATATCCACCCCCACAGCATGATATCGGGAACGCTCTATGTCGAAGCCCCCGCGGGCTCGGGAGCGATCCGCTTCGAGGACCCTCGCCTGCCGCTGATGATGGCGGCGCCGACACGCTCGCCCGACGCGCCCGAGGAGCTTCGCTCGTTCGCCACCGTCGAGCCGCGGCCGGGGCTGCTGTTGATGTGGGAAAGCTGGCTTCGCCACGAAGTTCTCGCCGGCGCCGGCAAGGGCGAACGGTTGAGCGTCAGCTTCAATTTCGCCTGAACGACCGCTAAGCGCGGTCGCAATCCCTACATTGGAGTCTTCATGGGTTTCCGCTGCGGCATCGTCGGCCTTCCGAACGTCGGCAAATCGACGCTCTTCAACGCGCTTACGCAAACGGCAGCCGCGCAGGCGGCCAATTATCCGTTCTGCACGATCGAGCCGAACGTCGGCAGGGTCGCGGTTCCCGACCCGCGTCTCGACCGCATCGCCGAGATCGCCAGGTCGGCGCAGGAGATCGAGACCCAGATCGAGTTCGTCGACATCGCCGGCCTCGTCCGCGGCGCTTCGCAGGGCGAAGGGCTCGGCAACCAGTTTCTCGCCAACATCCGCGAGGTCGATGCCATCGTCCACGTGCTTCGCTGCTTCGAAGGCGGCGACGTCACCCACGTCGAGGGCCGGGTCGACCCCATCGCCGATGCGGAGACCGTCGAGACCGAATTGATGCTCGCCGACCTCGACAGCCTCGAGCGGCGGGTGCCCAACCTCGTCAAGAAGGCGCAGCAGGGCGACAAGGAGGCGAAGATCGAGGCCTCGGTGCTCGGCCAGGCGCTTGAGCTTCTCAAGGC
>JACDCV010000015.1 GCA_013817375.1 Sphingomonas sp.
CCGCAAGAGCAGTCTTTGCCCTCGCGATCATAGACCAGGAAGCGCTTGGAGAAATAGCCGAGCTCGCCGTCGGGACGAGCATAATCGCGAAGCGTCGATCCACCGGCCTCGATGGCTTCGCGGATCACCTCCCCGATGGCGCGGACCAGCCGATCGACGCTCGCCAGCGACAATCGCCCGCCCGCGCGTCGCGGACTGATTCGGGCGCGGTGAAGCGCCTCGCAGACGTAGATATTGCCAAGGCCGGCAACGATCCTCTGGTCGAGGAGAAGCGCCTTGATCGGAGCTCTCCGCCCACTCAGAGCCTTGCGAAGCCCGCTCGCCTCCAGATCGACCGGCTCCGGCCCAAACTCGGCGATCGGTCCCCAGCCCCCGACATCCGCAGTCGGCACCAGGTCGACCGAGCCGAACCGCCTGGGGTCGTTCAGCGCCAGCCGGCTGCCATCGTCTGTCTCGAGCAGCAGATGGTCGTGCGCGTGGATTTCGCCGGGATCGACTCTCCACTTGCCGGACATCCCGAGGTGGAAGACGAGCGTGTCGCCGCGATTGGTGTGGATGAGCCCGAACTTGCCTCGGCGCCCAAGCCCGCTGACCGTTGCGCCTGTCAGCCTCTGGCCGAGGTCCGGCGGAAAAGCCCGGCGAAGGTCGGCCCGCCGCAGCTCCACGCGGACGATCCGCCGCCCGAGCAGCACCTTTTGCAGTCCTCGGACCGTTGTTTCGACTTCGGGGAGTTCCGGCATCACCGCGATATGGCGAAGCTTCCCGCAGCCAGCTAGAGGCGAGCGGCAATGACGGATCAGGTAAATTTTGGCGACCGGCTGGTGAGCCCCGACGAGAAGACCCGCCGAGTCGGGCAGGTCTTCAGCTCGGTCGCTCGCCGCTACGATGTGATGAACGATCTGATGAGCGGCGGACTCCACCGCCGCTGGAAGGACCGGTTCGTGTCGCGGGTGAAGCCGAGGCCCGGCGAGCGGATCCTCGACATGGCCGGCGGCACCGGCGACGTCGCCTTCCGGATGGCGCGGCGCGGAGCGCATGTGACGGTCGCCGACATCAGTCCCGAAATGCTTGCAGTGGGGATGGAGCGCGCCCAGGAGCGAGGGTTTGAGGACCTCTCCTGGAAGCAGGAGAATGCCGAGAGCCTGAGCTTCGCCGATGGCTGCTTCGACGCTTTCACGATCGCGTTCGGCATACGGAACGTCACCGACATAGCGGCAGCGCTTGGGCAGGCGCACCGGGTACTAAGGCACGGCGGGCGCTTCTATTGCCTGGAATTCTCGACCAGCGAGTGGCCCGGTTTTGCCGACGCCTACGAACTTTACTCGCAAAAAATGATTCCGCGGATCGGCCGCGCGGTCGCCAACGACGAGGAAAGCTATCGCTATCTCGTCGAATCGATCCGCCGGTTCCCGAGGCCCGAGCAGTTCCGCCGGATGATCGCCGACGCGGGCTTTGAGCAGACGAAGGTCGAGACCATCTTCGGCGGCCTCGTTTGCATCCACAGCGGCTGGCGCATTTGACCGCCTCGGCCACCCATGTCTGGCGGCTCCTGAAGTGGGGCCGGACTCTCGCCCGCCACGGGGCGCTGACCGGGATCGAGCGCGATCCGCTTACCCCGCCGCAGATCCGGCGCATCACCCGCATCGCGCGTTTTGGCGCCCGCACTCCGGCAAGGCCCGATTATGCCGCCGCGCTTCTGGATATCGGTCCCCCCGCGATCAAGCTCGGCCAGACGCTTTCGACCAGGCCCGACCTCGTCGGAACGGAGGCGGCGGACAATCTCACCCGGCTCCAGGACGACCTTCCGCCAGCCCCCTTCCCGCTGATCAGGAAGGCGATCGAGGATGCGTTCGGAGCGCCGCTGGAGACTTTGTTCGCCTCGTTCGACCCGGTGCCGGTCGGTGCCGCCTCGATCGCCCAGGTCCACCGCGCGGTCACCCCCGACGGCCGCGACGTCGCGGTCAAGGTTCTTCGCCCGGGAATCGAGGAGGAGTTCGCCCGGGCGATCGAGACCTATGAATGGGCTGCAGCCCAAGTCGAGGCGATGGGGCCCGAGCAGGCGCGGCTGAGGCCTCGCCTGGTCGTCGCCCAGTTCAGGCAATGGAGCGCGCGCGAACTTGACCTTCAGCGGGAGGCGGCCTCGGCTTCCGAGCTCAAGGAAAATATGACCGCGGAGCCCGGTTTCTACGTGCCGGAAATCGACTGGCGGCGGACCGCGCGGCGGGTGTTAACCCTCGAATGGCTTCCGGGGATCAAGCTCAACGACCGCGACCGGCTGGTTGCGCAAGGCCATGACTGCAAGGCGCTCGCCGCGACCATGGTCCGCGCCTTCCTCCGCCAGGCGATCGTCGACGGTTTTTTCCATGCCGACATTCACCACGGCAATCTTTTCGCGCTCCCCGACGGCCGGGTCGCTGCGATCGACTTCGGGATCATGGGCCGGGTCGATCGCCAGGCACGGGTGTGGCTCGCCGAGATCCTCTACGGGCTGATCACCGGCAATTACCGGCGGGTCGCGGAAATCCATTTCGAAGCGCAATATGTGCCCGGCCACCATAGCGTCGACGAATTCGCCACCGCTCTTCGCGCCGCCGGCGAGCCGATCCGCGGGCTTCCGGTCAAGGACATCTCGGTCGGAAGGATGCTCGAAAGCCTGTTCGCGATCACCCGCGACTTCGACATGCCGACCCAGCCGCATTTGCTTCTCCTGCAAAAGACGATGGTGATGAACGAGGGCGTCGCGACCCGGCTCGATCCCGACATCAACATGTGGGAGACCGCCGAGCCGTTCTTGTCCGAATGGATGCGCGGAGAGCTTGGGCCGGAGGCTTATTATGCCGACCGCATCGTCGAGACCGTGCGGGCCGTAAAGAAGATCCCCGAGCTCATCGATCGCCTTGACCATTATTACCCGCCGCCCGGCGCAGCACCGCCTCCCCCGCCGCTTCCCGAAGTGACGATCATCGAGCGCCGGCACTGGTGGGGCTATGTGCTCGCAGCCGCGCTCGGAACCGCAGTGGGCGCGCTGGCGCTGTTTCTGCTAGGCTGAGCGAATGTCACGGGTGCTTCTCATCGTCGGCGGCGGGATCGCCGCGTACAAGGCGCTGGAACTGGTTCGGCTGCTCAAGAAAAGCGGCCACCAGGTGACGCCCGTGCTCACCAGCGGCGGCGAGCATTTCGTTACCGCGATGAGCCTCGGCACTCTTGCGGAAAGCCAGGTCCACACGTCGCTGTGGGAGCTCAAGGACGAGGTCGAGATCGGTCACATCCAGCTTTCCCGCTCCGCCGACTTCGTCCTGGTCTGCCCGGCGACCGCCGACCTTCTTGCGAAGATGGCGGCGGGCCTCGCCGACGATCTCGCGACCACGCTTTTGCTGGCGACCGACAAACCGGTCGTCGTCGCTCCGGCGATGAACGTGCGCATGTGGAATCACCCCGCCACCCGGCGCAACCTTGCCCAGCTCCAGGCCGACGGAGTGAAAATCATCGACCCCGCGGAGGGCGAAATGGCGTGCGGCGAGTTCGGCCCCGGCCGCCTGCCCGAGCCGCAGGACATCATGGACAGCCTCGGCGACCTTCTGAAGTGAGCCTTCAAGGCGTTCACATTCTCGTCACCGCCGGCCCGACTCACGAGCCGATCGACCCTGTGCGAGTCCTCGCCAACCGCTCGTCGGGCAGGCAGGGCTTCGCAATTGCTAAGGCCGCGGCGCAGGCCGGTGCGACAGTCACGCTCGTCGCCGGTCCCGTTTCGCTGGAGACCCCGCAGGGCGTCGATCGCGTCGATGTCGAAACTGCCCGTCAAATGTCGGAGGCCGTCACTGCCGCCCTCCCCGCCGAGGCTGCCATTCTCGTCGCCGCGGTCGCCGACTGGCGGGTGGAACTCTCTGCCACCAAGCTCAAGAAATCGGCCGGCCCGCCGAAGCTCAAATTCCTGCCCAACCCCGACATTCTCGCCGAACTGGCGCAAAGCCCTTGCCGGCCGCGCCTGCTCGTTGGATTTGCCGCAGAGACGAGCGACGTCGTCGAGAATGCAATCGCCAAGCAAATTGGCAAGGGCGCCGACTGGATCGTCGCCAATGACGTGTCGGGGCCAAAGGAGACCAACGTGATGGGCGGCGAGCGCAACCGCGTCCATCTGGTCACCGGCGATGGGGTCGAGCATTGGCCGGAAATGAGCAAGCAGGAGGTCGCCCGGCGCCTGGTCGAGCGTATTGCAAGAGAGGTTCGATGATCGAGATCAAGCTGACTCGGCTGCCCCACGGTGAAGGCCTGCCGCTGCCGCGCTACGCGAGCGAGGATGCGGCCGGGCTGGACGTCACTGCCGCCGAGGAGCTCATTCTTCAGCCGGGGCAGCGCCACGCGGTCGCCACCGGCTTCGCCATCGAAATCCCGCGCGGGTTTGAAGTTCAGGTTCGCCCGCGTTCGGGCCTCGCCTTCAAGAACGGGATTACCTGCCTCAACACGCCCGGCACCATCGACAGCGACTATCGCGGCGAAGTGAAGGTCATCCTGATCAATCTCGGCCAGGAGCCGTTCGAAGTCCGCCGCGGCGAGCGAATCGCGCAGCTGGTCCCGGCGACCGTGCTTCGCGCCGACTTTGTCGAAGTCGGCGAGCTCGGAGCGACGGAGCGCGGCTCCGGAGGCTTTGGCTCGACCGGCCGGTGACGGACCTCTCCGATGACGAGCTCGATCGCTACGCACGGCATATCGTGCTTCCGCAGCTTGGCGGGATCGGCCAGCGGCGGCTCAAGTCCGCGAGCATCGTTGTTATCGGCGCCGGCGGAATCGGGAGCGCCGCAATCCCGGCGCTCGCCGGGGCCGGTATCGGGCGGCTGACGATCGTCGACGACGGCTCGGTCGACCGTTCCAACCTTCAGCGGCAGACGATCTTTCGTGACGATCAGGTGGGCGAGCTCAAGGCACAGCTCGCGGCCCGGTTCGTCAGCGCACTCAACCCGCACGTCGAAGCCATTGCGGTCCAGGAGCGATTGCGCACCGACAATGTCGAAGAGCTGATCGGCGGCCACGACCTCATCCTCGACGGCAGCGATAATTTCGCTACGCGCCTTGCTGTCAGCGACTGCGCGACAAGGCTTCACATCCCGCTCGTCTCCGCTGCGGCAATCCAGTTCCAGGGCCAGATCACACTGTTCCGCGGCTGGGAGGCCGACAAGCCCTGCTACCGCTGCTTCGTCGGCGATGCGTTCGATGCCGAGGATTGCGACACCTGCGCCGAGCAGGGCGTGCTCGGAGCGCTCGCGGCGACTGCGGGCAGCTTCGCTGCGCTAATTGCCATCCGGGCGCTCGCCGGAATCGGTGCCGATGTCGCGGGCAGCCTGTTCCTGTTCGACGGCCTGGCGCTGGACTGGAGAAAGATCCGCCTCCCGAAGGACAAAGGCTGCAGCGCCTGCGCTCCTCCCCGAAACGGGGAGGGGGACCACGAAGCGTAGCGGAGTGGTGGAGGGGGGCATGGTGCAGGGTGCCAAAGCCCCTCGTCAGGCTTTCTTCTTCCGCTTCGCTCCGCCGCCGCGCCCCTTCTTCTTGACCGGACCCTTTGCCGCCTTGGCGTCGATCCACTCGACCGCCTGGCCCAGGGTCACCGACGTCGGCTCGGTGCTTTTGGGCAAGGTCGCGTGGGTGGTGCCGTCGCTGACATAGGGACCGTAGCGGCCGGCCATCACCTTGATCTCCTTGCCGCTCTCCGGATGAGCACCGAGCATTGCGATCGGCTCGCGCCCCGCGCCCCGCTCTCGGCCGCCGCCGGCAGCGGCATCCGCAAGCTTGGCGACCGCGGCATTCATTCCCGTTTCGAACACTTCGGCGGTGGAGCCAAGCTTCGCATATTTTCCGTCATGGGCGAGATAGGGCCCGTAGCGACCGATCGAGGCGGTGATCGGATTTCCCGTCTCCGGGTGAGCGCCGATCTCGCGGGGTAGCGACAGCAATTTCTCGGCCATCTCCGTATTTACTTCGTCGACAGGAACGTCCTTGGGGACCGATGCCCGCTTGCCGTTGCGCTCCAGATAAGGCCCGAAGCGCCCGGTCTTGAGCTCGATTCCGTTGCCGAGGTCCTGCGGCCCCCCGGCCGTCCCATCCGCTCCCGGCTGGCCGAACGGCTGGGTATATTTGCATTCGGGATAATTGGAGCAGGCGACGAAGGCGCCGAACTTTCCACCGCGGAGCGACAGCCGCCCGTTCCCGCAATTGGGGCAGAGCCTCGGGTCGCTGCCATCCTCGCGCTTCGGAAACAGCCAGGGCTCGAGGAATTCGTCGAGCGCCGCCGTCACTTCCGACGGTTTCTGGTCCATCACTTCGCCGGCCTTGGGCTGGAAGTCGCGCCAGAACAGGTCGAGCAATTTCTGCCATTCCAGCCGGCCGCCGGAGACGTCGTCCAGCTCCTCCTCCAGCTCGGCGGTATAATCGTAGCTGACATATTTCTCGAAAAAGCGCTCGAGAAAGGCCGTCACCAGCCGTCCGCTCTCCTCGGGCACGAACCGCGCCTTATCGACCCGGACATATTCACGGTCCTTGAGCGTCTGCAGGATCGACGCATAGGTCGACGGCCGTCCGATCCCCAGCTCCTCCAGTCTTTTGACCAGGCTGGCTTCGGAAAAACGCGGTGGCGGCTGGGTGAAGTGCTGGCTCGAATCGACTCCGGTTTTCGCCGGCGAATCGCCCTCGCGAAGAAGCGGCATCCGGGCGCTATCTTCGTCATCGCCTTTTTCGTCGCGGCCCTCTTCGTAAAGCGCGAGATAGCCGGGGAAGAGCACCACTTGGCCGGTCGCACGGAGCATCGCCCGGCCGGTTCCGTCGCCAAGCTCGACGGTCGTTCGCTCAAGCCTCGCCGAGGCCATCTGGCTCGCCAGCGCCCGGTTGTAGATGAGTTCGTACAGCCGCGCATGATCGCCCGACCCGCCGCGAGGCCGCGAGAAATCGGTCGGCCGGATCGCTTCATGCGCTTCCTGCGCATTCTTGGCCTTGCTGACATAATGCCGGGGCTTGTCCGGAACGAAGCCTGAATCGTAGCGGTTCGCGATCGCCTTTCGAGCCGCGCTGACCGCCTCGGCGGCCATGTCGACGCCGTCGGTCCGCATGTAGGTGATCAGCCCGTCCTCGTAGAGACCCTGGGCGATCCGCATCGTGTGGCTCGCGGCAAAGCCGAGCTTTCGCGCCGCTTCCTGCTGAACGGTCGAGGTGGTGAAGGGCGGCGGCGGGTTTTTCGCGAACGGCTTGGTCTCGACCGAAGCGACGGTGAAGCGGCCCAATCCGACAGCGCTCTTCGCCTCGTCGGCCTCGGCCTTGCTGCCGATCGTCAGCCGCTCGATCTTTTTTCCGTCGAGCTCGACGAGCCTGGCGGTGAAGGTTTGCCCGTCGGCCTCGAAGCTGGCGCTGACCGACCAATATTCCTGCGCCCGGAACAGCTCTATCTCGCGCTCGCGGTCGACAATCAGCCGAAGCGCGACCGACTGAACCCGGCCCGCGGACTTGGCTCCGGGAAGCTTTCGCCAGAGGATCGGCGACAGAGTGAATCCGACCAGATAGTCGAGCGCCCGCCGCGCGCGATAGGCATCGATCAGATCCTCGTCGAGCTCGCGCGGGTGAGCCATGGCCTGGGTCACAGCCGATTTGGTGATCGCGTTGAACGCAACCCGCTGGACGATCGCCGGAAGCAGCTTTTTCTTCTTCAGGACCTCGGCCAAGTGCCAGCTGATCGCCTCGCCCTCTCGGTCGGGGTCGGTGGCCAGGATCAAGGTGTCGGCGTTTTTCGCCTCGTCGGTGATCGCTTTCAGCTGCCGGCTCCTGTCGGCGGAAACCAGCCACTCCATGGCAAAACCGTTTTCGGGATCGACCGAGCCATCCTTTGCCGGAAGATCGCGAACATGGCCGTAGGAGGCGAGCACCCGGTGCCCGGGGCCGAGATATTTTTCGATTGTTTTCGCCTTGGCGGGCGATTCGACGATGACGAGTTTCAAGGGTTTGGGATTCCTATACGTGTACGCGCGATGGTGGGGCCGGGCGATTCCGCCCGTCAAGCGCTTCTGAGACTGACCTTCCCGGCGGCGTGGCGATCGAGGCGCCCGGCGAGGTCTAGTTCGAGAAGCGCCATCTGCACCGAACCGCTCGAAGCGCCGGACAGGCGGATGATCTCGTCCACCGGCACCGGCGACGGCCCGAGCAGAGATTCGATCGTTTCTACCGCTTCGCCGTCCAATTCCTCGACCTGCGGCCGATAATCGTGGGTAGGCGAGGCCACTAGCGGCTTCATCGGCTGGATCGCCTCGACCACATCGGCTGCGCTCTGCACCAGCGTCGCTCCGTCGCGGATCAACTGATTGCAGCCTCTTGCGCGAGGATCAAGCGGCGAGCCGGGGATCGCCATCACGTCGCGCCCGGCCTCGCCGGCGAGCCTGGCGGTGATCAGCGAGCCGGAACGCGGCGCCGCCTCGACGACGATGGTCCCCAGGCTGATCCCGGCGATGATCCGGTTGCGGTACGGGAAATGCCGGGCCCTGGGCTCGGTGCCGGGTGGCATTTCCGCTAGCACCAGCCCGCGCTCGAACATCGCTTTCTGCCGGGCCTCGTTTTCCGGCGGGTAGAATATGTCGATCCCGCCGGCGACGATGCCGATGGTCCCGCTTTCCAGAGCGCCGTCATGAGCCGCGGAGTCGATCCCGCGGGCAAGGCCGGAGGCGACCACCAGCCCTTCCCGCCCCAGATCGTGCGCAAGGCCTCGAGCGAAGCGGCACGCCGCCGCCGAGGCGTTACGCGCTCCGACAATCGCCACCGTGGGCCTGTCGAGCAGTCCAGTGCCGCCCTTGGCGATCAGCAGCGGCGGGGCGTCGTCGAGCTCGGCGAGGATCGAAGGGTAAAGGCCCTGCCCAAGCACCAGATAGCGGCCGCCCAGCTTTTCCACCTGGGCCCGCTCGCGCTCTGCCTGGTCGGCGCTGAACAGCCTCGGCGAGCTTCCACCGCCGCGCCGGGCGAGATCCGGGATGGCGTCGAGCGCTGCCCGCGCGGAGCCGAAGCGGGCGATCAGCTGGCGATAGGTGATAGGGCCGATCGTTGGCGAACGGATCAGCCGAATGCGTTCAATCAGGTCTGCGGTCACGGCTCTTCTTCCCAACTCTGGACTCGGTGCCGGCCCTCAGCCGGGCGATGTTCTCGCGGTGCTTCCAGATCACCAGAAGCGCAAAACCGAGCAGGAGCGGGAACAAAGTTTCAATACCGAAGATCGCCGCGGCGATCGGCGCGCTTGCAGCGGCGGTGATGCCGGCGAGCGATGAAATGCGGGTCGCTGCGGCAACGAGCAGCCACACCACGGCAAAAACGAGCCCGCCGGTCGGCCACAGCGCGAGCAGGATTCCGAAAAAGGTCGCGACGCCCTTGCCGCCACGAAACTTGAGCCAGAGCGGGTAGAGGTGACCGATCAAAGCTCCGGCAGCCGCAGCGACGTCGGCGCCAGGCACTCCGGTCATGTAATATTGGGCAAGCCACACGGCGACCGCGCCCTTCAGCGCGTCGAGTAATAGCGTCAGCGCTCCAAGCGCCTTGCCTCCCGCCCGCATCGCATTGGTCGCGCCGATATTTCCCGAGCCGACCTTGCGCAGGTCGCCCTTGCCTGAAGCCTTTGTCAGCAACAGCCCGAACGGGATCGCCCCGAGCAGATAGCCAGTCAGAAAGGCAAGCAGCAGTTCGGTGGTCACATCGTCCCCCCTTGCGCGCCAAGAGTTGCAGGCGAGTTCGCGCTCAGTCAAATGCAGCTGCGATGAAAGCTGACGCCCCCATCCTCTTCTTCGACTCCGGGGTCGGTGGCCTGTCCGTCCTCGAGCCGGTGCGCGCGCTGCTGCCGACAGCGCCCATCGTCTATGTCGCCGACAGTGCCGCTTATCCCTACGGCACCAAGACGGAGGCCGAGATCGCGATGCGGGTCCCGGCACTCCTGGGGCGCCTCGTCGAGCGATTCCAGCCGCGCCTGATCGTCATCGCCTGCAACACGGCCTGCACGATCGCTCTCGACCATGTCCGCGCCGCCCTCGACCTGCCGGTGGTCGGAACCGTTCCCGCGATTAAGCCAGCAGCCGAAGCCACGAAGTCCGGAGTCATCGGAATACTCGGTACCGAAGCGACGATCCGCCAGCCCTATGTCGACGACCTCGCGGCGCGCTTCGCAAGCCACTGCACGGTCGTCCGCCACGGCTCGGCACGGCTGGTCGATCTTGCCGAAGCCAAGCTCGCCGGCGAAACCGTGGCGGTCGAGGATGTCCGCCGCGCTGCACTGCCTTTGTTCGAGCAGGCGGGAGCTGGCGGCATGGACAGCGTCGTCCTCGCCTGCACGCACTTCCCTTTGCTCCGCGATGAGCTTGGCGCAGCCTTTCCGGGCCTGGCCTGGGTGGATGGCGGCGCCGGAATCGCAAGGCGGGTGCAACATCTGACGCGCGACCAGCCGTGGCCGGCGCAATATCCCGGCGGTGTCGCGGTCTTCACCGGCCGCATCCCTTTCGCGCCGCTGCTAACCGCCCTTTCAGCCTATGGAATTGCCGACATTCGAACCATTTAATTGCGAGTCGTTCGCAATGGCCTTCGCGCAGAGGCGACGTTAAAGGCGGGCCAAGAGCGCTATGGACTACGAAAGCATCTTCAAGTCGGCGATCGACAGCCTTCATGCAGAGGGCCGCTATCGCGTGTTCATCGACATCGTGCGCAACAAGGGGTCCTACCCCAACGCGCATTGCTTCGGCGGCAATGGCCCCAAGCCGATCACCGTCTGGTGCTCCAACGACTATCTTGGAATGGGTCAGCACCCGTCGGTGGTCGACGCGATGGAAAAGGCGCTCCACGAGGTCGGCGCCGGCTCGGGCGGAACCCGCAACATCAGCGGCAACACCCATTATCATATCCAGCTCGAGGCCGAGCTTGCGTCGCTCCACGGCAAGCAGGGCGCATTGCTGTTCACCTCCGGCTATGTGTCCAATGAGGCTGCGCTTTCGACCCTTGGTAAGCTTCTCCCCGGCTGCGTGATCCTCTCGGATGAGCTCAATCACGCGTCGATGATCGCCGGGATCAAGAGCTCGGGCTGCGAGAAGCGCGTGTTCCGGCACAACGACCTCCAGCATCTCAAGCAATTGCTGATGGAGTGCGAACCCGACGCTCCCAAGCTGATCGCGTTCGAAAGCGTCTATTCGATGGACGGTGACATCGCTCCGATCGCGCAGATCTGCGACCTCGCCGACAAATATGGCGCACTCACCTATCTCGACGAGGTCCACGCGGTCGGAATGTACGGCGACCATGGCGGCGGCATTTCCGAACGCGACGGGGTGGCCGACCGGATCACCATCGTCGAAGGAACGCTCGGCAAGGCCTATGGCGTGATGGGCGGCTACATTGCCGCCAGCAAGACGATCATCGACTGCATCCGAAGCTATGCGCCGGGCTTCATCTTCACCACCTCGCTGTCACCCGTCCTTGTCGCCGGAGCGCTCGCAAGCGTTCGCCACCTCAAGGTGTCGCAGGCCGAACGCGATGCCCAGCAGGCGTCCGCCGCGACGCTCAAGGAAAAGTTTGCCGCGGCCAGGCTCCCGGTAATGCCGAGCGTCACCCACATCGTCCCGCTGCTGGTAGGCTGCCCGATACGCGCCAAGCGCATCAGCGATATCCTGCTCGCCGAATACGGACTCTATGTTCAGCCCATCAACTACCCGACCGTCCCGCGCGGCACCGAGCGCCTTCGCTTCACGCCCGGCCCCTGCCACACGGCAGAGATGATGGACGAGCTGACCGGAGCGCTCATCGAAATCTGGGACCGGCTGGAGCTTCGGCTCGCAGCCTAAGGGCGTGCCGATTCGCCGTTGAATTGCTCTGTAATGTCCGCTTTGAGCGGAAAGCAGACAGGTCTGCATCGCTGTGCGCGCTCGCAATGGAATATTGCAGGACATGCTGGCACTAAGTTCCTGCGACTGTTACCGCCCCTGGCGCCAGGGATACCGCATCGAATGACCAACGATAATGCTTCCCGCAACCTCGCATCGTACGTGCCGGGACTCGTATCGGTCATCATGATCTTCCTCGACGGCGAGCCATTCATCGACGAAGCGATCGGTAGTGTTATCGAGCAGCGCTACCCGCACTGGGAGCTGCTGCTCGTCGATGACGGCTCACGCGACGGCAGCACGGGGACAGCCCAGCGATTCGCCGCTGAGCAGCAGGGCCGTATCCATTATCTTGAGCACTCCGGACATGAAAATTGTGGCATGAGCGCGTCGCGCAACCTCGGCCTGCGGCACGCACGCGGCGAGTTCGTGGTCTTCCTCGACGCCGACGACATCTGGCTGCCTGAGAACCTGAAGCGGCAGGTGGCGGTTATGCGAGGGGAGCCCCACGCGGCCCTCGTCTATGGCCCGCTGCACTTCTGGTATGGTTGGACGGGAGACCCGGCTGACGCGGGCCGCGACTTCGTTTGCCCGATGGGTGGCGAGTACGGGAAGCTCATTCCGCCGCCTCGTATGCTCCTTCGGCAACTCCAAGAGCGCGACGGGCTCCCGGCACACGGCAGTGCTCTTATCCGCCGCGCGGTGATCGACGAGGTCGGCGGCCCTGAGGATGAGTTTTGTGGCCTGTACGAGGATGAAGTGTTCTTCACGAAGATCGCCCTGTCTAAGCCCGTGTACGTCACGCGAGAGAGCGACCACCTCTATCGTCAGCACCCCGATTCCTGCTGCGCGCGCGCGGCCGTTACGGGTGAGTACGACTTCAACCCGGCGGTCCCGAACCGTTCCCGCGAGCGATACCTGCGGTGGCTCGCCGGCTACCTCGACGCAATCGGCGATAGCCATCCAGAGATTCGTCGCGCTCTTGCCAGGGAACTGTCCCCTTATGACCATCCTCGGCTCGCGGCGGTGCGGCGAGCTGCGAGACGGTGGCGTGCCAGTGCGTGGCAGCGGGTGCTGCAAGCGGCGCGCCTCCTGCTGCCGAGTCCGGTGTGGCGGGTTCTCGCATCGGCTGTACGCAGCGCACGAACGAGCTGAGCGAAGGGGCACGTCGTGAACTTCCGCCGTTGCCGGTTCGCCGCTAGGGGAACGGCCATGCGCATCGCCCTGGCCGCCGGTCATGCCGGTTTTTTGCGCACTCACATCGTCCCGCTTCTCGTCGGCTGCCCGATACGGGCCAAGCGGATCAGCGACATATTGCTCGCCGACCGTCCCCCGCGGCACCGAGCGCATTCGCTTCACGCCCGGGCCTTGCCACACGGGCGAGATGATGGACGAGCTCACCGGAGCGCTCATCGAAATCTGGGACCGGCTGGAGCTTCGGCTGGCGGCTTAATCGCCATCCGCAGCAATTACAGCCAATCATGCCTGATGTCTGCTTTGGGTGGAAAACGGACATTGCATGAGCGGACGTCAACGCAGGCATCCAAGGGAGTTCTACTCGGCCCCACGCTCCCCAGCAGGATTGCTTCCTGACTCTGGGGAGGCCGAAGAGAAGCTTCCCACTGCTGAAGGGTCAGGCTGCGCAGGCGCCCTGCGGTCCATGCCGTCTTTGATCGACCTCTCGGCGTAGGGGCCGCGGGTCTAAGGCGTGCAAATCGGAACAGCGACCCTCTGCAAATTCGGATTTCTCGAGCATGGAAAAGGTTCCAATCTATATTAGTTTCAAGCTACGATAGAGACGGCCCCGCAGCATCTACGGGCCAACACAGCTTCAAACAGGGGGGTGGATGGGTCTGGTTCTCGGAACGGGCAATTGCCAAGTTGAAGGTATCATTCGGTGTGCAGCTTTAGATTTGGGATTGGGCGCTGAGTTCGTGCACCCTACGACAGCAAAGGCTGATCCTGATTTTTTTCGTGATAAAGTAGCTGATGCGACCGTCGTTTTCGCTACGCGTGGCACGATTCACAAACGGGCGAGAAAGGCCGCCCGTTCTGTAGGTCGAATGGACTTACCAGTCATCGCCGCGCCGGTATTCCATTTTACGGGCCTTCATCCCGATGTTATTTGGCCCAGTCCGGCCGGCAAGCGTCAAGGGCTGCCTATGGGCGACGCGAACTCGGCGATTCTCCTCGCCGCGTGGCGCGATGGACTCCGTGAAGCCGACGCTATTAGCCTCTTCCGAGAGGAGGTTTACGAAGCGCTCGGCTATTTTGATACGTTTGCGCTCTCGGAGCAGGCACTAATCGAGGAATGCGCTGGTATCGGCCTCGATGTGAAACCACTTCTAAGGGGCTGGCTCAGGCGCGGGACCTTTGCCTCCCTGCCGTTGCATCCTTCAATCAATGTTCTCGCGGATTTTGCGGCTGCACTGCTAAGCAGCGCAGGGCTCTATGATGGCGTTGCACTGGAGGGGGCCGACGACAAGCTTGCCCGAGGCGTAGTTTGGCCGGTTTTCCCTGAGATTGCGCGTCGGATCGGGTTGTCCGGAGATTACATATTCTGGCCCAAAAACGGAGCTAGCACTGTTCGTCCGGATCTCAAGCCAATGAGCCTCGAGACCTTCGTGCAGCGCACTTATTCCTGCTGGCAAATTACCCCGCCGGAAATCACTGCGTTCGAGCGCCTGAGCGATGCGCGCTTGAAGAACATTGGGCGTTTCATTAAAAAGCGCCCCGTCGCGATCAGCGCGAATCCATACAGGAATCTCGGCCCAGCGCACTGGTGGTCTGAAGCTGTGGCGAAGCCGGAGCCTCACGAAATCGATCCGGTGCAGAAGGCCAGCTTCAAAATCGGCGAAAACGACAGGGTCGCTACGGCCGGAAGCTGCTTCGCGCAGCACATCAGTAAGCGGCTTCAAAACGTCGGGTTCAACTATCTGATTACGGAGACCGCGCCGCCGGAGTGCCCCGATCCCGCAGCAGCTGATTACGGCGTTTTCACCGCCCGCTTCGGCAACATTCAAACAGTGCGACAATTGCTGCAACTCGCGCAGCGCGCATATGGCGAGTTTGAACCGGCGTTGGATAGCTGGGCCGTGCCCACCGGTTACGTTGACCCATTCAGGCCTCGGATCGGCGCCGGCGCCTTCGCCTCTTTGGAAGAGCTTCGAGCTTCGCGTGACGTGCACTTTAGCGCTGTCCGAGACATGTTCGAAACGTGTGACGTTTTTGTCTTCACACTTGGTCTTACGGAAGCCTGGAGATCGCGGGTCGACGATGCGATCGTCCCCATCCCTCCTGGAGCGGTGGGAGCCAAAGAAGTCGGAGATGACTACGTCGCCATCAACTTCAAGGTTGCTGAGGTGATCGAGGATTTGCAGTCTCTGATGGAGATATTCCAGAGAAGAAACCCGCGGGTCCGTGTCTTGCTTACAGTCTCACCCGTCCCGCTCATTGCAACTCATCAAGACGAACATGTGCTGCAGGCGACGACATACAGCAAGTCAGTACTTCGCGTCGCTGCAGGGGAAACTGCGGCAGGCCACGCGAACGTCGCCTACTTCCCTTCCTATGAGATCATTACCGGCAACTTCAATCGGGGCCGCTACTTCACAGAAGATCTACGCCAGGTGACAGAGGCGGGCGTAAATCATGTAATGCGTGTATTCCTCCGGCACTTCACGGGAATGGACCAGCCCGGATCTGTAGCGCAGATCAATGCTGACCGGTTCCGCTCTGAGTCGCAGGCAGCGATGGACCTTGTCTGCGACGAAGAGCAGATCGCAAGATGAAGTGAATGCATGAACGCTGAAACGCATGGTTCACCCGCTCCCCTGTATTATTACGGCAATACAGCTGCGCACCGGAGCTAGCAAGGCTGGCGATCTCGAGCGCTCGTCCTAGGCCCGAAATCTGGAGCCGGCTGGCGGCTTAGTTAGCGGTCGCTTCAATCTGGCGAATGCCACCGCATGATGTCCGCAAGGGGCGTTGACTTGGGCGACAGTTAAGCCAGCCGTCCGGCGATAGACCTGGTCCTATGACCAATGGATGTTGTCTGCCCGCTTCTGGTTCTGACGTGCGGACTTGTCGCTTGAGAGTGTCTGCGCATCATATTTCTGAGCGCCTGCAAACGTGAGCAGATCAGACACCCACGGCCCCACGGTCAGTGCATCGATCCACATCACCTGGCGGTCCTTGCTGCTGATGGTCATGTCCAGCACGACCTCCTGATCGAGCAAAACCCTGCAAGTGCTGATTTCTTCTTCCAGTTCTTCAGGCACGATCGACGGGTTCGTCTGCCCCTCTATGCGCCAGTGATGATCGTTGAAAATCCAGGCCGCCCACGGCGACTTGGGGTCGTCCGCTCCCTCGATCTGCGTAACCCCCTCCGGCGGCTTCCATTTCTTCCCTGCACTTTTGGCTTGCCCGCCCCAAAGCTGCGCCAGTTTCAGCAGTTCAGGCGCAGCAAAGTTCAACCTTGATTCCGTGACCCACAGAGCGGCCTTGACGGCTTTTGCGAGCGCCAGCTTGTTGCGTTCGATCTCGACCCTGCTCGCCCTGTCGCGTGCGCCGTCAAGCTGCGTGCCAATGTCCTTGGCGCGCCCGATCTCCTGTTCCTCGTGGGACAGCGCCTTGGCAGCTGGAGGCTTGGACCTGAACCACCGCATGATGAACCAAGTAGCAAGCACACTGACGGCAACGAGCAACACGGACTGCATCATGGACTGTCTCCGCCGGGGCGAGAGCATCGCACAAAAGCTTGGACAACGCCACGTCGCACCTTGTCTCAAATGTCCGCTTGGTTGAAAGCAGCCTAAGCGCCTAATGTCCGCTTTGGGTCGGAAGCGGACATTACGTGACCGATTTTACTGTCCTACAGCCCCCACATTGTGACAGCTATCGGGTCGCCAGTGTTCTGGCGGCACACGCCTTGACTTGCGACATGAAACTATCCTTCGCATGGTCTGAACAACGCTCGTCAGTGCGAACATTGGGAACATTGGGCGCAGCCATGTCGGGGGAATGTTAGGTGTCGACCGTGCTGGCACAGGCGGGGCGTGAGGGCTAAGGACCCAGCACATGAAGATCGCACTCGCCGCCGACCATGCCGGATATGCCCTGAAGGACGAGCTCGTCGCCTGGCTTCGCGAGGCCGGCCATGAAGTTACCAACCTCGGCACCAACGGCCCGGACAGCGTCGACTACCCCGAGTTCGGGACCAGGCTCGCCCGCGCCATCGCCTCCGGTGAAGCGGAGCGCGGGATCGCCGTCTGCGGTTCGGGCATCGGAATCTCCATCGCCATCAACCGCGAGCCCAGGTGCCGCTGCGCCCGCGTGGACGACCCGCTGTCGGCGGCGCTTGCCCGCGAGCATAATGACGCCAACGTGCTTGCTCTCGGCGCCCGGCTGATCGGCAGCGACATGGCCAGGGCCTGCGTCTCCGCCTTCCTCGGCACCGATTTCGCCGGCGGGCGTCACCAGCGCCGCGTCGATTCTCTCTCTCGAGCCTTGCAGGAAAGCGACTGATGGCCACCGCAGCCAACCTCCACGACGTCCAGCCCAAGGGTTTTTTCACCGACCGTCTCGCAACGGCCGATCCCGTTGTCGCCGAAGCGGTGAAGGCGGAGCTGAAGCGCGAGCAGACCCAGATCGAGCTGATCGCGTCCGAAAATATCGTCAGCCGGGCCGTCCTCGAGGCGCAGGGATCGGTGCTGACCAACAAATATGCCGAAGGCTATCCCGGCCGCCGCTATTATCAGGGCTGCGGCCCGTCCGACGCGGTCGAAACGCTCGCCATCGAGCGCGCCAAGCGTTTGTTCGGCTGCGGCTTTGCCAACGTCCAGCCGCATTCGGGCGCGCAGGCCAATGGCGCGGTGATGATGGCTTTGTTGAAGCCCGGCGACACGATCATGGGAATGAGCCTCGCCGCCGGCGGCCACCTCACCCACGGTGCTCCTCCCGCGCAGTCAGGCAAATGGTTCGACGCGGTCCAATATGGCGTTCGTCAGGACGACCATCTGGTCGACTTCGACGAGGTCGAGCGGCTGGCGAACGAGCACCAGCCCAAGATGATCATCTGCGGCGGCTCGGCCTATCCGCGGCACCTCGATTTCGCTCGCTTCCGCGAAATCGCCGACAGCGTCGGTGCATTGTTGTTCGTAGACATGGCGCATTTCGCTGGCCTCGTCGCTGCGGGCGAGCACCCTTCCCCGTTCGGACACGCCCATGTCGTGACGACCACGACTCACAAGACTCTCCGCGGGCCCCGCGGAGGCATGGTGCTGACCGATGACGAAGCGATCGCCAAGAAGATCAATTCGGCGGTCTTCCCCGGCCTTCAGGGCGGCCCGCTGATGCACGTGATCGCGGCCAAGGCGGTCGCCTTTGGCGAGGCGCTGCAGCCCGACTTCAAGACCTATGCGAAGGCCGTCATCGCCAACGCGCAGATGCTGGCAAACCGATTGAAGGAGCGCGGCGCCGATTTGGTGGCCGGGGGCACCGACACCCATGTCGCGCTGGTCGACCTTCGCCCGCTCGGCCTGACCGGCAGGGACGCCGACGAAAGCCTCGAGCGCGCCGGGATCACCTGCAACAAGAACGGCGTTCCGTTCGATCCGCTACCACCGGTGAAAACCAGCGGAATCCGGGTCGGCTCGCCCGCCGGCACCACCCGCGGCTTCGGGGAGCCCGAGTTCCGCGACATCGCCGACATGGTCGCGGACGTCCTCGACGGGCTCGCAGCCAACGGCCTCGACAGCAATGGCGAAGTCGAAGCCAAGGTGAACGAGCGGGTGCTAGAGCTTTGCGCCCGATTCCCGATCTACGAAGGATGACCACCAACGCGTTCGTCCCGAGCGAAGTCGAGGGGCGCATTTAGGTGCGCTGCCCGTTCTGCACTCATGAAGCCAGCCAGGTAAAGGACAGCCGCCCGTCGGAAGACGGCGCGTCGATCCGGCGGCGGCGGCAGTGCGAGGCCTGCGGAGCGCGCTTCACGACTTTCGAGCGGGTTCAGCTTCGCGACCTCATCGTCGTCAAGAAGGCCGGCGAGCGCGAGCCGTTCGAGCGTGCAAAGCTCGAGCGCTCGGTCGCCATCGCCTGCCGCAAGCGCGACATTCCCGCCGAGCGGATCGAGCGGCTGATCACCTCGATCCAGCGCCAGCTCGAAACCCGCGGCGACGAAGTGACCACTACGCAAATCGGCGAAGCTGTAATGGATGGTTTAAAAGCCCTCGACCACGTCGCCTACATCCGCTTCGCCAGCGTCTACAAGGATTTCAGCGAGCCCGGCGACTTCGCCGAAATCGCCGGCGCCGTCGGTGATGGAAGCTAGCTCGCCGCCGGTCGTCGTTCTCGTCCGCCCGCAGCTGGGCGAGAATATCGGCAAGTCGGCCCGGGCGATGCTCAATTTCGGGCTCACCGAAATGCGCCTGGTGGCGCCCCGCGACGGCTGGCCCAATCCTTCGGCGGGCCCGGCGGCCGCCGGCGCAGACATCGTGCTGGAGCGCGCCCGGGTCTTCGACAGCGTTCCCGATGCGATCGCCGACTGCTCGGCCGTTTATGCGTCGACCGTCCGCCGGCGGGAGCTGGTGATGCCGGTCGCCACTCCCGAAGCGATGGCGCGCGCGATCGCCTCGTCGCCGCAGCGATCGGCAATCCTGTTCGGGCCAGAGCGCTCGGGCCTTGCAACCGACGAAGTTGCGCTGGCACAGACCATCGTCACCGTGCCGATCAATCCGAAATTCGGATCGCTCAACCTGGCTCAGGCGGTGATCCTTCTCGCTTACGAATGGTCGAAGTGCTCGAAGCTCGCAGTCCCGCCCGAAAAAGCGCTCGAGCCGATCGCCGACCAGGGCGAAATAGAAGGCCTGATCGGGCAGCTGGACGTGGAGCTCGAGGCAAAAGGCTATTTTCATCCGCCGTCACGGACCCAGGCGACGAAGAACACGCTGCGGACGATTTTCACCAAGACCGGCTGGTCGTCGCGTGAGGTCAAGGCCGTCCGCGGAGTGATCCGCGCGCTTGCTGGCGAGCCCCGCAGCCGCGGCTAGGAATCCGTTGCGAATCCGGCACGAGAAGCGCATGATCTAGCTGTTGGAATAGGAGGGAACGCCCGTGACGCTGCTTCTTCCACTATTGCTTCTCGTTCAAGCGAGCCAGCCGGAAGTGAACTTGAAATTCCGCGAGCGAGCGATGAGCCCCACCCCGGTCACCGACAAGGACCTTCGCCCGGTCAAGCCCCGCGATTGCCGCAATGACGCCGAAGTCCAGCGAACGCTCGCGCAGCTCAGGGTCGGCGGAGCGGGGGATTGCTTCATCCGCGACATCACGATGTTCAGCCGCCGCTGAGGTTGATTTTGGGCGCTGCTGCGACTAGGAGCGCCCCTCGCAATTGATCCCGCACTCCCGGTGAAGCGGTGATCGCGCCAGGCAAGCCCTGGTGGTGCGATCCCGGGAAACTGACAAACGCGAATTGGAGAATATGAAGTGACCAAGCGCACCAGCGCCAAGTACAAGCTCGACCGCCGAATGGGCGAGAACGTCTTCGGACGGCCCAAGAGCCCAGTCAACCGCCGCGAATATGGCCCCGGCCAGCACGGCCAGCGCCGCAAGGGCAAGGTCAGCGATTTCGGAATTCAGCTGCGCGCCAAGCAGAAGCTCAAGGGCTATTACGGCGACGTCACCGAAAAGCAGTTCAAGCGCACCTACACCGAGGCCAGCGCGATGAAGGGCGACGCTTCGCAGAACCTCATCGGCCTGCTCGAGCGGCGTCTCGACATGGTCGTCTATCGCGCCAAGTTCGCTCCGACGATCTGGGCGGCCCGCCAGCTTGTGAGCCATGGCCACATCCGCGTGAACGGCGTTAAGTGCAACATCGCCTCGCGCCGGGTGAACGTCGGCGACGTCATCGAGCTTGGCCCCAAGGCGCAGGAAATGGCGCTGGTGATCGAGGCTCAGGGCCTCGCCGAGCGCGATGTCCCGGAATATGTCGTTCCGGACGGCACCTCGAAGGTGACCTATACCCGGGTCCCGACCCTGGACGAGGTCCCCTATCCGGTGCGGATGGAGCCCAACCTCGTCATCGAATTCTACTCGCGCTGATCCTTTTCGGCCGGGAAAACAACGGGCGGCTCTTCGGGGCCGCCCTTTTTTTGGCCTGCGTTGCGACTCGCCGCTCATGCTGGCAGAAGCGCGAGCACATTGTTTCCGGAGTGCTGTCCATGCGTAACCCGTTGATCGCCGTCGCTTCCGTCGCCGCCTTGAGCGCGTGCGCGCAGGCTCCTGTCCATGTCGAAGCGCCGCTGCCTCCGCCTCCAATGGCCGTGGCCGAAGCCGCTCCGCCAGCAGTGGCGCCCGCCCCGCAAATCTCGCTCGAGACGCTGAAGAGTGTCACGCAGACGCTCTCTTCGGACGAGTTCCAGGGCCGCGCGCCAACCACTGCGGGCGAGGAAAAGACCATCGCTTTGATCGCCGACCGATTCCGCCGCGCCGGTCTTCAGCCCGGCAACAACGGCAGCTGGTACCAGGACGTGCCGCTGGTCGAGACCTCGGCGGAACCGACTCCGCTCAGGATCACCGGCGGCAAGCAGCCGCTGGCCTTCCAGTGGCGCAAGGACATGGTGGCGAACAGCTATCAGGTGAAGCCGTCGATCAGTCTCGCCAACAGCGACGTGGTGTTCGTCGGCTATGGCATCAATGCTCCGGAGCGCGGCTGGAACGATTATGCCGGGGTCGACGTCAAGGGGAAGACCGTCATCATCCTCGTCAACGATCCCGATTATCAGACCCAGGGCACCGAAGGCCCGTTCAACGGCCGCGCGATGACTTACTACGGCCGCTGGACTTACAAATATGAGGAAGCGGCCCGCCAGGGCGCGGCGGCGGCATTCATCGTCCACGACACGGAGCCCGCATCCTACGGCTGGAACGTCGTCCAGTCCTCGTGGACCGGTCCGCAGTACAACATGGCCGCGGCCAACGATCACATGGACCAGTCAAAGGCGGTTGGCTGGCTTACCAACGACGCCGCCAAGCGGCTGTTTGCGGCAGCGGGCAAGGATCTCGACCGGATGTCGGCGGCGGCAAAGCAGCCGGGCTTCAAGGCCGTTCCACTGGGCCTCAAGGCCTCCATCAGCATGAAGAATGAGATCAAGCGGCAGGCGTCAAAGAACGTGATCGGGATCCTGCCCGGGACGGCCCGGCCGGACGAATATGTGATCTACACCGCTCACTGGGACCATTTAGGCATCTGCGACGCGGACTCGACCGGCGACAACATCTGCAACGGAGCTCTCGACAATGCGACCGGGACCGCCGGCCTGATTGCGCTTGCGGAAGCGAATGTTCGCGCCGGACGCCCTGACCGCTCGATCATATTCCTTGCGGTGACCGCCGAGGAATCGGGGCTTTTGGGTTCGAGATATTATGGCGAGAACCCCGTCTACCCGCTGTCGCAGACGGTCGGCGGGATCAATATGGACGGCCTCAACATCATCGGCGACACGCGCGACCTTGTCGTGATCGGGCCAGGCAAGTCGCAGCTCGAAGATTATTTGAAGCGCTACGCGGCCGACCTCAATCTCGAGGTGAAAGGCGAGCCGACTCCCGAGGCCGGCTATTATTATCGCTCCGACCATTTCAGCTTGGCCAAGTTCGGCGTTCCGATGCTCTATTCGGACAGCGGCGAAGACCTGGTCAACGGGGGCCTTGCTGCCGGAAAGGCGGCTGCTGAGGACTATCGCGCCAATCGCTATCACCAGCCGAGCGACGAATATGATCCCAATTGGGACTGGACGGGCGCGGTTCGCGACCTTGCAATCTATTACCGGATCGGCCGCGAGCTGGCCGACTCGAACGATTGGCCGAACTGGTACGAAGGCGACGAATTCCGGGCCATCCGGGATCGCTCACGCGCCGGGCAGTGACCAACCAATAGTCCCAGGTGAAGCGGAAAGGGCGGCCCGATGGCCGCCCTTTTTGCGTCAGCGGCCGATCGTCCGCTCGAGAAGCTGGCCCATCCGGGTCAGGAACTCGGCGCGGGCTCCGCTATCGCGAAGCTGGTGGTCGAGCCCCTTGTACTGGAGGAACTCGACTTCCTTGCCGGCCGAGCGGAGCGCCGCCTCCATTTTCTGCGAGTGAGAGAAGCGCACATTGGCGTCGAGATCGCCGTGAACGAGGAGCACCGGCACCTGGATCTTGCTGGCATGGCGAAGCGGTGAGCCGTCCTGGACGTGCGGCCCGGAGCCAATGAACTCTTCGATGATCCTGGCGCTGGTGTAGAAGGCATGGTCCTCCTTGAGCAGCTGCAGGTCGGTGACCGGAGCGATTGCGACCACCGCCTTGTAGAGCGACGGATCCGTCTCCGCTTCGAGAAGCGCCGCATAGCCGCCGTACGACCAGCCGACGATGGCGACTCGGTCCGGATCGGCAATCCCCTGCGACGACAGCCACCGCGCCGACGCGGCAATGTCGCTCATCGACGTTCGCCAATTCTTGAAGCCGTTGTCGTTGAGCCACTCGTCGCCATAGCCGGCCGATCCGCGATACTGCGGCTGGATCACCGCATAGCCGCGAGCGGCGAGGAATTGCGAAATCCAGTCAAATCCCCATTCGTCGCGCGAGCTTGGCCCTCCATGCGGAAGGACGATCGCCGGCAGGCCCTTTGCCTCCTTGCCCGGCGGAAGCGTCAGATAAGCGGGAATCTGCGCCCCGTCGGGCGCGCGGACGGTGACCGGCTTGACCTTGGCGAGTGTCCGCCCCTCTAGCTGCGGCCGATCGACCATTGCCTCGTTCAGCTGCTTGGAATCGCGGTCGAACAGATAATAGCGGCCCGGGTCGTCGTCGCTTCCGGCGAAAATCAGCAGCTTGCTGCCGTTCGCACTGGAATCGACGAAATATATGATCGGCAGCTCCGGAAGCGCGTTGGACAGGGATTCTGCCAGGGCCTTGAACTCGGGGTCGAAATAGACCGCCTGGCGCTGTTCGTCGGCGAAGGTGTAGCCGATGACCTTGAGCCCGTCGCCGATCCGGACGACGTCATCGATGTCGACTCGGGGGTTTTCGGCGACCAGTCTCTCCGCCCGCTTTTCGTCCAGGGCGATCGTGTAAAGCGCCTGCCGCTTGTCCTTCTTCTTGAGCACGTAGAGGGCGTTGAGATCGGCGTCGATCGCAAGCGGCCGCACCTGCTCGTCCTGGGCGGCATGTTCGACCAGCGTCTTCCACTCCCGCGAGTTCTTCGTCCGGTAGAAATATTTGATCCGGCCGGTGAGGCTGCGGCCGTTTCCGGAGGTTTCGTGAACGCTCATCACCCGGACGTTTCCGCGGCCATCGGTCATATATCCCGACGCCGAGTCCCGCGGAGGTTCGACCGGCGAGAACCGCACCGACCTCGTGTCCACCCGATCGACGCCAAGGCCGTCCTTGATGCGCACCACGGCGCTACCGACCTTGCCCGCTTCGGGGACATATTCGCGCTGCATCAGCACCGTTCCGTCGGTGCCCCCGTTCCAGTCGAGGACGACCCCGTCATACTGCCGCAACCTCTCGTCATAAGCGCTCTGCGGCTGGCCGAGGAGCTTTGGCGAGGTTCCGTCCGTGTCCATTGCGACGAGCCGCTGGAAACCGATGATCTGGCCCGCCTGGTTGGTCAGCCCGGTGACCCTGCACACCGCGCGGCTCGGCGCTGCAAAATTGCACCAGCTGAGGAGCTCGGGCTGGCCGTCGGCGGAGGTCATCACGCTGCTTTTACCGGTTTGCAGATTGGAGATGATTGCGAAGGTCTTCGGCCCCGGGCCGGGCGTGATGTACATGACGCTCGACCCGTCCGGCGAGAGCCGTGAAGCGGAGACCGCGTCGCGGGCTCCGAATGCGGCCGCATCCTCGGCGAGAGTCCGAGCATGCTGCGCCTGCGCGGGAACCACCAGCGTGGCAATACTCGCCGCGGCAACACACCAAAATTTCACGAGAGCAACCTCCCCAGCAGGATCGTTCGGCAAGGCTCCAGATTCGCAGAAGTCCATTCAAAAACAAGAGGCTGCTTGGCCTTGGGGG
>JACDCV010000141.1 GCA_013817375.1 Sphingomonas sp.
GTGGAATTCGATCGCCCCCATCTGCACGCAGGCCAGGATTCCGCGGATATCCTCCATATAGAGATAGTCCTGGGTGCCGCCCTTCTTCTCGGCGATCGGCACGTGCTTGACGTGATCGCCCATCGATCCCGTGTCATGCTTCTGGAAGAAGCATTTCTTGGCCCGGCCCTGAGGGCAGCGGATCAGGGTCATCGGCCGGTTCGCCGAAGTCACCATCATCAGCGGGCCGATGGCCGCATAATAAGCGGCGAGGTCGCCCTTGGTGAGCTTCTCGGTCGGAAAGATCGTCCGGTCCGGGTTGCTGACCTTGACCCCCAGGCTCTCGGCCGTCGGATGGTCGCGCTTTTTCGACGCCGTCTTTTTCGCAGGCTTGGCAGACTTTGGCAGGTCCTTGGGCGTCTCGACGACTACGTCGCTCGCCGGCTTGTCTTCCCGAAGTGCGATGAAGCTCGGGTGCCGGAGGATTCCCTCCGAAGTAAATTCGGCGAAGGCGATCTCGGCGACCAGCTCCGGCTTGATATAATGGGCCGCCTTGCGATCGGCGCGCGGCACCTCGACCGGAGCGTCTTTCACTTCGAGCGGCTTCATCCGGTCGGTGAGATCGTGGAGCAGCTGCGTGTTGAAGCCGGTTCCGACCTTCCCGACGTAGGTGAGCTTGCCCTTCTCCTTGGCGGCCAGCAGCAGCGAGCGGAAGCCGACGCGCTTGTCGCTTTCCGACCAGCCGACGATCACGAATTCCTGGCGATTGATGCACTTGATCTTCAGCCAATATTTGTTGCGGCCGGCGCGGTAGGGAGCGCTGGCCTTCTTGGCGATCACGCCCTCGCCGCTCTCTTCGCAGATGGCGTTGAGGAGGGCCTCGCCCCTGCCGATCACATGGTCGCCATAGAGGATCACCGAAGGCGATTTTTCGAGCAGCGCCTGAAGCCGCTCCTTGCGCTCCAGGTTCGACAATTTGGTGATGTCCTCGCCGCGATCCACCAGAAGATCGAATGCGTAGAAAACCAGATTTTTGCCCTTGCTGTCCTTGAGCGTCGACTGAAGCAGCTGGAAGTCCGGCTTGCCCTTCTTGCCAAGCGCGACCGCCTCGCCGTCGATCAGGCAACCGGCCGGAAAAGCTTCCGCCGCCTTCACCAGCGCCCTGAACTTGTCGCTCCAGTCCTTGCCGTTGCGGGTCCACGCCGTTGCCGCTCGGCTGCCGGTAGCGATCAGAAGCCGGTAACCGTCATATTTATATTCGAACAGCCAGTCTTTGCCGGCCGGCACTTCGTCGACCAGCGTCGCCAGCTGCGGGGAGCGGAAGTCCGGCGGCGCTTCGCTTGCCTTCTTCTTGGCGCGGCCGCCTTTCTGGCCCCCCCGGTTCGAGCGCCAAACATCTTCGCCGCTTGCGATCTCGGCCATCGTCCGCCCGGTCGTCACGCTGGTCACGCACTCGTCGACAAGGGCGCTGCCATTGTCCGCATTCGCCTCCTCGTCGGTTACCTTCTTGAGCATCCAGCTTTCGCGCTTCTCGCCGGGCCGTCCCTTCAGCCGAAACATCACCCAGTCGCCCTTCATCCGCTCGCCTTCTAGCGTGAAGTGGAGATGGCCCTCGTCGATCGTTTTTCGCGGGTCCTTGTCGGGATGGGGAATCCAGCGTCCCTGATCCCAAAGCATCACCGTTCCGCCGCCATATTCGGCCTTCGGGATCGTCCCTTCGAAGCTGCCATAGTCGAGCGGATGATCCTCGGTGCGCATCGCCAGCCGGTTCTCGCCAGGATCGAGGCTGGGGCCCTTGGGCACCGCCCAACTTTTCAGCACTCCGTCCATTTCCAGCCGGAAGTCCCAGTGCAGGTGCGACGCATCGTGCTTCTGAACGACGAAAGCGTCGCCTTTGCCCTTGAGCTTTCGGCCCTTGGGTTCCTTCGTTTTCGAGAAGTCGCGTTTCTTGTTGTAGGTGTCGATGTCGAGCTTCGAAGTCGCCTTCGCCATGGCTTACTTGCGGCCGCCCGCAGCCGCTTTCTTCTTCGTTCCCGTCGAGCTCGGGCGGGCCTTGGAACGGGGCGCGGGCTTGGCTTTGGTCTTCGACTTGCCCGCGCCGCCGCCGCTGGAATCGAGGCTCTTCTTCAGCGCCGCCATCAGGTCGATGACATTGCCGCCGCGCGCTGGCGGAGCATCGGCATCCGGGTCCTGGATGACCTTCTCGCCCTTGCTTCGCTGCTTCTCCTCGATGAGGCCGCGAAGCGCATCGACGTAGCGGTTGTGGAACTCGGCGGCGTCGAACTTTCCGCTCTTCTTCTCGATCAGCATCGACGCCAGGTCGAGCATGTCCTCGTCAGGTTTTGAATCGCCGATCTCGCGGAAATAGCTGTTCGCCTTGTGAACCTCGTCGGCGTAGCGAAGAGTCTCAAGCAAAAGACCCTTCCCGCACGGCTTGAGGGCGATGACATATTCCTGGCCGCGCATCGCCAGCTGGCCGATCCCGATCTTCTTCGACTTCCTGAGCGCGTCGCGAAGAACGACGAACGCGTCCTCGGCAAGGTCGTCCGCCGGCACCACATAATAAGGCTTCTCATAATACATTGCGTCGATGTCGCCGACGTCGACGAACTGGACGAGGTCGAGAGTCTTCTTGCTCTCCAGCTTCACCGCCTCGATTTCTTCCTGGTCGAGAAGCACATAAGTGCCCTTCGAAACCTCATAGCCCTTGACGATCTCGTCGCGGTCGACGGGGCCGATGCCGGGAACCACCTTTTCATATTTGATTCGCTTGCCGCTCGGCTCGTGCACCTGGTGGAACTGGATCGAGGCGCCGCTCTTGGCCGCCGAATAAAGCTCGATCGGAATCGACACCAGAGCGAGCCGAATCTGTCCTCGCCAGATTGGTCGTGCGGCCATTACTGTCGTCTCCATTGGTTTCGGCGACGATTCAATCAACCTGACGCAGACTCGTTCCGTGTGGCTGATTTGAGCGAACCAACGAGCGCGGCGACGTCCCGGCCTTCGATCGCCGCGGAGACGATGGCCGAGCCGCTGATGACGCCCGCCGCGCCGGCGCTCATCGCCGCGCGGACATGGGCGGGCGTGGAGATGCCGAAGCCGAACACCGGCGGCGGCGCCCCGGCACCGCGAAGCCGATCGATCAGGCGCGGGTCGAACTGCGCATCGGCGTGAGTCCCGGTAATGCCCGCGCGAGTGACGCAATAGGTGTAGCCGGAGCCGAGATCTGCAATCCGCTCCAGCGTCGGTTGCGGCGTGTTCGCTGCCGCGATCAGCACCCCGTCGAGCTTGTGCTCGCGCATCTCCTCCAGCCACGGACCGGCTTCGATTTCGGGCAGGTCCGCGACCAGCAGGCTGTCGGCGCCGGCGGCGGCAGTTCGGCTAAAGAAGTCACTTCGACCGCGCGCTATCACCAAATTGGCATAGGTCAGGATTCCGATGGGCACATCGGGGTGCCGGTCGCGAAAGGCCGCGATCAGGTCGAAGCAGTCGCTCACCCGCACGCCCGCGTCGAGCGCGCGCTGCGCGGCAGCCTGGATCACCGGCCCGTCGGCAACCGGATCGGAGAATGGAATGCCGACCTCGATCATGTCGGCGCCGCCCGCGGCGAGCGTGTCGAGAAGAGCCGCGCTGGTTTCCAGGTCCGGGTCGCCAAGCATCGCGAAGCCGCCGAACGCGCCCTCTCCGGCTGCCGCCAGCCGGTCGAACATCGCCGCGTAACGGCTCACGCGCTTGGTCCAAGCAGGGCTTGCGCCTGTGCAACGTCCTTGTCGCCACGGCCCGAGAGGCCGACCAGAATGACAGCCTCGGGATCTTGAGCGGCAAGCTTCAGCGCATGGGCGAGCGCGTGCGCGGATTCGAACGCGCACAATATGCCTTCGCTCGACGCCAGCGTCTGAAAAGCCGCGAGCGCCTCCGCGTCCGTCGCCCCGACATAGTCGGCCCGGCCGATGTCCTTCAAATGCGCATGCTCGGGACCCACCGCCGGGTAATCGAGACCGGCGGAAACCGACCAGCTGTCGGCGATCTGACCGTCATCGTCCTGGAGAACATAGGTCTCGGCACCGTGGAGGATGCCGGGACGGCCGCGCAAAAGCGTCGCTCCATGCTGGGCACCGTCCAGCCCCTTCCCCGCCGCCTCGACCCCAATCAGCCGCACATCGTCATCGATGAAGTCGGAGAACAGGCCGATCGCGTTTGATCCCCCACCGACGCAGGCGACTATTGCATCAGGGAGCCGGCCAAGCTGGTCGAGGATCTGCGCCTTCGCCTCGCGGCCGATCACGCGCTGGAATTCGCGGACCATGAGCGGGAACGGGTGCGGCCCGGCGGCGGTGCCGAGCAGATAATGCGTGTCGTCGAACGATGCCGACCAGTCGCGAAGGGCTTCGTTGATCGCATCCTTCAAGCCGCGGCCGCCGCTTTCCACCGGCACGACTTGCGCCCCCATCAGCTGCATCCGGAAGACGTTGAGCTGCTGCCGCTCGGCATCGTGGGCGCCCATGTAGATTCGGGTCTCGAAGCCGAGCAAAGCCCCGGCGAGCGCAGTCGCGACCCCGTGCTGGCCGGCACCCGTCTCGGCAATCAGCCGGCGCTTGCCCATCCGCTTGGCAAGCAGCCCCTGCGCAAGCACCTGGTTGGTCTTGTGCGCTCCGCCGTGAAGCAGATCCTCGCGCTTCAAATAGATCGTGCCCGGCAGGTTGCGGCAGCGGGTCAAGGGGGTCGGCCGGCCTGCATAATCAGCGAGCAGCCCGTTGAGTTCGGCGACGAACTCTTCATCCTCTTGTGAATCAAGGAACGCGGCCTCGAGCTGCTCGAGCGCGGGCACCAGGATTTCGGGAACATAGCTGCCGCCAAAGCGGCCGAACCTGCCGTTCAGGCGCATGCACGGTGCTCAGCTGCAACGCCCGGCCGGAGCGCCTCGAACAGCTCCCGGATACGTTCGGGCGACTTGATGCCCGGGGCCAAATCCACAGCCGAGCCGACATCGATGGCATAAGCTCCAAGCGACGCTGCTCGCCGGGCGTTGGCGGGCCCGATTCCGCCGGCGACGACCGACTGGCCAAGCCTCGGATGCCCTTCGACAAGGGCCCAGTCGAAGCTTCGACCGCTGCCGCCATTGTCATTGTCGAACAGCAGCCGGTCCCCG
>JACDCV010000142.1 GCA_013817375.1 Sphingomonas sp.
GCTGCAAGCAGCCCGATAAGCGATAATCTGTGCATCCTTAGCACCCATAACACAGAACAGCCGTTGTGCGACTGGATGGTCGGGCTAGGCACAAGAAAGTAAGGAGCAGGTTGAGCGAATGACCTTCGATCAGATACTGACCCTGCTCGTCCTCGCCGCAGTGGTCGCGGCGCTGATCTGGGACAAGGTGAGATCCGACGTCGTCGCCCTGAGCGGCGCTGCGTTCCTGCTGATGACGGGGGTCATCCGCCCGGTCGAAGTGCAGGCCGCCTTCGCAAGCCCGGCGATCGTCGCCCTCGCCTCGTTGTTCGTAATTGCCTACGCGATGGAGCTTTCGGGCCTCCTCGACGCTGCCGTCCAGAAGATCGTGGCTCTGTGCAAGCGGATCGGCACAGCAGGCATATGGGTTCTGATCGGGGTTGCCGGGCTCGCTTCCTCGGTTCTCAACAATACGCCAATCGTGGTACTCAGCGCGCCGGTCGTCCGCGATGTCGCCAAGTCGCTCGGCCGATCGCCAAAAGAGTATTTAATCCCCTTGTCCTACGCGGCGGTGCTCGGAGGCACGCTGACCCTGATTGGCACCTCCACCAACCTGCTTGTCAACGACATGGCGTCAGTCTCCGGACAGCCGCGGTTCGGCATTTTCGAAATCACTATGGTCGGCTTCTGGGTTGCGCTCGCCGGTGCACTGTACCTGTTCTTCTTCAGCTCGCGCCTGCTGAAATCGACGTTGGACAGGGAAGAAGCGACAGTCGGAGAGGCAGTCAGAGCGTCAGAGGAGTTTCATGCGCCGGGCCTTGCCGGCGGACTTATCGGCCACGCCGAGCCCTTCGCCGACCACGTCGAGCTCAAGCCCTGGCATGCGATCATCTCTTCCGGCATCTTTCTCACGGTCATCGCAGCCGCCGCGCTCAACGTCGCACCGATCGCGGCCTGCGCCTTTGCCGGTGCAGTGCTCCTGATCCTGTTGCGAGTTATCACCGCCGACGAGGCCTATGCAGGCCTTCGGCCCGAAGTGCTGATGCTGATCGCGGGGATGATCGTCCTTGGAATCGCCCTGGACGCGACGGGCCTGGCCGGCTCGGCGACCAATCTCGTGATCGGATCGATGGACAATATGAGCCCATTCCTGGCGCTCGTCATACTCTACGGCGCCACCACTTTCGCAACCGCAATTCTTTCGAATGCGACCGTCGCCGTTCTGTTCACCCCTGTCGCCGTGTCCATGGCGGAAGCCTTCGCGGTCAGCCCGCGGCCCTTCCTCGTTGCCGTCATGATCGCCGGAAGCGCCGCCTTCGCGACCCCGTTCGGCTATCAGACCAACACGATCGTCTATCAAATGGGCGGCTACAATTACATGGACTTCGTCAAGGTCGGAGTCCCCCTCAACCTGCTGACCTGGGCAGTCGGGGTCTTCGCCATCCGCACCTATTTCCCGTTCTAGCGAGCGTTAGATTACAGCCGCGACGATCCCGTAGATGCCGGTCAAGGTAAGGACGCTTCCGACCAGAGCGAGCAGCACCCTTGGCCTCGCGCGCTTGGCGACCACTGCGGCAAATGGAGCGGCGGCGACGCCTCCGATCAGAAGCCCCAGAGTGGCAACCGTGAACGCCTGCCAGCCAAGCGTCGTGATGAAGGCCGCCGAAATGCTCGCGGTGAGGAAGAATTCGACGGTGTTGACCGTGCCGATGGTTCGCCGCGGATCGGCGCCCTGGACCAGCAAATTGCCGGTCACGACGGGCCCCCATCCGCCCCCGCCGGCAGCGTCGAGGAAGCCGCCAACGAGCCCCAGCGGCTCGACGAACCGGGCGGGCTTGTGCTGTGGCGGGTAGCGGATCGCCCGATAGACCAGATAGACTCCGATTGTGGCGAGATAGGCGAGGATGAACGGCTTCACCGTTCCCGCATCGATGCTGCTGAGCACGTAGGCGCCGATCACTCCGCCGATGATGCCCGGTATCGCCAGCCTGAAGAACAGCTTCCACTCGACGTTGCGGTGAGCGACGTGGCTTCCCGCCGACACGGCCGTGGTGAAGGTTTCGACCGTGTGCACTCCTGCGGAAGCGGCGGCGGGCGGGACTCCCATGCTGAGGAGAAGCGTCGTCGAGATGACGCCGAACGCCATTCCGAGCGCGCCGTCGAGCAACTGGGCGATGAACCCGGCGCCGATGAACAGCAGCAAATCGGTCACATCGAACGCCGCAAAGTCCACCGCAAAGTCCCCTGCTGGCGCTCACGCCCACGAACGCGGAAAGCATCTGTCACAGGTCGGCGGACGGGGGAAGACTGATCCTCGATCATGCTGCTGCTCGTCAGTCCCCCGGACTGACTGCTGAGATCGCGCTGTCGTCAGTCCCCCGGACTGACTGCGCTGTGATCGCGCGGCTCGTCAGTCCCCCGGACTGACTGCGCTGCGCGATGGTGCCAGGAGAGGACGCGAATCTGGCTCCTAGTTGGTTCAGATTAATGGACAATCTCAATTTGGTTTTGAATTATGTGCACAATTATGTGCACAGCGTGCCTTCGTGCCTCTGGAATTCCGAGACGTCTCAGTGCGCCACCAGTTTGCCTAGGTAGGCGTCGCGTCCGCTGTCCATGAATAGCACGTTGCGTGTCTCCAGATCAGCCTGTGTCACGCCGTTACCGAGATTCAGAAGGCCAGTGAACGCCGTTTCCGATAGGATGAAGGCGCTCAGCTCCAGTTTGTCATCCCCGAGCTTCGCTTCGATGTCCTTTATCGTCGTGTGGAGCGCAAACTTTGGATCGCTAAGGTCAAGGTTCCGAATGCCCTTCGGATCGACAAAGCTCAGCCATTGCTGGCCTGTCGAATCATCAACAAGCCAAGGCGGGGCAGATGATGAGTAGCTTTCGCTTCCGCTCCGCCCATTTCTGGCAAAGCACGATGCCGGCTTCGATCGTCTTGCCGAGGCCGACTTCATCGGCAAGGATCACGCCTTCGGACACCGGTGACTGGAGCGCAAACATCGCCGCTTCAATCTGGTGCGGGTTCAGATCGACCGACGCATCGAACAGGGCCATGGACAGCTGATCCGCTGCGCCGGGTGGAGCCTGTTTCGTCAGATCAAAAGCAAAGTACTTCGCGTGATACGCAGTCAGCATTACTTACCTTAAGAACATACACGATCGCTTGTCGAACAATAGGCGCGGAGGGCGGTGTTGCGCGCATTGCGCCCGCCTGCGACGGGTTTGCACGTACATGCCCCAGTCCACCTTCACGACCCGCGAAAGCGCAGAATCCAAGGGGGATTCAAGCATGCGACAAGCAAGCAAGGCAGAACGATCATACAGTGTCTGAGCACCCGTGTTTTATGTCGTTTTATGTGACCATAAAACACGTTTGGGTTGACCTCGCCGTGATCGCTCAGGGCGCACCCGCCGTTCGACACCGCCCCCATCTTCGCTCAAATGCGGCATTTGACGAGGGTGTGCGAGGTACCTGACCCTTGGGTACCCTCGCTGCATTGCCGTCCTTATCGGGGCGCTGTGGCGCTGGATAACGTGTTTTAGGGTAATCACCTGCCTATCGGCGCCCTATGTTGCTGGTTCCCGCTCGCTTGCTTCCGCGAAGCATCTGCTTCTGCGCGTTAGCGTCAAAATCGGAAACTCCGCTTTCGACCCAAATCGGACATCCGCCCAGTGGCAGCTTTGCGCCCATCTCGGTCATTCTCGGGCTCGTTTCAGATACCCGAAAGCGGTTATTCCTTCAGGAAGCGATGTGCCGGCTGAATGATCCCATCGCGGTCGCGGGGGTTACCGGTGATCGCTCGAACGGGTCAGTTGTTCAGGCCCCGGGGTCGACGCTTGTGCGACGACACCGCGCGGTGCGAGCGCATCAGGCCGACAACAGACGATTAGGCAAAATGGTTGCGCGCGCGGTGCTGCTACCACCCCGGTCCGTTCTGTGCCAAACTGCACCGGGAGGATAATCGGGAGACGTCGAATGAAGATCGCGACGGTTGGCAAGGGCGGCTCGGGCAAGACCACGATCGCGGGGGTGCTGGCGCGGATTTTCGCGGAACGCGACCAGCGTATTTTGGCGATCGATGGCGACCCCAATCCCAATCTCGCGCTCACCATCGGCATGGCCCGCGACGAAGCCGACCGCATCACTTACATTCCCAGCAATCTGATGAAGCGGGTCGAGGGCGCCGACGGTGTTCCGACTCTCGAGCTCAGCTATTCGCGGGATGAGATCATGGACCGCTACAGCCACAAGGCGGCCGAGAACGTCGATCTGATCGTAATGGGCAAGCCGGCCGATGGATCGGCTGGCAGCGGCTGCATGTGCGCCTCGCATCGCGCGGTGCGCGGACTGATCACCGAGCTGACCAACATCGGCGAGCACACAATCACCGATATGGAGGCCGGGCTCGAGCATTTGAAGCGCGGCACCGCGCGCAACGTCGATCTGATGCTGATCGTCGCCGAACCCTATTATCGTTCGCTCGAAGCCGCAATGCGCACAAACCAACTGTGTGAGGAACTCGCAATTCCATTCATCCGGGTCGTCGCGAACAAGGTTCGGGGCGACGAGGACCGGCTGGCGATCGAGAGTTTCTGCGCACAGCACGGCATGGACATCATCGGCGTCGTGCCGCTCGACGAGGCGATGATGGAAGCGGAGCGAGAGGCAAAGTCGCCATTCGACTTCGCGCCCGACAGCGCGGGGGTCACCGGGATCAGGAACCTCGCGGATGCGATCGACGGCCTCGGTCGCTCGCGATCCAGCGTATCGACCGCGGACGCGGTGCGGCCGCCCGCGTCCTGATCCGCCGATGCTGATCGGCGAGCTTGCAGCCACCTTGGGTGTCACGCCCAAGACATTGCGCCTTTACGAGCAGCGCGCCCTGATTCCGGCGGCGGCGCGCGCGGAGAATGGCTATCGCTTCTACGACGATGATGCCGTCCGGCGCGCGCGCCTGGTCGTCGGACTTCGCGCGATGGGACTGTCGATCGCGGTAATCGGGGAGATGACCCGCGATGTGTCGCGCGGAGCGTTACGCCGCGAACTAGCGGGATTGTTGAGCGAACGCATCCGCCAATTATCCGAAGAGATCGCCATCCGCCAAGGTCATATGGACGAGCTTGAGGCGCGTTACC
>JACDCV010000016.1 GCA_013817375.1 Sphingomonas sp.
GCGAGGCCCGTCTGGGCGGCGGTCCCCATCCGGCCGGAAACGATCCGGAGCAACCGGTTCGACAAATCCTCAAGGTCGTGCATCCGCTCTTGCAGAAGCGGGTCGTCGATTTCCCGCATCCTGGCCCGGGTCCGCTGCTGGACGCGCTCGATCGCCGCTTCGGCGGTGAGCCCGGAATCGATCGCTTCGTTGATCCGCCGCGCCCAGCCTTCGTCATAAGCGAACATCCGGTAGGTCTCGAGAATCTCGTGATGCTCGCCGGTGGTTCCGAACTCGGCCTCGCGAGCCATATTGTCGATCTGCTCGCGCATCTTCCGGAACGCCGAATAGACGCGCTCACGCTCCGCCTCGGTGTCCTCGGCAACCGTATGCTCGATCATCACCCGCGGTTCGTGGAAGACCGCCTGCCCTTTCGCCATTCCGGCGACGAGCTTCAGCCCCGCCAGCCTAAGCGGGCCGGCGCTCCGCAATCGCCCGCGCCTGGCGCCATCGACCAGCCGCGCACCGACGATCAGCTCCGAAAGCACCATTGCGACCGTCTGGAGCGCCTCGATCTCGACCTCGGCGTAGCGCCGCGGGTCGGCATGCTGGACCGAAAGGACGCCGATCGGGCTCTCGCGATAGATGATCGGAACCCCGGCGAAGCTGTGGAAATGCTCCTCTCCGGTTTCGGGCAGATAGACGAACTCGGGATGGCTCGACGCTTCGTCCAGGTTCAGGATTCGGCCCTCGTTGGCGATCATCCCGACGAGTCCCTCGCCCATCTTCAGCTTGGTGACGTGAACCGCTTCCTTGCGCAGGCCATGGGTTGCAAAGAGCTCGAGCTTGCTGTCGCGGCGAAGATAGATTGAGCAGACCTCGCTCGCCATCGCCTCCGCGATGAGATCGACGACCTTGTTGAGCTTCGACTGGGCATTGCCGCGGCCCGCCATCACCTCGTGAAGGCCGGTCAGTATCTCGCGGGCGGAAGCGGCGGCGGTCAACGGCATGGGGAAAGCGCTAACAGATGCGCCGCTTCACTGTCACGCGGGACGAAGCTTTGCTCAGCGAACGGCTGGGCTATACCGGCGCCATGGCAATTGCTGCCGAACATGAGCGGCTGATCCGGTCGATCGGCGACACACCGATCGCAATGGTGCTCAGCAACCCCCGCCGGCCGGATAATCCGATCGAGGTTGCGAATGCGGGCTTTTGCGACCTCACCCGCTATGCCGAGCCGGAGATTGTCGGCCGCAACTGCCGGTTCCTGGCCGGGCCCGGGACGGCCGCCGCCGCCACCGACCAGCTTCGCTCGGCGATCCACGAGCGCCGGCCCGCGCTGATCGAAATTCTCAACTATCGCCGCGACGGCAGTCCATTCCTCAACGGAGTGATGATCACTCCGATCTTCGACGCCGACACGAAGCTTGCCTTCTTCTTGGGCTCGCAGGTCGATCTCGGCACTCCGGGTTCGGGCAGTCTGTCGCTGCGCAAGGCCGTAGCTGCGCAGAAGGTCGATGCACTTCCCCAAAGGCAACGCCAGGTGCTGGAAGGCATGGCCAAGGGCCTTCTCAACAAGCAGATCGCCTGGGCGCTGAAGATCAGCGAGAAGACCGTGAAGATGCACCGCGCGTTGCTGATCGAGCGGCTTGGAGCATCGACTTCCGCCGAAGCAATCCGGATTGCCGTGGAGGCCGGACTGTAGCAGCCGGCTACAGGCCAAAGGCCGTATCGCGCCGCTTCGGTTCCCGTCCTAGGTCCTGGCGAAAGGCCGGTAGCGCTCCCTGTGTCGCTGCCGGCCAATTCTACGGAGAACCCAAATGCGCGCAATCAACACAATCACTCTCATCCTGCTCATCGTAGGCGGGTTGAACTGGGGCCTCGTCGGCCTCCTCGACTTCAATTTGGTAGCCGCGCTGTTCGGCGAGATGTCGACTCTCAGCCGGATCGTCTACGTGCTCGTCGGGCTGTCCGCTTTGTGGCAGATCGTCCCGCTGGTCACCGGCAAGGAACGCTGATCCCGCGGGAACATATCGCCGGCGCACGGGGGGCCTGGCAGCCTAGCTGCCCGCGCCTCGTGCGCCAACGCATTGCTCGGCCGGAACGGGGGCCGGGTCCTCGTCGGCCTCGATCAGATAGAGCATCGGCCTTGCCACATCGATGATGGCGCGGTGCTCCTTGAGCACGTCCTGCCCAACGATCCCGTTTACCTCTATCCCGGCCACCCGGCTGAGGGTCGTCAGCAGCTGGCCAAGATCGGAAGTGACGACCCGGTCCTGCCTTACGGGGGTGCCGCCTACGGTAAAGCTGTCGATGGATAGCCGCCGCGCCTGACCGCCGCCACCGATGCTGACTGCGCCGCCGATCGAGCCGGAATTCGGCGACAGTCCGAAGTTCGCAAGGTGCGCCGTGTCGATCACCGTCATGTTGGCGCCGGTATCGAGAACGAACTCGCCCCTCCTGCCGTTGATCGCCGCCTGAACCAGATGATGGCCGGTGCTGATCTCGCGAACCGGAACCGCGGTGAAGCCAAGAAGGCACAAGGCATGGTCGACCGTGCCTGCTTCTCCCGGCCGATAGTCCGGAGCCGGCGCGGCCTCCTGGCGGCAGCCGCCGACGAGGACCAGTGCGGCAAGGGCGAGTGCTTTGAAGTGGTGCATGATTTGGGAAAGGCGGGGTCGAGCCGATTGTTCCAGGAGCGGCCTAGCCGCGGCTTCCAAGCGCCGCAGCGGCTTCTTCGACCAGCTCCTGGATGATCGCCGCCACCGGTTCCTCGCGCTTCACCATCCCGACCGACTGGCCGGCCATGACCGAGCCGCTCTCGATGTCGCCGTCGATCACCGCGCGGCGAAGAGCGCCTGCCCAATAATGCTCGATCTGGAGCTGGGCCTCAGCCATCTCTAACCCGCCCTTGTCGAGCAAATCGGCGACCTCGCGCTGCTTTGCCGCAAAGCGCTCGGTCTCGTTATTCTTCAACGCCCGAACCGGGATCACTGGAAGGCGCGCGTCGATCTGAACCGACAGGATCGCGTCGCGGGCCGAGGCGCGGATGAAGGCTTTCTTGAAGTTGGCGTGAGCGATGCTCTCGTAAGCGCAGACGAAGCGGGTGCCGAGCTGCACTCCGACCGCTCCCATTTCGAGATAAGCGGCGATCGCTTCGCCCCGGCCGATGCCGCCGGCGATGAACACGGGGATGTCCTTGCTGACGTGGGGCAGTATCTCCTGCGCCAGAACCGACGTCGATACCGGGCCGATATGCCCCCCGGCTTCCATGCCCTCGATCACAAGCGCGTCGACGTTCGAGCGCATTAGCTTCTTGGCGAGCGACAAGGCCGGCGCAAAGGCGATGAGCTTGGCGCCGCTCTCCTTGATCCGGTCGATCGCCCGGCCCGGCGGAAGACCGCCGGCAAGAACCACATGGCCGACCTCGTGCTTCGCGCAGACGTCGATCAGCTCGGAAAGCTGCGGATGCATGGTGATGAGGTTGACCCCGAACGGCTTGTCAGTTCGCAGCTTTGTCTCGGCGATCTCGGTATCGAGGAGCTCGGGTCCCATCGCTCCGCAGGCAATGACTCCAAAGCCGCCGGCGTCGGAGATTGCCGCAACGAGGTTGCGCTCCGACACCCAGCTCATCGCTCCGCCAAGGATTGCATATTCGCAGCCGAGCAGCTCGGTCCCGCGATTCATCAGCGCCTTGAGCCGCTCATGCCCCTCGCCCGTAATGGGGCGGGTGTCGGCGATCAGGCCGTCGCCGCTCATTTTGCGGCTCCATCACTCTTGGCAGGCGAGTCCAGGCCAAAGACGGTGTGGAGCACCCGAACCGCCAGTTCGAGCTGGTCTTCGGCGACCAGCGCGCTGACCTTGATCTCGGATGCGGTGACGGCGAGCAGGTTGATGTTCCGCTCGGCGAGCGTCTCGAACATCATCGCTGCGAGCTGCGGGTTGGAACGGATGCCGACTCCGACGATGCTGACCTTGGCGACCTTATCGTCGGTGAGGAGCTCGGCGTAACCGATCTCGGAGCGGAGCTTCTCGATCGCCGATTGCGCCTGGTCGAGGCTCGCCCGCGGCACCGTGAAGGTGAGGTCGCTGGCCTGCGCCCCGCCGGTCGCCGCATGGACGATCATGTCGACCGCGATCCCGGCTTGCGCAAGCGGGCTCATCACCGCGGCGACCGTTCCCGGCCGGTCGGCGATCCCGGTCAGAGTGATCCTTGCCTCGTTGCGGTCGGCGGCAATTCCGGCGATTGCGTTTCTTTCCATGTCCGCTCCTGACAGCTGTTCGACCACGCGCGTTCCGGGCCTGTCCTCGAATGCCGAAAGCACGCGAAGCGGCATCTTCTCGCGCATCGCAAGGCCAACCGATCGCGGTTGAAGGACCTTGGCGCCAACGCCCGCCAGTTCGAGCATCTCCTCGAAGGTTATCGCGTCGAGCTTGCGCGCCCTCGGAACGATCCTGGGGTCGGTCGTATAGACGCCATCGACGTCGGTGTAGATGTCGCAGCGATCGGCCTTCACTCCGGCGGCGATTGCAACGGCGCTGGTGTCCGAGCCGCCGCGCCCCAGCGTCGCCAGCCGCCCGTCGTCGGAGACGCCCTGGAAACCCGGGATGACCGCGACGGTGCCAGCCGACAGCGCCTCATCGAGCAAGGCATTCTCGACCGCATCGACGCGGGCATTGCCGTGGATTCCCGAAGCGCGAACCAGCTGCCAGCCCATGAAGCTTCGCGCCTGCACGCCCATGTTCTGCAACGTCATAGCCAGCAGCCCTGCCGTCACCTGCTCGCCGCTGGCGACGACAACGTCATATTCGCGGGCGTCGCTGAGCGCTGCCGCCTCGCGGCACAGCTGCACCAGCCGGTCGGTCTCGCCGGCCATCGCCGAAACCACGACGAGGACCTGGTTGCCGGCGTCAGCCTCACGCCTGACCCGCATCGCGACATTGCGGATGCGCTCGATGCCGGCCATCGACGTGCCTCCGAACTTCATCACGATACGGGGCATGCGCTGCGCTCTTAGTCGTTGCCGCCGTCCGCGCAACCGGCGGCGACGAGTGCATCGACGTCGATTCGCGGCCGGACCAGCGTCCAGCGGTCGCCGTCGACGAGCACTTCGGGCGTCAGCGGGCGCGAATTGTAGGTGCTGGCCATGGTCGCAGCATAAGCGCCGGCGGTTCTAAAGACGATGAGGTCGCCGGCCTCGACCCGATCCATCTCGCGCGCCGTGGCGAAGGTATCGCCCGTCTCGCACACCGGGCCGACGACATTGGCGGTCCAGCGCTCGCCGCCGGGCCGGACGGCGTCGATCTTGTGCCAGGCGTCGTAGAGCGCCGGGCGCATCAAATCGTTCATCGCCGCGTCGACGATCACGAACGGGTCGGCCGCGCCCGGCTTCAGTCGGATCACCCGTGACAGCAACAGCCCCGCACTAGCGACGATCAGCCGCCCGGGCTCGAACACCAGCCGCGTGTTCCAGCCGCTCGTCACTCGCCGAACCATTGCGCCATAGTCTTGGGCGCTCGGCGGCGGCGGATGGCCGGGGTCGTAGGGAACTCCAAGGCCGCCGCCCAAGTCGGCAACGCGGATGTCGTGGCCGGCTGAGCGCAGCGCGCCGATCAGCTCGCCGAGCCGTGTGAAAGCGCGCTCAAGCGGCTCGAGGCTGGTCAGTTGGCTGCCGATGTGGACGGCGACCCCGTGGACCGCGAGCCCGGGAAGCGCGGCGGCGCGGGCGTAGCCGTCGAGCGCCTCGCCGATGGCGATCCCGAACTTGCTGGCAGCGGCCCCGGTCGTGATCTTCGCATGGCCGCCGGCGCCGACGTCGGGATTGATCCGAAAGCCGACGGGCGCGGTCTTGCCGAGCGCGCAAGCAAGGGCGGACAGCATCTCGGCCTCGGCGAGCGATTCGACATTGAACTGGTAGAGCCCGCCGGCGAGCGCAAGCGCCATTTCGGCCTCGGCCTTGCCGACTCCGGCAAAGACAATCTTGTCGGGCGGAACTCCGGCATCGCGGGCGCGGCGATATTCGCCGCCCGAGACGATGTCGGCGCCCGCGCCGGCGTCGGCGAGAACGCGAAGGACGGCGGCATTGGGGTTGGCCTTGACCGCATAAGCAATCAGCGGGTCCGTCACCTCGGCGAGCGCGTCGCGGAATTCCCGCAAATTCTGAAGCATGGCAGCGGTCGAATAGACATAGACCGGAGTTCCGACCGCCTCGGCGATCGCGGCCAGCGGGACGTCCTCGCAATGCAGAGCGCCGTTGCGATGTTCGAAATCGACCACGCCGTCCTCAACGCATGCTTCGCTTCCCCTTTGCAAGCATAAGCGGCATGAAGGCGGCCATGAAGCGAGCTTCGAGCGTCGTTGCCGAGGAAGTCGAGCAGTTCGCGGCGATGGCCGCGGACTGGTGGGACCCGAACGGCTCGTCGGCAATGCTCCACAAGCTCAATCCGGTTCGGCTCGCCTATATACGCGACCAGGTCGACCAGCATTGGTCGCTCGACGAGCATGGTTTCAAGCCGCTGGAAGGCAAGAGCGCTCTCGACGTCGGGTGCGGGGCGGGCCTTCTCGCCGAGCCGCTGGCACGGCTTGGAGCGCAGGTGACTGCGATCGACGCCGCCGCCGAGCTGATTGATTCTGCGCGGCAGCATTCGCAAGGCCAGGGCCTGTCGATCGATTATCGCAATTGCGCGGTCGAGGACCTCGACGGTCAGTTCGACCTCGTCACCTCGATGGAAGTGATCGAGCATGTCGCCGAGCCGCAAAGCTTCGTCCGGGGGCTTGTCGCGCGGCTGGCGCCCGGGGGTTTGCTGATCCTGTCGACCCCGAACGCGACCCGCTGGTCGAAACTGATGATGATCACGATCGGCGAAAGCGTCGGGGCGATCCCCAAAGGCACTCATGATTTCGACAAGTTCATTTCGCCCGAGCGGATGAAAATGCTCCTTGCCGATGCCGGGCTTCGCTGCACCGACACTGAAGGGATTGCCTGGTCGCCGACACGGGGGCTTCACCTCAGCGACGACGTCCGCCTCAACTATCTGGTGACTGCAGTACTCGACTGACGTTTGCGCCGCCGCCTGCCCCCGACTAGGTTCGCCGCGACTTCAGGGAGGGTTTTGATGCGTAAACTGCCGCTCGCGCTCATCGGCGCTGCCACGATCGCGCTCGCTTCGCCGGCAATCGCCGCGCCTGCCGGGGACTTCCACCAGCTGATGAACGATTATTGGGCGGCGATGCTCAAGGAATCGCCGCTGCTAGCGACGTCCGCCGGAGTCGACACCTATGACTCGCAGCTCGACGAGCTCAGCCTGGAAGCGATGGACCGGCGGACGGCTCAGGCGCAGGCCTTCCTCAACCGGTTGAACGCGATTCCTGTAACCTCGCTGCCGGAGGCCGACCAGGCCAATTACACGATCCTCAAGCGCTCGCTCCAGGAGGCGATCGAGTATAACCGGTTCGGCGCCCGCCAGATGCTCTACGGGACGCTCGGCAGCTATCATGATTATTATGCCGGGATCGGCGAGACCCAGCCGTTCCGAACCAAGGCCGATTACGAGAATTATCTGTCGCGGATTGCCCTCGTCCCCGACCGAATGCGCAATTATGGCGAGATCAGCGTCAAGGCGGCCAGCGAAGGCTATGTCCAGCCGTGCGTTACCCTGACCGGCTTTCCGGCGACCATCAGCGGCAACATCTCGGCCGACCCGGCGAAATCCCGCTTCTACGCGCCGTTCGCGGGCACCAAGCCGGCCGCTCTGTCACAGGCAGAGTGGGATGCGCTGAAGGGCCGCGCCACCGCTCTCATCCGCGACAAGATCAATCCGTCGTACCAGGCATTCGCGCAGCTTTACGACACCCAGCTCGCGTCCAAATGCCGGCAGGATGTTGCGGTCTCGGCGCTCCCGCAGGGCAAGGAATATTATTCCTATCTGATCCGCAATTACACGACGACGGACATGACCGCCGAGCAAATCCACGCGCTTGGATTGAGCGAAGTCGCGCGAATCCGGGCCGAGATGGGCCAGGTGGCTGCCAAGGCCGGTTTTGCCAGCCGCGAGGCGATGATTGCCGACATGCGAACCAACCCGAAGTGGTACGTAACGACTCCCGAGGAGCTGCTCGAGGCGACGTCGCTTCAGGCCAAGACCATCGATGGCAAGATGCCGAGCCTGTTTAACCGGCTTCCGCGACTTCCGTACGGGATCCGCCCGATGGCCGCGGCCACGGCTCCGGGCGACACGACGGCGCGCTACCAGGCCGGAAGCCCCGACGCGGGCCTTGCCGGCTTCTACCTCGTCAACACGACCAAGCTCGACCAGCGGCCCTTGTGGGAAATCCCGGCCCTGACCGTCCACGAGGCGGTCCCCGGCCACCATATGCAGATCGCCACCCAGCAGGAGCTGGAGATGCCGGCGTGGCGCAAATACGGCACCTTCTTCACCGCCTTCGTCGAGGGCTGGGGGCTCTATTCGGAGCGCCTCGGCATCGAGATGGGAATCTACGACACGCCGCAAAAGGACATGGGCCGGCTTGGCTACGAAATGTGGCGGGCGTCGCGGCTCGTGGTCGATACCGGCCTGCATTCCAAGGGCTGGACCAAGGACCAGGCGGTCGCCTTCATGAAGGACAATACGACGCTGACCGACGCCAATATCGACGCCGAGGTCAACCGCTACATCTCAACGCCGGGCCAGGCGCTTGCCTACAAGCTCGGCGAGCTCAAGATCCGCGAGCTTCGCGCAAGGTCGGAGAAGGCGCTTGGCGCCAAGTTCGATCTTCGCCGGTTCCACGACGCGGTGCTTGGGCAGGGTGCCGTCCCGCTCGACGCATTGGAAGCGCAGATCGACGCCTGGATTATTGCTGAGCGTTCGCGGACGTAGAATCGCCGGCGCTTGGATGGTCCTGTGACCTGATCGCATCGCCCATATTGTTCTGCTCGGCAGGCGTAATGCTACCCTCGCCATAGTTGACGCTCTCGTCGCCGAGCGCGCCGGGGGCAACGCCAGGATCGGTCTGGGTCGCGTTGACGGTGTCGAAATCCTCCGGCTGAGTGGCCGGCGGCGATTGGCCGCAGGCGGCGGTGGCGGTCAGGATGATCATGGCGGCGATTGCGATTCGCATTGGTCCTCCGGCGCTATAGGTCTTACCCGAGACAACGCCGTGCGCGCCGAAGGTTCCGAACTGTCGAGACAGCGCGGAACCGCTCCGCACGGAGATCGTTCGTTACGCAACCTAAACAGGTACAACAGGGAGGTCTACATGGCTGATCCAAATCGTGATCGCGACACTGAGCATACGACCGTGATTGAACGCGACAGCGGCGGAGGAGGCGGCGTTCTTGCAGTCGTCCTCCTCATCATCGTCGTTCTCGTGCTTCTCTTCGTCTTCCGCGAGCAGCTTGGCTTTGGCGGGCAGAGCACGACAGACGTCGACGTTCCCGAACAGATCAACGTCAACGTCAACTGACTTGCAGCGGGGGTGCGGGCGGCCTTCGACCAACCGCCCCCGGCAAGCAAATGCGCGGTAGGCGAGTCCCGCGCGTTCCGGGCGCAGTTCCCTCGCTCGAGGGGCTGCGCCCGTTTGAGTTTGTGCGCTCGACGCACTAACCGGCAGTGATGAGCGAAAGCTATATGCCGGGGTTCGGCGGTCATTTCGAAAGCGAAGCCATCGACGGAGCGCTCCCGAAAGGGCGCAACTCGCCCCAGCGGCCTGCCTTCGGGCTTTACGCCGAGCAGGTGTCGGGAAGCGCCTTCACCATGGCCCGGCACGAGAACCGGCGAAGCTGGCTCTACCGGATGCGGCCGACCGCGGATCACCGGCCGTTCGAGCGCTACCAGGGCGCGCCATTGTTCGGCGCTTCGCCCGATCCCGATCCGCTGGCCCCCAACCGGTTGCGCTGGGACCCGCCCGCCGATTTGCCAGAGGGCATGGACTTCGTCGATGGGCTGGCGACGATGCTTCACGCGCGCCGTCCCGAAGAGCTGGAAGGCTGCGCGGTCCACCTCTACCGGGCCGACAAGCCGATGGAGCGCCTGTTCGTCGATGCCGACGGCGAGCTTCTCATCATCCCGCAGCAGGGCGCGCTTGCAATCGACACCGAGCTTGGGCGGCTCGACGTTGCTCCAGGCTCAGTTGCGCTCATTCCGCGCGGCGTGAAGTTCCGGGTCGGACTGCCCGACGGGCCCGCCCGGGGCTATATTGCCGAAAATTACGGAATCCCGTTCCGGCTTCCCGATCTGGGCCCGATCGGCGCCAACGGTCTCGCCAACCCGCGCGATTTCGAAACGCCGGTCGCCTGGTTCGAAGACCGAGACGAGGAGACCGAGGTCGTCCAGAAATCGCTCGGGCATTTGTGGACCACGACTCTCGACCATTCGCCGCTCGACGTTGTTGCCTGGCACGGCAATTACGTGCCCTGGCGCTATGACCTTTCGAACTTCAACGCGATCGGGACGATCAGTTTCGACCATCCCGATCCGTCGATCTTCACGATGCTGACGTCGCCGAGCGATGTCGCCGGCCGAGCCAATGCCGATTTCGTGATCTTCCCGCCGCGCTGGGCGGTCGCCGAGGACACCTTCCGCCCGCCCTGGTTCCACCGCAATGTGATGAGCGAGGCGATGGGGCTGATCTACGGCGATTATGATGCAAAGGCGGAAGGATTCGCGCCCGGCGGACTAAGCCTCCACAATCTGATGAGCGGCCACGGCCCCGACCTTGAAAGCTGGCAGAAGGCAAGCGAGGCCAAGCTCGAGCCCGCCAAAATCGAAGGGACGATGGCTTTCATGCTCGAGACTTGCTGGCCCTACCGGCCAACGCGCTTCGCCCTGGAGCGGTCGCAGCCGGATTATGACGAGGCGTGGGCAGGCTTCCCCAAGGCGAAATTGCCATGAGCGGTCGCGACGATACGCACGACCCGGCGTTGGTCAGCTGGGTCCACGGAGCGGAGCCGGGAAGCGATTTTCCGATCCAGAACCTTCCGCTCGGGATCTTCTCCGAAACCAAGGGCCGGCGCCGTCCCGGCGTGGCGATCGGCGACTATATCCTCGACCTCGCCGCGATAGCCGATCTTCTCGACGAGGAGTGGCGGGCGGACCTTGAGCAACCGGTCCTCAACGCCTGGCTCGCCCGTGGCCCACACAAGCACCGGGCGCTCCGGCAGCGGCTTTCGGAACTGCTCGGCGACGAGCGCTATCGCGACGATGTCGAGCCGCATTTGATCGGCCAGAGCGAAGTGCGGATGCACGTCCCTTGCCTGATCGGCGATTACAGCGATTTCTACGTCGGAATTCACCACGCGACCAATGTCGGCAGGCAGTTCAGGCCCGACAATCCGCTACTCCCCAACTATAAATATATACCGATCGGCTATCATGGCCGGGCAAGCTCGGTGAGGGCGTCGGGGGAGCCGGTCACTCGACCCGCGGGCCAGCGCAAGCCGCCGGAGGCAAGGGCTCCTGAATATGGCCCAAGCCGCCGCCTCGACTATGAGTTGGAGCTGGGGCTGTGGATCGGACAAGGCAATCGGCTGGGCGAGCCGATCCCGATATCCGAGGCGGACGACCACATCGCCGGCTGGTGCCTCCTCAACGATTGGTCCGCTCGCGACCTCCAGGCCTGGGAATATCAGCCGCTTGGACCCTTCCTTGCCAAGAGCTTCCTGACAAGCGTCTCCCCGTGGGTCATCACCAGCGAGGCGCTTGCACCGTTCCGCGTGCCACTGCCTCCCCGTGCAGAAGGCGATCCCGAGCCACTCGACTATCTCCAAAGCGAACGCGACGGCGCTTTCGCGATCCAGCTGGAGGTAACGCTGTCGACCGCCGCGATGCGCGATCGGGGGATCGCACCGCAGGTGCTGTCGCGAGGAACGGCGTCGGCGGCAATGTACTGGAGCGCGGCGCAGATCGTCACTCACCATGCTTCCAACGGCTGCAACCTTCAGCCCGGAGACCTGATCGGAACCGGCACTCTGTCGACCGACAGCGACGAGGGCTTGGGCTCGCTCCTGGAGATCAGCCGCGGCGGCAAGGCGCCGATCGACCTGCCGAGCGGCGAGACCCGAAGCTTCCTGGAGGACGGCGACGAAGTGACTCTCCGGGCCTGGTGCGAGGCTGAAGGTGCGGTCCGGATCGGCTTTGGCGAGTGCGTGGGACGGGTTCTGGCCGCCTAGAGCAGGCGTAAATTCTCGCCGAGCTGGCGTGCCAGCGCGTAAATCCGGTCGAGCTGTGGAGTGGCGAGCCCCACGCTCGCGGCGATCTCGCGCGGAGCGCCGAGCAGGGCTTCAAGCTCGATCGGGCGACCCGCCTCCACATCCTGGAGCATCGAGGATTTGAACGCGCCGAGCCGAGCGGTCGCCGCCATCCGGTCCTCCGCCGTTTGCGATATCGGGCAACCGATCGCAGCACCGACGGCGGCAAGCTCGTCCATCGCCTCGGCCATGAGCCCGCGAAGGACCGGATCGCCGAGCAGCCTGTCGGCGGTGGAGCGGGTCAGCGCCGACAGCGGGTTGATCGTCGCATTGCCCCACAATTTGTACCAGATCGCGCTTCGGATATCGTCGGACTGATCGCAGCGCATCCCGGCGTCTTCGCACAGGCCGCACAGGCCGGCGACGCGCTCGCTGGTCCCGCCTGCCGGCTCGCCAAGGATCAGCTTTTCGGCATGAACGACCTCGATGCGGTCCGGCGCGGTGCGACGGCAGCTCGCGTGGACGACGCAGCCGACCAGCTGCTCGAGGGCAAGCGCGGCGGCGATGCTTGCCTCGGGATCGACCGAGCGGAGCGGCTTCTCGACGAACCACCAGAGAATTCCGTTGAGCATCGGCACGATCGTCGTGTCGGGCCCGATCAGCGGCCGGGCCGCCGCCGAAGCAGCGGCGAGCGCAGGCGCCTTGACCGCAAATAGCAGCACATCGGCGGCACCGTCGAAGCGGGTGAATTGGGCGCTGAGGGTCTCGCCCTGCTCTGTGATCTCGATCCGGTCGAGCGGACCGCGGCTGGACAGCGCCATCACCGCATTGCCGGCCCTTGCGAGCCTGGCGGCGACCCAGCCGCCAATCGCCCCGGCGCCGACGACCCCGACGCGCATCCTAAACTCCGTTGTCCATTCCGCTGCCAGCTCTCATTGTGCAGTCGATCGAACAACAGGCCGTGACGCGATGTCGAACGTCCAGGACGAGCCAATCCGGGCCTGGAGACAAATGAACGCGAGCCGTGCGCATGCTTCAGCCCCCGCTCATCCGAACCAATCTAGTAGTGCAGCGTTGAGCGATAAACGCCCTCGATTGGAGAGCGCCGGCTGCCGGCGCGAGCAACACACATGACAATTCGATTCCTACTCGGCGCACTGGCGCTTTCGATGGCGCCGCCGCTCCACGCCCGTCCGCAGGGCGACGAGCCGATCGCCGTCCCGCAAACGATCAAGCAGGGCGTCGACTTCGTCTATGTCGACCCGGAGCTGAGCAGCGTAGCGAGCCGATCCCAGCGGCCGACCAACTGGTTGCTCCGAACCGTCGGTCTCCAGCGCGATCGCCGGGCCAACATGCCCCACCCGATATTCTTCGATTTCGCGGAAGGCCTTCAACAATATCAGGCCAGCTGGGGCCGGCTTCCGCAGATCAAGATGCCGGCAGGTGCGACGTTGAAGCCGGGATCCACTGGCAAGCGCGTCGAGCTTCTCCGGACGCGGCTCGGCCTTCCGGCGGCCGGCGGCTTCGATGCGCGGCTGACCGAGGCTGTCAGGGCCTATCAGCTGGTCCACGGGCTGGGACCCGCCGACGGCGTCGTCGGCAGGGTAACGATCGCTTCGCTCAATCGCGGCGCCAATTATTATACGCGCAAGATCGCGGTGAACATGGAGCGGGCCCACCGGCTTCCGAAGACCGGCAGGTTCGGGCGCTATGCGATCGTCGATTCAGGCGCTGCCGAAGTCTATCTGTTCAACCGCGACAGCTGGGTCGACGGGATGCGCGCGATCGTCGGCTCGCCCAAGACGAAGACTCCGATGATGGCCGTGCTTTTGAAGAACGCGCGCGTCGATCCTTATTGGAACGTCCCGCCCGAGCTCATCCAGTCGCTGACCGCCAAGCGCGTTCTCAATGACGGCGTCTCCTATCTGAACAACTTCCACTATGAAGTGCTCGCCGACTGGTCGCCGGGCGCCCAGCTGATCGACCCGAAGAAGGTCGACTGGCGCAGGGTCGCCGCGGGTAAGAGCAACATTCGGGTTCGTCAGCTTCCCGGACCGTGGAATTCGATGGGCGAAATGAAGTTCGAGACGCCCAACGATTTCGGCATCTATCTCCACGACACGCCGAGGAAGGACCTGTTCAAGGCAACCGACCGGTGGATCAGCAACGGCTGCGTCCGCCTGGAAGATTACAAGCGCTTTGCGTCCTGGTTCTTCGGAGGCGTTCCGCAGGGCCGGTCGGGCAAGGAGGAAGTGGTCAGCCTGCAGGAGCCGGTTCCGGTGTTCATGACCTATATGACCGTCACCGCGCGCGGAAACGGAGTCCAGTTCCGGCCGGATCCCTATCAGCTGGACGACCGGGCTATCGAGCAGATGTTCGGCCCTGGGCGGCAGCTGGCCGCGGTCAGCCTTTAGGATACGCTCCCAAAGCGCGCCGGCACATCGCCGAGGGGCATCAAGTGCCGAATGACGATAGCGAACTCGTCAACGCACAGCTAATGGGCACCCATGCAACATCCGAGACTTCATGACACGCTCGCCGAAGCGCTGAATGCGCGCGGCTATGAGCAGCTGACACCAGTCCAGACCGCCGTGATTGCGGAAGACGCAGATGGGCGCGACCTCATCGTCTCCGCGAAGACCGGTTCGGGAAAGACCGTCGCCTTCGGAATGGCGATGGCTCAACAGCTTCTCGAAGCGGGGCGGGTGCCGTTTAGCCGGGAGCCGCTGGCGCTCGTCATCGCACCGACCCGCGAACTCGCGATCCAGGTCAGCGGCGAACTCGACTGGCTGTATGCGAACGCCGGGGCCCGGGTCGTCACCTGCGTCGGCGGGATGGACCCGATGAAGGAGCGCCGTGCCCTTTCAGGTGGCGCGCACATCGTCGTCGGCACGCCCGGGAGATTGCGCGACCACCTCGAACGCGGCGCGCTCGACCTGTCATCGCTTCGTGTCGCGGTGCTCGACGAGGCCGACGAGATGCTCGACATGGGCTTTCGCGAGGAGCTCGAAGAGATATTGGACGCGACTCCGCAGCAGCGTCGGACCCTTCTCTTCTCGGCAACCATGCCCCGGCCGATCGTTGCGCTCGCGAAGCGCTATCAGAAGGACGCGCTTCGGATAGAGACGCTTGGCGACAAGCAGGGGCATCAGGATATCGCCTATCAGGCGGTTGCCGTCTCCCCGACCGACATCGACCATGCGGTCGTCAACCTGCTGCGTTTCCACGATGCGGAGACTGCGATCCTCTTCTGCGCGACCCGCGATGCCGTACGGCGGCTTTACGCAAGCCTTACCGAACGCGGTTTCCAGGCTGTCGCTCTGTCCGGCGAGCACAGTCAGAGCGAGCGCAATCACGCGCTTCAGGCGCTACGCGACCAGCGCGCGCGGGTGTGCGTCGCCACCGATGTCGCTTCCCGCGGAATCGACCTGCCCTCGGTGTCGCTCGTCATCCACGTCGAGGTCCCACGCGACGCCGAAGCGCTCCAGCACCGCTCGGGCCGAACCGGTCGCGCCGGCCGCAAGGGCACGGCGATCGTCATCGTCCCGTACCAGCGCCGCAAGCGGATCGAGGGCATGCTGCGCGGCGCGCGCATCGACGCGGAATGGATTTCAGTCCCGTCCGCCAGCGAGATCCGGGTCAAGGACCGCGAACGGCTGCTTGCCGCACTCTCCGCTCCGGTCGAGCTGGAGGAGGAAGACCTGGAGCTGGCCCGGCAGCTGATGCAGAAGCTCGCGCCGGAAGCGATCGCCGCAGCGCTGGTCAAGTCGCTTCGAAGCGACTTGCCGGCCGCGGAGGATATTCTGGCTCAAGGCCCGCGCGACGGGCGCAGCGCCGAGCCCGGACCGCGCCCCGGTTTCGAGAATGCCAACTGGTTCCGCCTCAATGCCGGCCGCCGCCACAATGCCGACCCGCGCTGGCTGCTTCCATTGATCTGCCGCTACGGCCATGTCGGGCGGACCGAGGTGGGCGCGATCCGGATCGCTGCCAACGAAAGCTATTTCCAGGTCAGCGAGCGCGCCACGCCAGGATTCGTCAAGGCGCTCCGCCGGGCAACCATCTCGCCGGAGGACCAGGGACTGGTGATCGAACCCGCCCCGCCCCGCGAACAATCCAACTACCGCCCCGAACTCGCCCACGAAAAACCGCGACCAAAAAAGAAACAGCGCAAGCCGAAATCTGGTGAGACCGCGACTTGAACTGAGCGGGCTACGCCTTCTTCCTTTGGAGATGCGAGCGTTCGGCTGCCGGCGGAGGAAATTTGAGCCTGAACGTTGCCCCCCACTCGGTTGGGAGCAAGCGGACGTCGCCACCGTGGGCGCGCATGATCTCCCGGGTAAGGTGGAGACCAAGGCCCGAACCTTCAGCGCTCGCACTCCCACGGGAAAACGGCTCGAACAATTGCGGTAGCAGGGATGGCGGAATGCCAGGGCCTTCGTCGGCCACGTCGATTATGCCCTTTGCGCCGACGGTAACGCGGATCTGGCCGGAGCCGCCGGCATGGGCGACCGAATTGCCGATCAGGTTGGTGATCGCGCGCGCGATCGCATGCTCTTCGCCGACCACCGTAACCGGGGTTCCCGGAGCGTCGAGCGAGACTTCATAACCTGCCTTCATTGCCATAGGCGCGAGATCGGCAAGCACGTCGCGGGCAACGGCGACCAGGTCGACGGGGCGGTTCTGCTGGCCGGAGAGCGAAAGACGCTCGAGGTCGAGCATCTGGCCGACCAGATGCGTGAGCCGGCCGACCCCGCGCCGGAGGTCCTGCTTGGCGCTCTCCTCCTCCAGCGCCTCGACGCGAAGCGTCACGACGGCGAGCGGAGTCCGGAGCTCGTGAGCGACGTCGGTGATGAAGCGCTTGCGCCGGGCGAGCTCGGCCGCGAGCCGGTCGAGCGTCTCGTTGAAGGCGCGGACGAGCGGCAGCAATTCCCTCGGCGCCTTTCGCTCGTGGAGCCTACGACCGGAGTCCTGCGCGCTGAGAGCAGCCGCTTCGGCGGTAATCGGCCTGATAGCGCGGGAGAAGAACGGCAAAGCGATCAGCATCGCCAAAAAGCCGAGGAAGGCGATGCCGGCGAGCACGGCCAACACCGCTGCCGGCTCGAAGCCACGCAAGGTATCGCGGGCGCCCAGCGTGGTCGGATCGACGCCGCCCGCAGCGAGGGTAAGGGTTGAGTCGCGGAGCTGAAATCGCTGGATCTCGGCGACCCTCAGCGGAGGGTTCGCGTTCGGAACATTGAACCGCGCCGAATTGATAACGTCTCGATATTGTTCGAACAGCTGGGCGGCGGTGCTTGGCACTGGCCCGAACGAAAAGGACCGCTCGCCGCTCTGGCCCATGAGCCACAATGAGGGGTTTTTCGCCGCCAGCTTCGCGAATGAGCCGTCTTTCGGTAATTCGACCGAGCCGTCCACTTCCCTGAGTTCGTTGGCGGCGGCGAATATGGCTGTTCGAGCCCCCTGGTGGCGAGTCACATCGTGGTCCGCCGAGTTCACCAGCGCGGCGACCGTCAGGACCGCCATGAAGATGATCGCGTAAATCGAGATGAAGATCAGCCCTGCCCGCAGAGCGAGGGAAGGCGTTTTCCTCAACATGGCTGAATCATGTAGCCGACGCCGCGGACTGTCCGGAGCTGCACTCCGGCCTCCGCATCGTCCAGGCGCCGGCGCAGGCGGGAGACGAGCGTTTCAAGAGCGTTCGGCGAAACCTCGGCGTCGAAGCCGTAGAGCTCGGAATCGAGATGGGTCCGCTGGACCACTCGCCCGGATCGCCGCACGAGCAGTTCGAGAAGAGCGAGTTCGCGCCGCGGAAGGGCGAGCGGCTGATGAGCGATTCGCACTTCCCGAGTAGCCGGATCGAAGGACAGCCGCCCGACCGCGATCGGGTCAGGCGCATGTCCCGCCATTGGTCGCCTGCAAGCCGCCCGAATTCGCGCGAGCAGTTCCTCGAGCGCGAAGGGCTTCACCAGATAATCGTCAGCCCCGGCGTCCAAACCCTCGATCCGGTCGGCGATTTCGTCACGCGCTGTGAGGAAAATGATCGACGGTTGCGAAGGCCGCGACTTCGCGGCCGGAACCAGCCCGAGCCCGTCCCCGTCAGGGAGCGTCCTGTCGAGAAGGATGACGCGGTAGGGAAAGCGGATCACCGCTTCGAACGCATCTGCGAGCGAGCGAGCATGATCGAGCGGCCAATGCTCCCGCTCAAGCGCTCGGATGATCTCCCGCGCAAGCGCAGGATCGTCTTCTACCAGCAGGATCCGCAAACCTTCGGTCATCGGCACCGCCTAATGCCGGATTCTGACCGGAAGCTGACACAAAAACATGAATCGCGACAGTTAGAGGTCAGGCTCTCGTTCTAACCCCTCGGCATGGTTCGCCTTGTCCTGTGGCTCGCATTGATCCTTGCCGCGCTTGCGCCCGCGCGAGCCGCATTGGCGCAGGTTCCTCAGCAAAGGCATATTCCCGCGCAGGTGATTGCGGAGAGCGACGCGCCTGCTGCCGGCAGCACCGTCAGCCTCGCCATTCAAATGAGGCCGCAGCCCGGATGGCACGGCTACTGGAAAAATCCAGGCGACAGCGGCATGGAACCGAGCGTCCAATGGACGCTGCCGCCCGGGGCGGCTGCAGGCCCCCTCGAATATCCGGTGCCAGGGCGGCTCATCGTCGGCGGCCTGATGAATTATGTGTACGAGCGCCCGTACGCCCTGCTCCTGGAGCTCAAGGTTCCGGACGGCCTCGCTCCGGGAACGCTGCTCCCGGTCAGGGGGAGGCTCGACCATCTCGTCTGCACCAAGGAAATCTGCGTTCCCGAAAGCGCCGAGTTGGCGCTCGACCTGAAGGTCGGCGCTTCAGGCACGCCCGCCACCCGCCGCGCCGCTTTTGATGAATTTCGCCGCGCCTTGCCCAAACCGCTTTCAACCGAAGCGGGCTTCGAGTGGAGCGACGGCCGCTTCCGCCTCTCGGTTCCGTTGCCCGCGTCGGCGTCCGGAAAGGAACCCTATTTCTTCCCGCTAACGGACGGCGCCATCGCCTATGCCGCCGAACAGAAATTCACCAGGATCGGCGACGCGCTGATCATCGAGACACAGGCAGGGGGTGACCGGCCTTCATCGGTGGAAGGCGTGCTTCGGCTGGGCGACGGCTACGGCCTGTCACTTGCCGCGCAGCCGGGGCTCGTACCGGCCGCCGCCGCCGCCGCGCCCTGGCAAGGCATGTCCCCGATCCTGGCCGCCCTAGCCGGCGCCGTGCTTGGCGGGCTGCTGCTCAACGTCATGCCATGCGTTTTCCCGATCCTGAGCCTCAAAGCGCTAAGCCTTGCCAAAGCCGGCGGGGGCGAAGCCGGCGCCCGCAAGGAGGCGCTCGCCTATACAGCTGGCGCGGTGGCCATTTGCCTCGCACTTGGCGCGGCGGTGCTTGCGCTTCGCGCCGGGGGGATATCGGCAGGCTGGGCCTTCCAGCTTCAGGACCCTCGCGTGATTCTCCTGCTCCTGCTGCTGGTGACGGCGATCGCCCTCAATTTGGCGGGATTGTTCGAGCTGCCCTCGATCGGGGTCGGCGGCAAGCTCGCTTCCGCCGGCGGCGTGGGCGGCGCGTTCTGGACGGGTGCGCTGGCCGCCTTCGTCGCAACGCCGTGCACCGGCCCGTTCATGGCCGCCGCGCTTGGCGCCGCTCTGCTCCTTCCGGTGCCGGCGGCCCTAGCGGTGTTTGCGGGCCTTGGCCTGGGCCTCGCCTTGCCGTTCCTCGTCCTCGGGTTCGTGCCTGCGGCGCGGCGGCGCCTGCCGAAGCCGGGGCCATGGATGACCCGGTTCCGGCACATCCTGTCCGTCCCCATGTTCCTGACGGCGCTCGGCCTCGCCTGGATATTGGGTCGTCAGTCGGGCGTGGATGGAATGGCGATCGGCCTTGCCGCGGTGCTGGCTTTGGGCCTGACGCTCTGGTGGGTGGGCCGCCGCCACGGCGACGGACGCGGCTGGCTGCGCCTCGCACCCGCGGCTGCAGCCGTGGCCGCGGTCCTGCTGCTCGTTCCCTTGCGCCAGGATGAGCAGGCCATTGCCTCCCCTATCGCTGACGAGCCGTTCAGCGAGGAGCGGCTGGCGGCGCTTCGCGGAGAAGGCCGCCCAGTCTTCGCTTATTTCACTGCCGACTGGTGCATCACCTGCAAGGTCAATGAGAAGGCCGTGCTGCAGCGCGAAGACGTGTCCCGCGCATTTCTACAGGACAAGGTCGCGGTGCTGGTCGGGGACTGGACCGGCGGAGACGCCGCGATCGGCCGCTTCCTTGAATCGCAGGGCAGGTCGGGGGTCCCCCTCTACATCTATTATGCGCCGGGCAAGCCTCCCGAGATTCTGCCGCAGCTGCTCACGGTGTCGCGCGTCGTTTCGCTCACTCAACAGGAGAAGTAGGATGAGGAAGAGTATCAAGATCGCCCTGGTGACTGCCGGTCTCGTGGCCGCTGGTTCAGCAGGGTCGTACGTCCTCCTGCATAGTTCGGAGGCCGCTCCAGCCTTGGCCGCCCTCCCGATCGGGAAGGCGCCGCCCAGCTTTCGCGGCAATTACGCCGACGGCCGCGTCTTCAGCCTCGCCGACTTCCGCGGCAAAACAGTCGTTCTGGAGTGGAATAATCCGGGATGCCCATCCGTGAAGGCGCACTACGAGAGCGACAACATGCAGAAGACGCAGGCTGCTGCGGCGGCCGACGGGGCGGTCTGGCTGACGGTCAATTCCGGCGCGGAAGGCAAGCAAGGGCATATGACCCGTGCTGAGGCGAACGCCTTTGCCGCCAAGCAGCAGAGCCGCGGCACCGCCTATCTTCTGGATCCGAATGGCGTGGTGGGGAGGGCCTATGGCGCCACGGCTACTCCGCACATGTACGTCATCGATGCAGCCGGCAAGCTGGTCTACAGGGGCGGGATCGACGACAAGCCCAGTGGCGAGATCGAAGGCGCCCGCAACCACGTGCTGGCTGCCCTGAGCGAAATGAAGGCGGGCAAGTCCGTGTCGGTGCCCACGAGCCGCCCCTACGGGTGCAACGTCAAGTACAAGGCTTAGCGATGATGACGCTCAACAGAATTGTCTGTGCGTCAGGCGCCGCATTGGTCCTGGGCGCATGCCAGTCGATGCCGTCCCCTGCGCCTGCGCCCGCTTTGAGAACGGCAGTCGTTCCCCAGCAGAAAAGCTACTTCCCCTCTGACGCGGAGCTCCGGGAGCTTCTCCAAGTCCTGGTCGAGCAAGGCCAGTCCGAGGGATTCGTCCTTGGCCTCTTGGAGCCCGACGGCCGCCGGCGGGTAATCGCTTATGGAGATGCGGGCGCTGGAGCGCCGCCGCTGTCCTCCAGATCGGTTTTCGAAACTGGCTCGATCGTCAAGACATTCACTGGTGCCATTCTGGCCGACATGGTCCGGCGGGGCGCAGTCTCGTTGAACGATCCCGTTGCCAAGTTCCTGCCCGCTGGAGTGAAGGTGCCGTCGAGGAATGGTCGTCAGATCACCCTCCTGGATCTGGCGACTCACACCTCGGGACTGCCGCGCAACCTGGACCAGGACAAGGTCCGAGACCCCTCGAACCCTTATGCTGATATCCCTATCGAGGATGTCTACGAATTCCTCTCTTCACACGAATTGCGGCGCGACATCGGCGCTAAATGGGAATATTCGAACCTGGGCTTCGGGCTGCTGGGCCACGCTCTGACCCGAGTTGCCGGAGTAGAGACGGTGGACGAGCTCGTCCGGGAACGGATCACCGGGCCGTTGAAGATGGGCACTACGCAATTCGGCCGTGGAAATGGCCTCGAAGCCAGGATGGCAAAGGGTCACGACCAGTATGGGGACGTGGTGCCGTATTGGAATTTCGGTGCGTTCAAGGGCGCCGGAGGGCTGAACTCGACCGTCGAGGACATGCTCACCTATCTAAACGCCAATGTTGGCGAACCCGGCTCACCGATCGAGGCCGCAATGCGCGATGCACACCAGCCACGCCATGACCTCGACATCAAGGGTAACGCTGCAGCTCTTGGCTGGGACTACAGAGCCCGCCCCGGCCGGACCATAGTTTACAAGAGTGGCTCGACGGCCGGTTTCGCCGGCGCTCTCGGCTTCGACCCCGACACCGGGGCCGGGGTCGTGATCCTCGGCAATGGAAAAGGATTTGAGTCGCGGGTCAACGTAGTCATTCAGCTGCTGAAGGGGGGCAGGCCTGAGTTCAGGAAGACCAGTGTTCCCCTGAGTGAAATCGAACCGCTCCTCGGTCTCTATGAATATGAAGGCGGAAACAGGCGCTTCTTCACCAAAGACGGGAAGCTCTTTACGCGGTTGAGCGGTGGGCAGGACATGGAGGTGTTTCCGGCCGCCGATGACCGATTCTTCTATGGCCCTGGAACGCTGAGCTGGTTCGAAGTGAAGCGGGATGCCGGCGGCAAGCATGTCATGTCGATGTATCCAGGTGGCTCGGGAGAAGCGGACACGTCCGTCCGAACCGGTCCTGTGCCGGCGGGCTAGCCACAGGTTTTCGGGCCTACAGCAGCAAACCGTTGACTTGTCTTGTCGAAGGCGCGGTGCCGCTTACAGGACTCGAACCTGTGACCCCATCATTACGAAGGCAAGGGTAGGCTCGCGGAAAAGCTATATAACACATAGCCTTAAGGCGACACCGGCAGCTCGCGATGCCGCCAACCCAAGCACGACCCAAACTCAGCGATGAACCCGTTTCGAAGCTTTGGCTGCCAAAGTGCTATTGGTCCAGTCGCGAAGCGGAATCTGACCTCCTACCGACCCACGCGGGCAATGCGGGCCGGCCGGGCGCCGAGTGATGCTAATTGTCCTGCTGCTGTCCCTGAGCATCAGGGTCACCACCCTTCATGTCGATCATCGATTCCACTCTCTCCAAGTGTTCCTTGAACTCAGCCACCTCCCTTGCGTCACCCCGCTTCTCGGCCTCCGCCATAAACGCCAGACAGTCCCGCCTCATGCGGTAGAGGTTGTTTAGAAACTCCTCGATGGACGGCTGGACCACTGGTCGCTTCCTTTCACCACGCCACGCATACAGAAGCGGCCTTGCCACGTTATTGAGGTCAGCGCGCGCATCGCTGATCAAAAACGTGCCCCACCCGATCAAAACTCGCGGGACGCCCAATGGGCGCAATGGGTGGAAAGCCGACGTTCGAGACCTAGCCCGGATGGATCGGTGCGATGTTGCCCAACTCATATGCGCAAGTGTGCTACAAATCCCGCATGAGGAGTTTGGCACTGGTTCTCCCGCTTGCTCTCCTGGCGTGCGCGAGCGACGAAGCCTCGGTGACGGCAGTCACAATTGGGGATGCCACGTACCGCATACCCGCTGGTCAAATAAACTCCCTTTCACGCGACCCGCATCAGTTCGTGCGGATCACTACCCCAGACCGCACCTTCGACCTCATCTATGATAGCCGAACGGCGGCTCAAGCAGATCGCGCTGGCCGCCCAATTGTCTTTTCGGTGAACGATGATCGAAAGCCGGGTGTCGAGCACTATAGGCATGGAAATCTAATGGTAGTGTGCCGGCGAGCTGTCGATCCAGACGGAGGCTGCGGTCTCAAGGTCTTTCACAGGGGGGCAGAATGGACGGTGCTTTTCCCGAACGCTCAGTTGTCAGCCGCTCATGCAATACGCCGCCGTGCATTGGCAGCACTCGACTCATACTCCTGAGACCAGCAACCGCTTCACGCTAGTGTCTGCAATGGGTGGAAAACGGACATTGGACAGATGTCAGTTGTCCAACAAGATCAGCGGCGGGCGTGTGTAGGGGTGGACGGGGCGGCGGGTG
>JACDCV010000017.1 GCA_013817375.1 Sphingomonas sp.
CTTCACCGACAGGGCTTCGGGCTTGAGCCGCGCGCCCTTGCACAGCTCGCACGGGCGGCTGCCCTGGTAGCGCGACAGCTCCTCGCGCATCCACGCGCTTTCGGTCTGGTTGAAGCGGCGCTGGAGGTTGGCGAGGACGCCTTCGAACGGCTTCTTGACCTCATAGCTCTTGCGGCCGTCCATGAAGCGAAGGACGACCGGCCGCCCTTGCGTGCCGTTGAGGATGACGCTTCGCGCTTCCTCGGCGAGGTCCTTCCACGGCACCGCGAGCTCGAAATCATAGGCCCGGGCGAGGCTCGACAGCACCTGCATGTAATAAGGCGATGGCGGCTGCGACTTGGCCCAGGGCATGACCGCGCCCTTGGCGATCGAAAGGTTGTGGTTGGGGACGACGAGATCCTCGTCGAACACCAGTTTCTCGCCCAGCCCGTCGCAGGCGGGGCAGGCGCCCTGCGGCGCGTTGAAGCTGAACAGCCGCGGCTCGATCTCGGCGATGGTGAAGCCGGAGACGGGGCAGGCGAACTTCTGGCTGAACAGGATCCGGCCGGGGACTCCGAAGTCGAGCTTCATCGTGCTCTTCCCCTCCCCTCGATGGGGAGGGGTAGGGGTGGGTTGCCTTCCGACACCCGCTGTCACCGTGGAGGCATCACCCCCACCCAACCCTCCCCCATCAATGGGGAGGGCTTGAGCATCGGCCGGATCGAGATACGCCAGCCCCTCGGCGAGCTTGAGCGCTGTTTCGAAGCTGTCGGCGAGCCGCGCCTCAATGCCCTCCCGGATGACGATCCGGTCGATGACCAGCTCGATGTCGTGCTTGTACTTCTTGTCGAGCGCAGGCGCGTCCTCAATGTCGTGGAACTCGCCGTCGATTCGAACCCGCGTGAAGCCGGCCTTCTGCCATTCGGCGAGCTCCTTGCGATATTCGCCCTTGCGGCCGCGGACCACGGGCGCGAGCAGAAAATGGCGCGACCCTTCGGGCAGAGCCATGGTCCGGTCGACCATCTGGCTGACCTGCTGAGCCTCGATCGGAAGCCCGGTGGCGGGCGAGTAAGGAACGCCGACGCGCGCCCACAGCAGGCGCATGTAATCGTAGATTTCGGTTACGGTGGCGACGGTCGAGCGCGGGTTCTTTGACGTCGTCTTCTGCTCGATGGAGATGGCCGGCGACAGGCCGTCGATATGCTCGACGTCGGGTTTCTGCATCATCTCCAGGAACTGCCGCGCATAAGCGCTCAGCGACTCGACATAGCGCCGCTGCCCCTCGGCATAGATGGTGTCGAAGGCGAGGCTCGACTTGCCGGAGCCCGACAGGCCGGTGATGACCGTCAGGCTCTCGCGCGGGATCTCGACATCGACGCCCTTGAGGTTGTGCTCGCGAGCGCCGCGGACGCTTATGTGGGTCAGCATATAATGTGTTTCGTTCCGTTTATGTTCTCAAGCTAGGCGCGTGCTTTCGACCGGTCAACGCGGCGAGTGCCATGTGGGTGCAGCGCCGGTCAGCCGCAACGGGTGCCGGCGATTCATCGATGAAGGCGCGCTGGCTACTCCACGATGTCCGAAGCGATCCCGGTCATCCGCCACGCGCATTTGTCGCGCTTGTACGTCGCAATCCAGCTGCTCTTGAAGCTTTTCTCGCCCTCCGCCGGCTTGTCGGCGCGCGCGTATTTCGCCTCCACTCCGACTGCCATCCAGGCCATTTCGCCGTCAGGCGAAATCGTCACCACCGGCGGGCTTACGTCCCGCCATTCGCGATAGCGGACGCGGCTGAAATAGCCGGTGAAGAATTGCCCGACTTCGGCGTTGCTCTGGGTCCGGATCCCGCCATTTTCGGCGAGCAGGAGCTGGTCGCTTATGGTGCCGGCGATCAACGCTCCATCACCGCGCAAATGCGCCTGGCGAGTAGTTTCATGAAGGGAAAGCAGCTCCGACCTCGAGTCGGTTGCGGGGCAGGTCGAAGCAACGAGTGAAACCGCGAGCGCGACTGCAATCATGTTCATTCTCCTTCGGCCGATGCACCATCTTGCGCGCTGCATCAGCGGTGAGCACCTATGTTTCGACGGGCGACCTGCCGCAGCGATGGACGTGGAGTTCGGGGGCGTCTCCCGCCGTGTCGTGAGACGCGGGTTGCGAGCCAAGCCCGCAACGGATGACCTAGATCATGCGGCAGAAGGGCGGCGGGCCCTTGGTGGCGCACACGTCCGGCTTTGTGCGGGTCGTGCGCCAGTAGTTCATCAGGCCCAAGCGCTCGGCGACCGCGGGGAATGCCGGTTCGTTCAACACAGCGCGCATGCTCGGGTGCCAAAGGAGCGATGGCCAATCGTATCGCGAATTGATCCCTTTGACGAACAATTGCAGCGCTCCACGCGATGCGCCAAGCGCAGCCAGCGTCCTGACTACAACGTAATCCTGTTGATCGTCCGGGAGCGCGACCAAGGCTCTCGCTGCTTCCGATTTCATCGTCGCGTTGCCGGAATCAATCGCACGAAATGCAGTCATCAACGCAGCCCTTTGCGCTGCCGGGATCTGCAGCTTCGAATTCCCCAAACCCCGGATACCCGCGGCATAATCGCCTGCCTCCGTTGCTTCTGTCACGGCGATGAAGTCCCTGGCGAGGGCCGGGTCGGGGTCGAGGTCGATCATTGAATCGAAGTGCTGCTTCGCCTCTTCTCGCTTGCCCAGGACATTCAGCGACCTCGCTAGTGAAAATTGAGATTCGCGATCGAACGCCAGCATGTCGACGGCCTGGGCGGCTTCAGCGGCTGCGTCGGCGTAACGTCCGACGTTCTGAAGCATCACCGAGTACTGCCAATGCTCGCAACCGCAGTCCAGCGGCCGAGCTGTAATCGCGCGCTTGAGCAGCGCTTCCTGTCCGATGAAATCGGCGGAACTCATGAGCCGGGTCTGCGCGGCGAGAGCTTCGCTGTTCGAAGGATCGAGCGTGAGCGCTTTGGTTGCAGCCTCGCGACCCTCACGACGCAGTCGCTCTCGACGTGGTCCTGGATTCTCCTCGTCGATTGCGACGCCGGCGGCAATGGCAACTGCAGACCAGCCCGCCGAGAATCCCGGTGCCGCGGCAACCGCTTTGCGTGCCGAGTGGAGCATCTTACCACTCTGCGGTTCGACCCAATAATAGTAGCAAAATTTGAGATATTCGGAGAGGGCCGGGTCTGGCATTAATTTCGGGTAGGTCGAGGCGCCATACAAGCCACAGCGGAGTACGTTGCCAGCGTGGACGGCGATCTGGCGGGGTACGCGCGACGGTTGATCGGCAGCAAAGGCAAAGCTGCCGGACCACAAAGTCACGCCAGAGCGCTCGTTCGAGAGACGCGTGATCGCCCGAATGCGGTCGCCGTCGCGGCGGATAGTTCCGGCAAGCGCATAAGCGGGTGCAGATCGCGACGGCGGGGCCGAAGCAGTCGAAACGCCGACAACGCCGGCTTCATTGAAAGCGGCGGCGATTTCCGCCCGGACCGTTTCGGGCATTGTTGCAGGCAGGTCCTGCGACAGGCGTTGAAATGCGGCCAAACGAACGTTGATGCTTTGTGCGGCCACAGCCGACGGGCGGAGGAACAACCACGCTCCTGTCATTAACAGCAAGAGCATGAGGCCGGCGGTGAGCGCAATCGCCTCGCGGCGATACATGGAGAATGCGCGTCTCCGAACAGCTGCGGGCGGTGAGTGCGAAGTGCCGCCTTCGGCCGCCTGAAGGTCGCCGATCCGTTGCGCCAGTAGTTCGATGGAGCGATCCCAACCGTCGAAGGCGTCGATCCATTGCCGGGTCGACAGCTCATAAGCGAAGGCATCGCTCGGTTCGACGTCCGCGAGCCTGAGCGCCACTACGGGGACGCGGTACCGGCTGGCTAGGGAGAGCTCCTTCTTGATCTCATCGGAATTGTTGGCTGCCTCAGAGAACACCAGCACCATCGCTCGCGCGCTGCGCAGCGTACGGACGATCGATTCCTGGTAATTCTCGCCCGGGGCGACGTCTCTGGTCGAAATCCAGCATTTGGTCCCGCGCCGCTCTAGCGCTTTACACACCGACAGAGCCTGCTTGCGGTCAGCCGTCGCGTAGCTGACGAAGACCGGGCGTCCCACCTTCATTCTCGCTCGGCAACTCATCCGGTCTGTTCACGGCAATGCCCCTACCGGAAACGCAAGGTTTACGGGCGGTTCAGGTGAAGGGGAAGCGGAATCAGGCTGCAGGATAGCCAGCGATTTCCTCGTAGTGAACGCCGTGTCGTGACAGATGGCTTGCGAACAGGACGAAGCGATTGACCGCGAATGGCTCCGACGACAGGTTGGAATTGCGCCGTTCGAAGTCTGCGGCGATCTCCGCGCTGCTGCGATTCCAGCGCGCCAGCGTGATGTGCGGATGGAACGTCCGGCGCTCCGGCTCGAGTCCGACCGACGCGCAACTGCGCTCCACCTTGGCCGCAAGTTCCACGACCGGCTTTCGCGGCTCTGCGGCGGCCCAAATCGCGCCGCCGTTTTTCCTGTCGAAGCGCCCGACGCCGCTGATCCGAAGATCGAAGGGAGGGAAACGGATCAATTGCAACGCGTCGGCGATGTCGTTGGCGAGCGGCCGCTCGACCTCGCCGATGAAGCGAAGCGTCAGGTGCAGATTGTCGTCGCCGACCCAGGCAAGCCCCGGCCCCTCGTCCATTGCATCGATCAACAGATCGCGGATTTGTCCGGGTGGGCGGATTGCGACGAACAGCCGGTGCATAAGCAAGAGATTGCCGATGTGACGGCAAGATGTCACATTCGCGAACAAGGGGGGCGGCAAGTGAGCGGCAGGGAAAAGCTCGGCTATCCGGAATATGAGCAGCTGGCGAAGCCGCTGCTTAAGGAGTTTGCGCGCATGTCGCGCTGGATCGCGGAGACCGGGCAGCGGCTCGTGGTGGTGTTCGAGGGCCGCGACACAGCCGGGAAGGGCGGCACTATCGACGCGATCTCGCAGGTCCTCAATCCGCGCCAGTGCCGGGTCGCGGCGCTTCCATCGCCTACCGAGCGAGAGCGCCAGCAATGGTATTTCCAGCGCTACATTCCCTACCTGCCGGCGAAAGGCGAGCTGACCTTGTTCGACCGGAGCTGGTACAATCGCGCCGGCGTCGAGCCGGTGATGGATTTTTGCACTCTCGAGCAAAGAGACGCGTTCCTTCGGGCCGTCCCGGAGTTCGAGCGCCATCTCGTCGACGATGGCATCCTGCTGTTCAAATATTGGCTGTGTTGCGACCAGGAACGGCAGGAGGCACGGTTCGAGAACCGGCTGAAAAACCCGCTCAAAAGGTGGAAGCTGTCACCGATCGATATCCACGCCCGCGAGCGCTATGACGCATACACCGAGGCGCGCGAGCGGATGCTCTCGGAAACGCATACCGACTTTGCGCCCTGGACGCTGGTCGACTTCAACGACCAGTCGCTTGGGCGCCTGGCCTTGCTTCGCGACCTTCTCGACCGGGTTCCCGACACCAGCCTGCCGGTCAAGGAACTCGACTGGCCGCCGCTGTCGAGTGAACCGCTCAAGGAGCGCTACGGCGTGCTCCAGCCGATACCGGCCTATCCAATCGATACCGCTCCGCGGGACGCTGAAGGGGGACTAATCTGATGGCATTGAATGAAACCACCGCCTCGCCGCTCGGACCCACGGGCGCGGCCACGGCGAAGAAGCTGATCGGACAGCTCGCGCTTTATTACCTGGCCATTGCTGGAATCGTGTTCCTGGCGCTGACGATCTGGCCCGAGTTTCGCGGCTACCTTCCTGTGGGCGGGGTTGAAACGCTGATCAGCCAGCCCAACCAGAATCCCCTCGAAGGAATGGACGCGATCCGCTCGGAGCATGTCGGCAATCTTGGCCAGAGCCTGTTCTGGCTAGTCGTTGCGATCATCGGCGCCTTCCTTTGCGCGCTTCCAGTCACATGGGTCTATATGTCGGTGCGCAGCGGCGCCGAGTATGACCAGTCGCTGGTCAACACGATCCTTATCCTTCCGATCGTCGTTACCGGCATCGTCATCATCGTCCAGAACTCGCTGGCGCTGGCCTTTTCGCTTGCCGGAATTGCCGGCGCGGTGCGGTTCAGGAATTCGCTCAAGAGCTCCGGCGACGCGCTCTTCATCCTCATGGCGGTCGGGATCGGCCTGTCCGCCGGGATCGGCGCAGTCGAGCTTGCGGCGGTCGTCAGCATCGCGTTGAACTTCTGCTTCGCGCTGCTTTGGATAACCGAATATGGCGAGCGCAAGGGGATGAAGCGCTATATGGCCGATTACGACGGGGTCGACGAATCCGCACCGCCGGAGCCGGACAAGAAGAAGTAGGCGGGCCGGCTGCAGGAGCAGCTGCGGCAACCCGCCGGAGGGAAAACGGTCACTCGATGACCGGTTTTGCTTGAAAGCGGCCGTTGCATGCCCGATATCTTGCCTGAGGAGCGAACGGGCCAGTTGCCCGCGCAAGAGGAGTGGAAATGCAGAACCAGTTTGACCCGCGCACGACCAGCGTGAACCCAGCTACGGTTGGTGTCCCGCGCGCCGCCCGCGATGCGGGCCTTCGGTCTTACATGCTGTCGGTCTACAATTACATGACCTCGGGCATACTTCTGACCGGCATCGTCGCGCTTCTGTTCTTTAACAGCGGCCTTGCGGCCCAGGTGATGCAGACCCCGCTTCAGTGGGTGATCATGCTCGCCCCGCTCGGCTTCGTGTTCGCGATGAGTTTTGGCATCAACCGGATGTCGACGAGCACTCTCCAGATCATGTTCTGGGCGTTCGCGACGACGATGGGCCTGTCGATGTCCTCGATCTTCCTGGTGTTCACCGGGATTTCGATTGCACAGACCTTCTTTGCGGTGGCGGCGGCGTTCGCCGGACTGTCGCTGTGGGGCTATACGACCAAGAAGGACCTGTCCGGCTGGGGCACCTTCCTGATCATGGGCGTCGTCGGAATCCTCGTCGCAATCGTCATCAACATGTTTCTTCAGTCGCCGGCAATGCAGCTTGCGATCAGCGCCATCGGTGTGCTGATCTTTGCGGGTTTGACGGCCTACGACACGCAACGGATCAAGAGCATGTATGCCCATGTCGCCGGAACCGACATGATGGGCAAAGTCGTGATCATGGGCGCTCTCAGCCTCTACCTCGACTTCATCAACATGTTCACCTTCCTGCTCAATTTCATGGGCAGCCGCGAATAGGGGCCGCTTAAGCGACACCAACGAGGGCCGGCGGGAAACCGCCGGCCCTTTTTCTTTGGAAGTCGGCCGGAACAGCCGTTCCTCAAGGGCCTCCTACTTTTGTACCGCACCGCAACAACAAGAACGTAGTTGCTTTTCATTCGGATGGTGTAACAAGGAGCGGGTATTAGGGGGACGGGGGCTTCATCATGCTACGATTCGCAGCCGCTGCACTTGTTGCAGCTTCGGCAGTTCTGAGCGCCGCGCCGGCATTTGCTCAGGACTCGAACGACTATCGAGTCCGGGTCGGCCTTGGTGTCCAGATCGCTCCGGAATATCTCGGCTCCGACGATCACGAATTCGGCCCGGCCTTCGACTTCTCCCTTGCCAGGGGCGGCGACCCGTTCGACTTCGAGGCGCCCGATGACAGCTTTGGCATTTCTTTGCTGGACTTTGGCGGCTTCGAGGCGGGGCCCGCGCTGAATTTCGAGCGAGCTCGCAGGGACAAGGATGTCGGTGCGCCTGTCGGGAAGGTGCCGGCGACCGTCGAGGCCGGGGCTTTCGTCCAATATGCTATCGGGTCCAATTTTCGCCTTCGGAGTGAGCTTCGCAAGGGCATCGGCGGGCATGATGGCCTGGTCGGCAATGTCGGCGCCGATTTGTTCTGGCGCGACGAGGACAAGTTCCTGGTCTCGGCCGGACCGCGCCTGCTCTTCTCCAATTCTCGCTACCAGCGTGAGTTTTTCGGAGTGACTCCGGCAGCGGCGCTTGCGACCGGGCTGCCAGTCTATCAGCCAAGCGGCGGGATTCACGCCATCGGGCTGGCCGCGAGCACCTATGCACAGATTTCCGGGCCGTTCGGGATGTTCGGCTTTGCCGGCTACGACCGGCTGGTAGGCGATGCTGCCGACTCGCCGATCGTCCAAACCTTTGGATCGCGCGATCAGCTTTCCGCCGGAGTCGGGCTCACCTACACGTTCAACATCGCCCGCTAGGCCGCTAGCCGAGGTAGCGCTTGAAGAAGTCGAGAGTGCGGCTCCACGCGAGGCTTGCTGCAGCCTTGTCGTAACGCTCCGCCGACGTGTCGTTGTGGAATGCGTGATTGGCGCCGGCATAGTTGAGCGCCTCGACGGGTTTGCCGAGCTGTCCAAGAGCGGCGACCCACGGCCAGGCGGTCTTTGCAACGCGCTCATCGAGGCCTGCGAGGTGGAGCTGAAGCGGCGCTGCAACCTTGCTCGCCTCGGCCGGATCGGGCGCCGGGCCGTAGAAGGGAACGCCGGCGCTAAGCTTGTCGCCGGCGGCCACGGCGAGACGGTTCACAAAAGCACCGCCCCAGCAGAATCCCACCGCGCCGACCTTGCCGCCCCGGCTCGACGGCGCAAGCTCTACGATCATCGCCACACCGGCAGCAACCGATGCGGCTATGTCGAGCTTGCCGATTGCGTCGCGGGCGGCGTCCTCGTCGGCGGGAGTGCCCCCGGACGGCGACAGCATGTCGGGCGCAACCGCACGATAACCGGCCAGGGCCGCGCGCCGGGCCACGTCGCGGGTATGTTCGTTAAGGCCGCGGTTCTCGTGGATGACCAGCACCGTCGCTTTCAGCGAACGGCTGCGCGGTTCGGCGACATAGACGCGATAGCCATTGGCGAAGACTTGCGTGCGGGTGGTCAGGCGGGAGTCGTTGGCGGGAACGATCGCTGCCGATGCGGGAGAGGCTGCAATCGTCGCGATCAGCGCTTCGGCGGCGGCAACGCTTCCCGCGATGGCGACCATCCGCGTCATGAACAGCCGCCGGTCCATGCCCTCGTGAGTGAAGCGGTCGTAGAGTTCGATCGCTCGCTTTTTGATCCGGTCGTTCATCGCCATTACCTCTTCAATCGCGTCATGCCTTGGCCTGAACGGGCAGCAGTGAGAGGCGTGGCTGCGGGTGCCGGAGCGGGCGCTTGAGCTGGCGAACCCGTTCGCTGTGCCGCAGTCGCGTCGCGCTCGTCGCGGAACTCGCTGTCCTGACTCCAGTTCGGCCAGGCATTGCTGTCGGCGAGCGAATAGCCGACCGCGAACAGCAACGCGGCATCGGCCGCAATCCCGGACATGTCCCACTGCGGATTATATTCGTCGTCCGGCTGGTGGTAACGTTTCTCGTTATAGTCGGCGGCGAGTGCCCGGCCGCGCTCGACCCCGCCGGTCACGAGATTGGTGCCGGGCTTGAAGCTGATCGCGGGAACGCCGGCCTTTGCGAACGGGAAATGGTCGGAACGGAAGAATCCGCCGGCCTCCGGACGCTGGTCGGGGGTGAAGGTCCGTCCGCGGCGCGCACCTTCGGCGATCAGCATATCGAGAAGCTCGAGCCTGGCCGTGCCGGAAATGCTGAAGTCCCGCGCCGGACCCCACACGCCCATGGAGTCGGTATTCAGGACGCCGACGGTCGAGGACAGCGGGTAGATGGGGTTGGCAACATAATATTCGGTTCCGAGCAGCCCCTTTTCCTCCGCGCCGACAGCCAGGAACACGACCGACCGGTCGGTCCTGGGGGCGCTGGCGAACGCACGCGCCTGCTCGATCAGGTGGGCAATGCCGGTGGAATTGTCGACGGCGCCGTTGAAGATCCGGTCACCGTTCGAATCCGGCTGCCCGACGCCGATATGGTCGTGGTGGGCGGTGTAGATCACGGTCTCGCCGGGACGTGCTGTGCCGGGGAGGATGCCCGCGACATTGTAGGAAGTGATCACTTCGGTGTTGGCGCTGAGGTGGGCGGTGAGGTTGGACTTGAGGTCGATCGGCCGGAAGTTCTTGCGTTTGGCCGCCTGCTTGGCAGTTTCGAAGTTAAGCCCGGCAGCGCGGAACAGCTGAACTGCAGTGTCGCGCTGGATCCAGCCCTCGACGGGCGAATGCTCGGCCGACGGATTTTGCCGGACGATGTCGAACATCGTGTTGGTGTTGGAATTCTTGACCGTCGCCCATCCATAAGAGGCAGGCTCGGTCTCGTGGACGACAAGAACGCCGGCGGCGCCGCGGCGCGCGGCCTCCTCATATTTGTAGGTCCAGCGGCCGTAATAGGTCATCGCCTTGCCGCCAAAGTCGCCCTCTCCGCCCTCGAAATCGGGATCGTTGACGAGAACGACGATCACCTTGCCGCGGACGTCGACATCCTTGAAGTCGTCCCATTGCCGCTCCGGAGCGGTGACTCCGTAACCGGCGAACACCATCGGAACGCCTTCGAGCGCAACCTGCTTCTGCCCGTTCAATGGAGCCCGGACCGCGATCTGCTCGCCCTGGGTGAGCGGGACGGTTCCCGCGGCGCCGCGGAACTCGAAATGGGGGGTGCCGGTGATGTCGGACTTGAGCAGCGGAACGCGCTGGGTCCACTGCCGCTGGCCATTGAGGGTTTCGCCTCCGGGCTGGAGCCCGGCCGCCTTTAACTGCGCCACCAGATAATCGACCGTCATCTTCTCGCCGGGGGTAGCGGGTGCGCGCCCCTGGAAGGAATCGGCGCTCAACGTCTGGATGTGCCTGTCGAGGCGCGAACGGTCGAAAGTCGGCGTGGGCTGGGCATGTGCGGCGATGGCAGCGAGCGATGCTGCGCCGGCGATCAGCCAACGGAATTTCCTCATTGTCCAATTTCCTCCTGAGCGGGCACGGGAAGGGGTTTAATCCCTAACCCCTGCGCCTCAAGAGGGTTGCAGCCCTGGCCGGTCTAGTTGCCGGTGGTCGATGCTCCCGACGGTTGCGACTTATATTTGTCGAACCAGGCGATGATCGCCGCCGCCTTGGCTGCGGATTGCGACGGCCGGCTGGTGAAGCCATGACTGGCGCCCGGTACCTTCACCAGCGCCGTCGGCACGCCCTTGAGCTGAAGCGCCGAATAATATTGCTCGGCCTCGCTGACCGGCGTTCGATAATCCTCGCTGCCGACAACGACGAGCGTAGGTGTCGAGACATTGCCGACAAGGCTGAGCGGCGAGCGTGCCCAATAGCCTTGCGGATCCTCCCACGGCATTTTCCCGAACCAATAGCGCGCGAAATAAGGGATTCCGTCGGCGGTCAGCACCTGGCTGGTCATATTGATGACCGGCTTCTGAGCCGCTGCTGCGCGGAAGCGGTTGGTCTTGCCGACCACCCAGGCGGTCAGCACTCCGCCGCCCGATCCGCCGGTGACGAACAGATTGCCCGGGTCGGCAATCCCGCTTGCCACCGCCGCATCCACGGCGGCCATCAGGTCCGGGTAATCGGGACCTGGGTAGGCGCGGTCGATGGCGTCCATGAAGGCGGTGCCGTAGCTCGTCGAGCCGCGCGGGTTGGTGAACAGCACCGCATATCCCGCTGCCGCGTACAGCTGGTAGTCGGTGGAGAAATAAGGGCCGTATGCTGCTGCCGGTCCGCCGTGGATCTCCAGGATCGTCGGCACCCTCTGCCCCGGCTGGTAGGTTGGCGGAAGCAGGATCCAGGCCGGCACTCGTCCGCCGTCCGGTGCGGTGACGGCAAGCTCGCGAATCTCGCCCAGCCGCTTGGCTTCAAGGTGCCGGTTAAGGTCGGTGAGCTTTCGCACCGGGCCGCCACGAAGGACGGCGACATCGCTCGGCCGCTGCGCACCGCCAGTGGTAAGCGCGATCGTCCCGCTTTTGGCGACGCTGAACTCGCCACCGACATAGGGGCGATCGAGGCCGGAGCCGGCGAGCGCGCGGGTCAGCGGCTGCACTCGCCCGTCAAGAGTCACTCGTGCAAGCGCGACCTGCCCCTCGTCCTCATATTGGACGACCAGCGAATTGCCGCTCCATTCGAGCGAGTCGATGCTCCGGTCGAGCGCCGCGCCCAGCCGACGCGAGCCGCTGCCGTCGCGGTCCATCACATAAAGGTTGGAGTGCCGGAACGCTCGCTCGTCGTCGTCGAAGCCGAGATAGGCAATTTGGCGCCCATCGGGCGAAACCGCTGGCGCCGAATCCGGGCCGTTGCGGCTGGTCAGCGGCGACAGCGCGCCCGACAGGGAATCGACGAGATAGATTTCGCTGTCGCGGGCATCCCGCTCCCAATCGGGGCTGCGGTTGGCGCTCAGCAGGACCTGGCGGCTATCGGGAGTCCAGTCGAGCGGCCCGCTGTGATGAAAGGCGCCATAGGTGAGCTGCCGGGGAGCGCCACCTGTCGAAGCGACGACGAACAACTGGTCGAAACCCGGTTCGACATAGCCAGCGCCGTCGTTGCGGTAGGTGACCTTGTCGATGATCTCGAGCGGCTTGGCCCATTCGGCGCCTTCGGGCTTCTTGGGCGCGCTACCGAGCTTCGGTCCTTCGTCGGGAACGCTCATCACATAAGCCAGCTGCCGCCCGTCGGGAGACCAGGCGATGCTGCTTGGGCTGGTCGGAAGCCCGGTAATCCTGGCGCTTTCCCCGCTGGCGATCCAGCGGACGAACAATTGCGGCGAGCTGCCTTCGGAAGTGGAGATATAGGCGAGCCGGCTTCCGTCCGGCGACCAGCGCGGATTGCTGTGCGCTCCTTTGCTAGCCACCAGCGGCCGCTCCGCTCCCGTCGCGACATCGACGAGCCAGATCGAGGGCACCATCCGGTCGCTCATGATGTCGGCCGAGCGGCGCACGTAGGCGATCGTCCGGCCGTCCGGGCTGATCCGCGGATCGGACGCGGTCGACAGGTCGAACAGATCGCGGCCGGTGAAGATCGGATTGGGCGCATTAGCCGGTTGCGCTTGCGCCGGCGCGGCGAGGAGGCTCGTTGCGACCACGATCGCCAGCGGCGAGAGCGCGCGAATGACTTTCATAAAAAACTGCTCCCCCTCGAGATGAAGGGGAGCAGCATTCACGCTCCGGAGCGGGGCCGCAAGCCGCTTATTCGGCGGCCGGAGTCTCGCCCGCTGTCTTCTTCTTCGCCTTTGCGGATTTGGCCTTGGCTTTCGATAGCTTGGGGGGTGCCGGGGTCATCTCGAAGCTTAGCGCATTGTCCTTGATCCGGACCTTGACCTCGCCGCCGTTGACCAGCTTGCCGAACAGCAGCTCCTCGGCGAGCGGCTGCTTGATCTTCTCCTGGACGAGGCGGCCCATCGGTCGAGCGCCATAGAGCTTGTCGTAGCCGCGATCGGTGAGCCACTTACGGGCTTCCTCATCAAGCTCGATGTGAACGCCGCGGTCGGCGAGCTGAAGCTCGAGCTGGAGGATGAACTTGTCGACCACGCGCGCGACCACGGCGGGCGGCAGGTACGAGAAGGGCACGATCGCATCCAGCCGGTTGCGGAACTCCGGCGTGAACATCTTCTTGACCGCATCCTCCTGGGCATCCTCGCGGGTAGCGTTGCCGAAGCCGATCGACTCGCGGGCCATGTCGGACGCGCCGGCATTGGTCGTCATTATGAGGATGGTGTTCCTGAAATCGACGGTCTTGCCGTGGTGGTCGGTGAGCTTGCCGTTATCCATCACCTGAAGGAGGATGTTGAACAAATCGGGATGCGCCTTCTCGATCTCGTCGAGCAGGAGAACACTGTGCGGGTGCTGGTCGATGGAGTCGGTCAAAAGGCCGCCCTGGTCATAGCCGACATAGCCCGGAGGGGCGCCGATCAGCCGGCTGACCGAATGGCGTTCCATATATTCGGACATGTCGAACCGCTGAAGCGGGATTCCCATGATCGAGGCGAGCTGGCGAGCGACCTCGGTCTTGCCAACACCTGTCGGGCCGGAGAACAGATAATTGCCGATCGGCTTGTCAGGGTCGCGAAGGCCCGCGCGCGACAGCTTGATCGCGCTCGCAAGCTTCTCGATCGCCATCTCCTGCCCGAACACGACCCGCTTCAGGTCCGCCTCGAGATTCTCGAGAACGCGCTTGTCGTCGGTTGAGACGGACTTCGGCGGGATCCGGGCAATGGTCGCGACCACGGCCTCGATCTCCTTGGTGGTGATCACCTTCTTGCGGCGGCTCGGCGGCACCAGCATCTGCATCGCGCCGACCTCGTCGATGACGTCGATCGCCTTGTCCGGCAGCTTGCGGTCATGGATGTAGCGAGCCGACAGTTCGACGGCGCTCTTCACCGCGTCCGAAGTATAGCGGACATTGTGGTGCTTCTCGAACGAGGAGCGAAGCCCGGCGATGATCTTGATCGTGTCCTCGATGGTCGGCTCGTTGACGTCGATCTTCTGGAAGCGACGGAGCAGCGCCCGGTCCTTCTCGAAATGGTTGCGGAACTCCTTGTAGGTGGTCGACCCGATGCAGCGGATCGATCCCGACGACAGCGCCGGCTTCAAAAGGTTGGACGCGTCCATTGCTCCGCCCGAAGTGGCGCCGGCGCCGATCACCGTGTGGATTTCGTCGATGAACAGGATCGCGTCGGGCAGCTTCTCGAGTTCCGAAACGACCGATTTCAGCCGCTCCTCGAAATCGCCGCGATAGCGAGTGCCCGCGAGTAGCGAGCCCATGTCGAGCGAGTAGATGGTTGCCGGCTTCAGCACCTCGGGGACGTCGCCCTCGATGATCTTCCGGGCAAGCCCTTCCGCGATTGCGGTTTTGCCGACGCCCGGCTCGCCGACGTAAAGCGGATTGTTCTTCGACCGGCGGCAGAGGATCTGAACCGTTCGCTCGACCTCCGGCAATCGTCCGATCAGCGGGTCGACCTTGCCAATTCGCGCCTTCTCGTTGAGGTCGACCGTGAACTGCTTGAGGGCGCTTTCCTTCTTGCCCTCCTTGTCGGTCTTTTCCTCGGCGCCTTCGGGAGCGCGCGGCTCGGGAGATTCCTCGCCCTTGCCAACCCCGTGGCTGATGTAGGTGACGGCATCGAGCCGGCTCATGTCCTGCTGCTGAAGGAAATAGACCGCATAGCTCTCGCGCTCGGAGAACAAGGCGACGAGCACGTTGGCGCCGGTGACCTCGTCGCGGCCTGATGACTGGACGTGAAGGATCGCTCGCTGGACGACGCGCTGGAAGCCGCTCGTCGGAGTCGGATCGGTGCTGGTGTCTGCAACCAGCGCACCAAGCTCATTGTCGAGATAATGCTTCACGCTGGCGCGAAGCTCGTCGCGATTGACCCCGCACGCGGCCATCACCTTCGACGAATGATCATCGTCGATGAGCGCAATCAGAAGATGTTCAAGAGTCGCATACTCGTGCCGCCGGCGGCTGGCCTCCCCAAGCGCGTTGTGGAGAGTCTGTTCGAGTTCGCGAGCAAAACTAGGCATTTAATTCACTACTCCCACCGCTCCGGGGAGAGGCCCGGGCTCTCTGACGACAATGTCATATGCGAAGAACGTCCAATCAAGGGCCGCGTGCCCGCTTATCCCCAGTTTCTAGACGAGCCCGCCTGTGCGTGGGCTGAATGTCAGGGTTTTTTGAACAGTTCGTCGGCGGCCGAGCGGTGCGCCTCGACCTTGTGGATATGCGCCTCGACCCGGGCGATTTCCTCTTTCAGTGCCCCGATCCGCGCGTGAAGCTCCTCGATCGAAATCGGGTCCAGATCCTGCTTCTTGAGCTCGTCGAGAGGATCTCCGGGCTTGCTCGGGAAGAGGTCTTCGAGGTCCATTGCGTGGCGTCCGTTGACCCGCCTCGCGGCCAAGTCAATAAGCCGCCTCACGTGAGCAGCAGCATTCCAGCCAAGATGCAGGCGGTGGTGGCGCCGCAGCCCGATGGGGCGGAGGAGCTTGCGCTCGTCGAGCGGCCAGTGCCGCGGCCCGGCGCTGGCGAAGTGCTCGTCCGAGTCGCTGCCGCGGGCGTGAACCGTCCCGACATACTCCAGCGCCGCGGCCTCTATCCGCCCCCGCCGGGCGCGCCCGACGTGCTTGGCCTGGAGATCGCCGGTGAGGTGGTCGAGGCCGGAGAGGGCGCGGAGGCGCTCGTCGGGCAGCAGGTGTGCGCGCTCGTCCCGGGCGGCGGCTATGCCGAATATTGCGCCGCCCCGGCAGGGACCTGCCTCCCGGTGCCGGCGAGCCTGACCGTCAACGAAGCGGCAGCGATGCCGGAGACGCTCTTCACGGTCTGGTCGAACTTGTTCGAGCGCGGCTTCGCGGCGGACGGAGACACGGTGCTCGTCCACGGCGGAACCAGCGGCATCGGAACCATGGCAATCGCTCTTGGCAATCTGTTCGGACTGAGGGTGATCGTCACTTGCGGAACCGACGAGAAGTGCAGGCGCGCCCAGGAGATCGGGGCGGCCGTGGCGATCAACTACAAGGACCAGGACTTCGTCGCGGAGATAGCGGCCCTGACGGGCGGCAAGGGCGTGCAGGTGGTGCTCGACATGGTCGGCGGCGACTATGTGCCTCGAAACCTCGCCTGCCTTGCCGATGACGGGCGCCACGTCTCGATCGCTTTCCAGCGCGGGGCGACGACGCAGCTGACAATACCCGATTTGATGCGGCGCCGGTTGATGCTCACGGGCTCGACGCTTCGCCCGCGCTCCGTTGAGTTCAAGACGATGGTCGCTGACGAGATCGCAAGGACGGTCTGGCCTTATGCGGAAGGCGGGCATTTGCGCCCGATAATCGATTCCACCTTTCCGCTGGCCGAGGCGGCGAAGGCTCATGCCCGGATGGAAAAGGGCGAGCATGTCGGAAAGATCGTGCTGGAGGTTGGAAGTTGATGACCGGGCCGGCCTTGCCGATCTGCTCTGGCGGGAGTAGGTCGGTTGCGATCGGCCGTTCCGCGAGGGGCGGCCCTATTCATTTGTAACGGAGAGACATGTGGCCCAGCCGCTGATGCCCCATGCGACCGCCTCCTGGCTGGTCGAATATTCATCGCTCACTTTCGAGCAGATCGCCGAATTTTGCGGCCTTCATCTGCTTGAGGTCCAGGCGATCGCCGACGACACTGCAGCGACCAAGCTTACCGGGCGCGACCCGCTTCGCTCGGGCGAGCTCACTCACGAAGAGATCGAGAAGGGCCAGAACGACCCGGACTACAAGCTTCAGATCCAGAAAGAACCGGACGAGGTCCGCCGGACCAAGGGACCGCGCTACACGCCGCTTTCGAAGCGGCAGGAAAAGCCGGACGGCATAGCCTGGCTGGTGCGCAATCACCCGGAGCTTAGCGATGGTCAGATCGGCAAGCTGATCGGCACCACCCGAACCACCATCAGCGCGATTCGCGACCGCACCCACTGGAACATCGCCAACATCACCACCAAGGACCCGGTCACGCTTGGCCTTTGCAGCCAGCGCGAGCTCGATGCCGCAGTCGCCAAGGCCCAGAAGGCTGCCGGGACAGTTGCGCCGGTGGGCGACGAGCATCTCGAGGACGACCGGCAGGCGTTGATCGGGGAGCTGCGCGCCGAGCGCGAGCAGCACGCTCGCGACGCGGAAGCCGCGCTGAGCGCCGCCGAGGCTGGCGAAACCACCGCTGCGGACGAGATCTTCCCGGGCATCCGCGACCCGTTCAAGCGTTGATTTGCAGCGCTCGCAGGCTCATCCTCACCTGATGGACAGCTCCGACGCACAGGCAGGCCAGAGCGCAAGCGAGCTGAGCTTCGAAGCTGCGCTCAAGCGGCTCGAGGAGATCGTTCGGACTCTCGAGCAGGGCGAGGCGCCGCTCGACCAGTCGATCGTGCTCTACCAGGAAGGCGACCGCCTCAAGCGGCATTGCGAAGCGCGGCTGAAGGCGGCCCAGGCGCGGATCGACCAGATCGCGTTCGGAAGCGACGGAAAGCCGTCGGGAGTGACGCCGCTCGATGCCGGTTGAGCTTGTCGACGGCAACCGGCTCGACCTTGAAGTCGAAGCCGACCGCGTATCGAGCAAGCTCGACGATTTCTTCTCCGAACTCCTCGACCCGCCCGCCGACAGCCGCGGCCAGCTCTACGAAGCCATGCGGCACGCCGCAATCGGCGGCGGCAAGAGGCTTCGGCCGCTGCTCACCATCGCAGCATCGCGCCTGTTCGGGATCGACGAGGAACGCGCGCTCCGGGTGGCGGCTGCGATCGAGGCGATCCACGTCTATTCGCTGATCCACGACGATTTGCCGTCGATGGACGATGACGATCTGAGGCGCGGCAAGCCAACCGTCCACAAGGCGTTCGACGAGGCGACGGCGGTCCTTGCCGGTGACAGCCTCCACGCTCTGGCCTTCGAGATCCTTGCCCATGAAGCAACCGATCCGGACCCCCACGTGCGCTCCGATCTGGTTCTGGAGCTATCGCGGGCCTCCGGCCCCAACGGCATGGCCGGCGGACAGATGATGGACCTGCTTGCCGAGCGGCAATCGCTCGACCTTGCCTCGGTGACCCGCCTCCAGCAGCTCAAGACCGGCGCTCTCATCGAATTTTCGGTCGAGGCGCCGTGCATCGTCATCCGTCTCACTCGCGATGCCCGGACCCCCTATCGCGGCTATGCGAGAAACGTCGGGCTCGCCTTCCAGATCACCGACGATCTGATCGATCATAGCGGCAGCGAGGCAGCGGCGGGAAAGCGCACCGGAAAGGATGCGCAAGCCGGGAAGGCGACTTTCGTTTCGCTGCTCGGGCCCGACCGGGCGCGGCAGCAGGCGCGGATGTTGGTCGAGCAGGCCATTGACCATCTGTCGGACCACGGCGCAGAAGCCGATATGCTGCGTGCAATCGCGCGCTTCGCGATCGAGCGGGACCGGTAGCAAATGACTGACAGAATCGGCGTCTATCCGGGGACCTTCGACCCCGTCACGCTCGGACATCTGGACATCGTTCGCCGCGCATCCGGCCTCGTCGACCGGCTGGTGATCGGAGTGACCACGAACCCGTCGAAACAGCCGATGTTCTCGCTCGAACAAAGGCTCGAGATGGTTCGCCGCGAGACGGTTGGCGTGGCCGGCAAGATCGAGGTCGTCGACTTCGATTCGCTGCTGATGGACTTTGCCGAGCGCGAAGGCGCGTCGGTCATCATCCGCGGCCTGAGGGCAGCCGGCGACTTCGAATATGAGTTTCAGATGGCGGGAATGAACCAGCTTCTGAACAGCGAGATCGAGACCGTCTTCCTGATGGCCGCAGTGTCGCTTCAGCCGATAGCGTCACGGCTGGTTAAGGAGATCGCGCGCTATGGCGGCTCGATCGACAAGTTCGTCACCCCCACGGTCGCCGCAGACGTCGCGCGTCAGCTCGGCCGCTAAGCAGAGAAACGTGATAATGAAGCTATTCGCGCTCGCCTTTGCGGCCTTCGCTCTCATCGCCGCCCAGCCTGCAACCGAACCGGTTCTCCCGATCAATCCGCCGGCCAGCGTTATTGCCGATCCGGCCAACAAGCTTAGCCTGGAGCTTTCGACCGGCGGCACCGTCGTGATCCAGCTTCGCCCCGACGCGGCGCCAATGCATGTGCAGCGCATCCAGACGCTGGCCCGCTCCGGCTTCTACAACGGCACCGTCTTCCATCGCGTGATCCCGGGCTTCATGGCCCAGGGCGGCGATCCGACCGCCACCGGGGAGGGCGGCTCGCAGCTTCCCGACCTCAAGGCCGAGTTCAACACGCTCCTGCACCTTCGCGGAACGGTCGCTGCGGCGCGAACCGCCGACGACACCGACAGCGCCAACAGCCAATTCTACATCATGTTCGGCCGCGACGGCACGCTCGACAACAAATATACGGTGTTCGGCCGAGTTATCTCGGGAATGGATGCGGTCGACAAGATCGCACCGGGGCAGCCAGCTGCCGAGCCGACGAAAATCGTTCGGGCGAGCATCGGCGGTTAAGCTAAAGGACGCGCATGCGCGTCGACCTCTTCGATTTCGAGCTTCCAGCTGACTGCATTGCGCTGAGGCCGGCACGGCCGCGCGACTCTGCGCGACTGCTGCTGGTCGAAGGCGACAGTGTGTCGGACCGCCAGGTGCTCGACCTTCCGCAGATGCTTGAGGGTGGCGACATCCTGTTGTTCAACGACACCAAGGTCATCCCCGCGCAGCTCGAAGGCAGGCGCGGCGAGGCGCGGATCGGAGTCACGCTTCACAAGCGCGAGGGCGTCCGAAGTTGGTGGGCTTTCGTCCGCAATGCCAGGCGGCTCCGGGTCGGCGACCGGATTGACTTCGACGATGGCGTGGCCGCGTCGGTGGTGGAGAAAGCCGAGGACGGAAGCATACTCATCCAGATCCACGGGGACGAGCCGGTCGAGGAGTTGCTCGAGCGGGCAGGGCGGATGCCGCTACCGCCCTACATTGCCTCGAAGCGAGCGACCGACGAAGCCGACCGCGACGATTATCAGACGGTCTTCGCGCGTCAGGAGGGCGCGGTCGCGGCGCCAACGGCCGCTCTCCACTTTACCGGCGAGCTTCTCGAAGCCCTCGACGCTCGCGGAGTGCTTCGGGAGACGGCCACCCTCCATGTCGGTGCCGGCACCTTCCTTCCGGTAAAGGCGGAGACGATCGCGGGGCACAAGATGCACTCCGAATGGGGGCGCATCGATGAAGCGACCGCCGACCGCCTGAACTCGGCGCGCTCGGCGGGCGGGCGGTTGATTGCCGTCGGCACCACCTCGCTTCGGCTGATCGAGAGCGCTGCCGCCGAAGACGGCACCATCCGGCCATTTGAAGGCGACACCGCAATCTTCATCACCCCGGGCTATCGCTTCAAGGCGGTCGACGGGCTGATGACCAACTTCCACCTGCCCCGCTCGACCCTGTTCATGCTGGTCAGCGCGCTGATGGGACTCGACGTGATGAAAGCCGCCTACGCCCACGCAATCCGCGAGGGCTATCGCTTCTACAGCTACGGGGATTCGAGTTTGCTTCTGCCGGAGCGTTCTGGATGACGGAGTTTGCCTTCACCATCGACGCCACCGACGGAGCCGCTCGCACCGGCGTCATCAGCATGGCGCGTGGAGAGATCAGGACGCCGACGTTCATGCCGGTCGGGACCGCAGCGACGGTCAAGGCGATGAAGCCGGATAACGTCCGCAAGTCCGGCGCCGACATCATCCTTGGCAACACCTATCATTTGATGCTTCGCCCGGGCGCCGAGCGGATCGCCCGGCTGGGCGGGCTTCACCCCTTCATGGGCTGGGAACGGCCGATCCTCACCGACAGCGGCGGCTATCAGGTGATGAGCCTGTCGGAGCTGACCAAGGTCACCGAGGAGGGCGTGGCCTTCGCAAGCCACATCGACGGCACCCGCCACATGTTGTCGCCCGAGCGCTCGATGGAGGTCCAGAACCTGCTCGGCTCCGACATCGTCATGGCCTTCGACCAGCTGGTGCCCGCAAGCTCGACGCGCGGCGAGCAGCAGGCGGCGATGGAGCGCTCGATGCGCTGGGCCGAGCGCTCCAGGGCCGCGTTCCGGGGCGAGGGCGGCTTGTTCGGAATCCAGCAGGGCGGGCTCGACGAGGAGCTTCGCGGGGCTTCGGCCGAGGCGCTCATCGGAATCGGGTTCGACGGATATGCGATCGGCGGCCTTGCGGTGGGGGAGGGCCAGGCGGCGATGTGCCGGACACTCGATTTCGCGACGCAGATGCTCCCCGACGACAAGCCGCGCTACCTGATGGGGGTCGGTAAGCCCGACGACCTCGTGGAATCGGTAATTCGCGGAATCGACATGTTCGACTGCGTTCTTCCAACCCGCTCCGGGCGCACCGGCCAGGCGTTCACCGCCGACGGCCCGATCAACATCCGCAACGCCCGCTTCGCGGAGGACCCGGAGCCGGTCGAGCCGGGCTGCCCGTGCCCGACCTGCGCGACTTACTCACGCGCCTACGTCCACCACCTGGTGCGCTCGGGCGAGATATTGGGTGCAATGCTGATGACCGAGCATAATCTGTGGTTCTACCAGCGGCTGATGCAGGCGATGCGCGACGCTATCGCCGGTCAGCGGCTGCGCAATTTCGCGGAAGAATTTTCAGGCCGATACAAGGCGTCATCGCGAGGAGCGTAGCGACGCAGCGATCCAGTTCGGCTGGATTGCGTCGCTTCGCTCGAAATGACGGTTGGTCGGTTAAATCGCGTCGTCCTTCACTCCGTCCACGTCGGCTTGCTGGCGCTCCAGCTTGTCCTGGGTCCGAAGCTCGAAATCGCTGGAATCGTGCCGCTCGTGCAGTTGCTCGTGCGGCTCGCCGTTGAGCTTGTTGACGATCCGTCCACGCCTGACAGCGGGCCGCTCGTCGATCTGGCGTGCCCAGCGCATCACATGCTCATATTCGTTCACGCCAAGGAACTCGTCCGCGCCTTCGTAGGTGCGGCCCAGCGCAACTCCGCCGTACCAGGGCCAGATCGCCATGTCGGCGATCGAATAGTCGGATCCAGCCACATATTCATTGTCCGCGAGGCGCCGGTTGAGAACGTCGAGCTGGCGCTTGGCCTCCATCGCATAGCGGTTGATCGCATATTCGATCTTGACCGGAGCATAAGCGAAGAAATGGCCGAAGCCGCCGCCGAGGAACGGGGCGCTGCCCATTTGCCAGAACAGCCAGGACAGGGCCTCGGCGCGCTCCGGGCCCTGGCTTGGCAGGAACTCGCCGAACTTTTCGGCGAGATAGACGAGGATTGCTCCGGACTCGAAAACCCGAACCGGCTCGGGGCCGCTGCGGTCGACCAAAGCCGGGATCTTGGAATTGGGGTTTATCTCGACGAAGCCGCTGGTGAACTGCTCGCCGTCACCGATGCGGACCGGCCAGGCGTCATATTCCGCGCCGGAGTGACCCTTTTCGAGCAACTCCTCGAGCATGATCGAGACCTTCTGCCCATTGGGAGTTGCGAGGGAATAGAGCTGCAACGGGTGTTTGCCGACGGCTAGGTCGTGCTCGTGCGTGGCACCCGCGATCGGCCGGTTGATGTTTGCGAACTTGCCGCCGCTCGGCTGTTCCCACGTCCAGACCCTGGGGGGCGTATAGTCGCTGTCATTGTCGGCCATGTCCGGCTCCTGGTCTCGCGTTGAGGTGGTTAGCTAGGAACGGTTGGCGACCGTTCCAAGCGCACAGGAATGTGCCTAGCTGGCCTTTACGTTGAGGAAGCCTGGAAGCGGCCCGTTCCACTCGGAATCGTTCTGGTCCTCGGTCTTTGGGCTGCGCTGCGGCGCCTTGGCTGGCCGGGGCTCTTCAGCTTTGGGCGGCTTGTCCTTGCGCTCCTGCGGTTGCTCGCGCTCCGCGTCGGGCTGTTTGCGGCTCTTGCGTTCCGGCCGGGCCCGCTTTTCCTGCTTTGCAGGCGGCTTTTCCTGCTTCGGCTCCGAACTGCGCGCTGCGGGCTCCGCCCCTTCGGGCTCGCTGGTCGGGATCTTCTGCCCCAGCATCTTCTCGATCGCCGAGACCGCTTCTCTGTCTTCCCTCGTCGCGAAGGTGATTGCGATTCCGGTGGCGCCGGCACGGCCGGTGCGGCCGATGCGGTGGATGTAATCGTCTGGCTGCCACGGAACGTCGAAGTTGAACACGTGGCTGACGCCCTTCACGTCGAGCCCTCGGGCGGCGACGTCGGAGGCGACGAGGATGTTGATCTCGTCATTTTTGAAGCGGTCGAATTCTGCGATCCGGTCCGACTGGTCCATGTCGCCCTGGATTTGACCGACCGCGAAGCCCGATCGCTTGAGGCTGGTGGTAAGCTCGCGAACCGTGGTCTTGCGGTTGCAGAAGATGATCGCGTTGCGGACCTCGGCGCGGAGAAGCTTGCGCAGGGTCTCGCGCTTGGAGTCGGGTCTGACCTGTACCAGGCGCTGCTCGATATTGATGTTGGCAGTCGCCGGCCGGGTGACCTCGACCCTTTTCGGGTCTTTGAGGAATTTGGCCGCCAGCTTCTGGATAGGCGGCGGCATGGTGGCCGAAAACAGCAATGTCTGGCGCGACCTGGGGAGCTTGGGGCAGATCTCCTC
>JACDCV010000143.1 GCA_013817375.1 Sphingomonas sp.
CGCATGCTGAGCGCCCGAACGCACGCGTGACACCGTGAACATTGGGACCTTTCGAGCGGTTGCTCTTGGGACAAGCGACCAATAGACGCCGCCGCCAATGTGCGCCCGCCGCTTCCTGATCGCCGTCGCGATCCTCACCCTGCTGGCGGTCGCCGGCGCCTTTGCGATGTTCCAGTTCGGAAGCTCGATGCTTCGCGACCAATTCACTCCGCAAGGCCATTATGTTGCGCCTCCGCCCAGCAGCGGTCCGGACTATTCCAATCTGGACAATTGGCTGGCGCGCCCCGGCATTGCCAACGATCCCTCATGGTGGCGGCCGGGCACCGAGCCGCGCCCGCTGGCGACCCGGCCCGCCCACGCATTTTACGTCCACCCGACGACCTATCTCCAGGGCGATCGCTGGAATGCCGCGATCAGGCCCGGCGGCGATACCGAATTTCGAACTCGCCTGTTCACCCGGAGCCAGGCGAGCGCTTTTGCCGATGTCGCGACTGTTTGGGCTCCGCGCTACCGGCAAGCGGCTTATGGCGCCTTCCTTCTCGACAGCGAGGATTCCGCAAAATCGCTCGCTTTGGCTTATTCCGACGTGTCGGCGGCCTTTGCCGAGTTCCTGAAGCAGGTTCCCGCCGGAGAGCCCGTCATCCTCGCCGGGCACAGCCAGGGTGCGCTCCATCTGTTGCGGCTTCTGGAGGAGCATAAGGCGATATTGCAGGGGCGCCTTGCGGCTGCCTACGTCGTTGGCTGGCCGATCAGCGCAACGGCTGACCTTCCAGCGCTCGGCTTTCCCAAATGCCGAAGCCAGCAGCAGTCGGGCTGCATCCTCTCCTGGTTGAGCTTCGCCGAGCCCGCCAACCCGTCGCTGATCCTGAAATCCTGGGAAGAGTCGCAAGGCGCCTCGGGCGGCAAGCGCCGCCGCGAGGACGTGCTGTGCGTCAACCCGCTCACAGGCTCGGCGGGAACAGCCGCTCCCCCCGCCGCCAACCCGGGAACCCTCGTCCCCGCCTCCAACTTCACGACCGCCGAGCTCGTGCCTGGAGCGGTCGGCGCACGCTGCGACGAGGGCCTGCTCCTCCTCGAAGGCGAGATTCCGGCCCTGGGACCCTTCGTTCTCCCGGGGAATAATTATCACGTCTATGATTTTGCCTTGTTCTGGAGCGCGATCCAGCGCGATGCGCGACAGAGGGTCCAGTCGTGGGGTACGTGATCACGGAAGCCGGCGAATTTGCCGCCGCGGTCGCCAGCGGCGGCAAGCTCGCGGGTCTCGATGTCGGAACCCGGACCATCGGCCTCGCCATCTGCGATGCCGGCTGGCATTTCGCCGGCCCCGTCGAGACCATCCGTCGGACGAAGTTCACGAAAGACATGGAGACGCTCGGCGCCTTTGCCGAACGGGAAACTATCGTCGGTCTGGTCGTTGGCCTGCCGCTCAACATGGACGGAAGCGATAGCCCGCGTACCCAGTCGGTCCGGGCCTTTGCGCGCAATCTTGCGCCGCTTGGCCTTCCGGTCCTGCTGTGGGACGAGCGCTGGTCGACCCAAGCGGTCGAAAGGGCAATGATCGACGCCGACGTCAGCCGCGCGCGCCGAGCCGAGAAAATCGACGCTCTCGCCGCCGCGCACATCCTCCAGGGCGCGATCGACGCACTGGCCAATCTTCCGGGTCCGGAATAAGTGCCTCTCCTCGTGGACCTGATTTCCATCGATTCGCTGACCGACGCACAGATCGGAACGATCCTCGACCAGGCGGACTTCTGGCTTGCCGAGAATCGCGCGGCGCGCTCCAGCGACCGGCTCGGCGGCCGGATTGTCTTCAACCTCTTCTACGAAAATTCCACCCGCACTTCGATGTCCTTCGCGACCGCGGCCCATCGGCTGGGGGCGTCGGTGGTCACATTGCCGGTCGAGCACTCGTCGGTGAACAAGGGCGAGACTCTCGAAGACACCGCCCGGACGTTGAACGCCATGCGCCCGGACGCGCTGATTATCCGCCACTCGCAGGATGGATCCGCCGCCGCTGTCGCGCAGATCATGGACTGCCCGGTGATCAACGCTGGCGATGGCACCAACGAGCATCCGACCCAGGCACTCCTCGACGCCGCCACCATCCGCTCGCGATTCGGCAGGATCGACGGCCTCGACATCGCGATCCTCGGCGACATCAGGCACAGCCGGGTCGCTCATTCGAATATCAAGCTTCTTGAGCGCCTCGGCGCTCGGCTGCGCGTGTCCGGGCCCGAAAAGCTGATGCCCGAGGGGACGCCCGCGATTCCGATCGACGAGGCGCTCGCCGGGGCCGACGTGGTGATGATGCTCCGCGTCCAGCGCGAGCGGCTCACCGAGGAGCTCGGCGATGCTCCGGGCGAATATCTGAACCGCTTCGGGCTTACCGCGCAACGGCTGGCCAAAGCGTCCCCCGATGCGGCGGTGATGCACCCGGGGCCGATGAACCGCGGCGTTGAGATTGACGGCGCTATCGCCGACGATCCCGAGCGGTCATTGATTGCGCTTCAGGTGGAATATGGTGTGGCGACGCGGATGGCGTGCCTGGAATTGCTCGTCTGATCAGCGCGAGGCGAGCTGAACCGGCGCATCCCCGGCAACCGAGCGGACGAAGCATTTTCCGCCGCGGCTCTGAAGCAGTTCGCAGCGGTCGACCGCTTCCTGCTGGCTTGCAAAGCCCTTGATCGAAAGCCGCCAGACGGTGCCCTTCGGCGCGTCGAAGCGAGCGCGCATCGGTGTGTAGTCGCGAAGCGCCGGATAGCGCCTGGTTATGTCCTTCCAGGCAACCATCACGCGTTCCGGCGATCCATAAGCGCCAAGCTGGACGACCGACCTGGAATTGCCCGACGGCAGGCGCTTGCGGGCCGCCGCTTTGCGTACAGTGTCGCTAATGGCGATATAGCTGGCCGGCTGCACCGGCGCTTCGAAACTGGTCGGAAGCTTCGGAGCGACGGCCGGAACGACCACCGCCTCGACGGGCGCCAGGTCGGAGATAACCGGCAGCGGCGCCGGCGCGATCAAGGCCTGCACTGCCACGGCGACAACAGGAGCTGGCGCCGCCTCGGCCTGGGGCAGCGGCTCGGGAAGAGCCGGCGGTGGCGAATAGGGAAGCTCGGCAGCATGATAAGGCTGAGACTGCGGCTGTGGCTGAATCTGCGGCACCACTGTCTCCGCAACGCGCTCGGTGCTTGGCGCGCTCTTCAGCGCCAGCCGAGCCGGCTGGCCGGGATCGGCAGCGGGAGTGATGCCGGTGAGGGCAGCAACCTGGTCGGACGGCCGCGACGGAACCGCCATTGCCATCCACTTCTGGATCCGCATATCGAGCTGTTCGGGCGCAACGTCCTGAGCGGCAACGGTTCGCGCCATCGCCCAATTGCCCGACAGGCCGTAAGCGAGCGCAAGATTCTGGCGGACCCGGGCGTCGGCACCCGTCATCCGCGCCGCATGGTTGAGCACCGCGACCGCATCGTCGGCGCGGCCCGCAAGCGCAACGGCGAGGCCGAAGTCGGCCGCATCCAGGGAGTCGCGGGCAGAGTTGAGCAGCGAGAGCGCCTGGAACGACTTGCCCTGGGCGATCTGGACCAGCGCAAGCTTGAGCACCAGCTTCGGCTGCGACGGAATCAACGAAAGCGAATCGTGGTAAGCCGCCTCGGCGGAGGCGAAGCGGCCAGCGCCGAAATAACAATTGCCCAGAAGCGCCCGAAAGCCGGCGTCGTTCGGCGTATTTTCGACGGCGCGCTCGGCAAGCTCGACCGCAACTGCGAACTGTTCGCTCTCGAGCGCCGCCACTGCCTTGGTCGCAAGGCCGATGTTCGAACGGTCGATCTTCGACCCAAAGATCGACGCGCGCTTCGCTCCGCCTGCAGCGCAGCCCGACAGGACCGCCGCCAGCGCAAGCGTGGAAATGGCGGTCGCGAAGCGGCTCGGTCGGTTCATTGGATCATCCCTTCCGTTTGGCCTTCACGGCCATCGCTTCGAGTTCGGGCATGGAGCCCAGAAATTCATCGAGCGCCTGGGTGACGAGCATCTGCGCCGAACTTCCGCTGACCGCGCAGGCGAGACGAAGCTTGAGGTGACGCTCGGGCTCGAGACGGAGAGTGAAAGCCGCCTTCGCCTTGGTGCCCGGAGCAGCACGAGGCTCGCGCGACCGGCGCACCACTCGTTCCGGCCGGACTGCTGCAACTTGAAGCGGTTGCGGCTTGACCATTGCGACAGGCTCGGGCTCGAATACCGGCAACGGCGCTTCCATCGCCTCCGGCTCTGGCTCGACCAGCTGGAGCTTGTGTTCCTCGACTTGAAGCTCGTCCCCATTCCCGGGCTCGTAGAGCTCGGCGGTCTCGTCGAGCTCCTCGCCCGAATCATCGGGAGTGAATGCGGTCAAGCGGCCTTCGATTTCCGCCCGCTGGCTGTGAACCGGCGAATCGACCGGCGTCAGTCCTGCAAGATTGTGCGGGTGAGCCGGAATTACGTCGCCAAAACCGTCATGCTCGGCGTCGGGAGCCGGCGCCTCGGCCGGCTTGGGAGGCTCGAAGCCCATGTCGTTCCAGCCAAGGTCCTCAAGACCGGCGACCTGGCCGAACCCCTGCGGACGCATCGCCGGGCGAGCAGCGCCCTTGCGAGCGAGCAGGCCGGAAGAGAGGGAAGCGAATGATTTCGGTTCGGTGTTCACGCCATACCCCCGTTACTGGCCCACCACGCGGCGGCCGAAGCCTCCGACGGGACGCGGACTTGCCTGGGCGATGCCGGGCGCGGCGTTCGGGGCGGCAAATACTGTCCGCCGGAAGTTCTTCTCGAGCCTGTCGGAAATATATTCCCACAAGCCGACGACCTCGCGGGCCGAGCGGCCGTTGGGGTCGATTTCCATCACGGTTCGGCCATCGATCATCGAGGCCGCGAAATCGGTTCGGTGATGGACGGTGACCGGAGCGACGGTACCGTGCTGCGACAGCGCGACCGCGGCTTCGTACGTGATTTTCGCTTTCGGCGTCGCACCGTTGACGACGAAGAGCAAAGGCTTGCCGGCGCGATCGCAAAGATCGACGG
>JACDCV010000018.1 GCA_013817375.1 Sphingomonas sp.
TGTACCGTTGCATATTCGGGGCCGTAGGCGCTGGCGATGGCGTCGATGACGGCGCGCGGTTTCTGAGCGGTTGCGGCGCTGTCGAGATAGTGCCAATTCTCGATTCCCGGGAACTGGTCGCGGACACATCCTCCCCGGAACGGGGAGGTGGCAGCCGGAGGCTGACGGAGGGGGTTGGCCGCCTGCACTACGCCCCCTCCACCATCGAACCTTGGTTCGATGGTCCCCCTCCCCGTCCCGGGGAGGATACCACCCTCCGGAGCGCATCGCGTGCTGCATCCGCGATCGAAGCGCGCTGCGTCTCGTCGGCAATGCCGTCCCACAGGTTCATCACGAAGCCTTCGAGCAAAAGCGCTCGGGCGCCGGCGGGGTCGAGCCCACGGCTCATCGCGTAGAAAAGCTGGGCCGGATCGAGCTCGCCGACGGACGCGCCGTGGGCGCATTTCACATCGTCGGCGTAGATTTCGAGCTCCGGCTTGGCGTTGGCCGTCGCCCCGCGATCGAGAAGCATCGCTTTGACCGACTGCTCGCCATCGCTCTTCTGCGCTCCGCGGGCGACCTCGACCTTGCCGAGATAGGATCCGACCGCCTTGCCGCCGAGCACCGAGCGCACAGTCTGACGGGAGACGGCGGAAGGCTCGACATGACGAACAATCGTGACGACTTCGAGGGTCGACTGGGCTGTCCCGATATTGGCGGCGTTGAACTCGAAGCGAGCGGCCTCGTGAAGCGTCACGTCGATTTCGATTCGGCCATATTCGGCGGCGGTGTTGAGCGCGAAAATGGACAGTTCGGCACCGGCTGCGAGCGTGACCCGCGAGCGCCGGACCTCGACGTCCTGGCCGCTTGGCATCCAAATTTGCTGCAGCTTTTGCTGCGCAGCAATTTCGAGGAGCTGCGGCTCGGCAAGATCGTTCCAGACTTGCTTCAGCGCATCGAGGTCGGCGTAGCGCCACGCCTCCTGGCCGCGAGTGGGAAAAGGCGCGGTCACGCCGGCTTGCGCCTGATCAATGCCCGCAGCCGACGGTCGCGGACGCGCTGCCGCTCGGGTGCCATCAAGCCGTAGAGCGCATCCAGCGCGAAACCGAACGCCAGCAGCCCCGCCACGGTCCAGCCGATGCTTCCGGTATCGACGAAGCGGCTGAGCACCAAATCGGCGACTCCGATCAGGCCGAGCAGGAACATCAGCACCGCGGTGTCGGTGATTGCCACGCCAGGCCTTCGGCGAACTGTCCCCGAGACAATCACGAAAGCGATGCAAGCGACGATGATCCAGAAGGCTGTCACTCGGCGGCCTCCACATAGCCTTCGCGCTCGAGCTCGCGGGCAAGCTCGATGTCGCCCGAGCGGGTGATCCGCCCCGCCTGCAGAACGTGGACCCGGTCGGGCCGGACATGTTCGAGAAGGCGCTCGTAATGAGTGATCAGGAGCACGCCCTTGTCGGGCTTGCGCATGATCCGGTTGATGCCTTCGCCGACGATCCGAAGAGCGTCGATGTCGAGCCCGCTGTCGGTCTCGTCAAGGATTGCGAACTTGGGGTCCATGATGCCCATCTGGACCATCTCGGCGCGCTTCTTCTCGCCACCCGAAAAGCCGACATTGACCGGCCGCTTGAGCATCTCGATGTCCATTCCAAGCTCGGTCGCCTGTGCGCGCGCGAGCTTGATGAACTCGGCGCCGGAAAGCTCCGTTTCGCCGCGCGCGCGACGCTGCGAATTGAGGCTCTCGCGAAGGAACTGGAGCATCGACACTCCGGGAATTTCGACCGGATATTGGAAGCCGAGGAACAGCCCGGCGACGGCCCGCTCGTGCGGTTCCATCTCCAACAGGTCCAGAGCCTGCCCCTCCCGTTCGTCCCGAGCGAAGTCGAGGGACCTGGACGCGGACGTGTCTCGACTTCGCTCGACACGAACGGGGCTGGGGGTGAAGGTCGCGCTTCCGCCGGTCACTTCATAGTCGGGACGGCCGGCGAGAACATAAGCAAGCGTCGACTTGCCCGACCCGTTCGGCCCCATGATCGCATGCACCTCGCCAGCCGGCACCTCGAGCGTGATGCCGGCGAGGATCGGCTTGTCGGCGACGGTGGCGTGGAGGTTGCTGACAGCCAGCATTAGCGCAGCCTGCTAACTCGAATAGGCTTGTTCATGCCCTCGACCAGCATATTATTCCCGTCGATCATCACTTCGGGTCGGTATGCGTAGCGATATTCGTAGTGATACTCCTCTTGCTGCCATATTTGCCCGTTTTCTAGCTTAACAACGGTCTCCCCATCCCAACCTTGCCACTCACCATCCACGCGAGTTTCAACAACAGAGATTTGGTCCACGCGCACGCCCTTACTCATGCCTTCAACGAACATGATATTGTTCACCACGCGGGCTTGAGGCCGATACGCATAGTGATACTCGTAATGATACTCTTCCTGGCGCCAGACGGTGCCGTTTACGAGTTTCACAATGGTATCGCCGTCCCATCCATTCCATTCACTCTCAACCTGCGATTCCATGCCCGTTCGCCTCGCTCGTGATTGACCTTCCGCGATCGTGGACGTGAGAAACAATGCCGTCCCGACCGCCGCTAAAATCGTCACCTTTTTCACCCCACGCTCCCCTCGAGTGAAATCCCCAGCAGCTTCTGGGCCTCCACTGCGAACTCCATCGGCAGCTGCTTCAGCACCTCGCGGGCGAAGCCGTTGACGATCAGCGCCACCGCGCTTTCGGTGTCGAGGCCACGGCTCATCGCGTAGAACAACTGGTCGTCGCTGATCTTCGACGTCGTCGCCTCATGCTCGATCTGCGCGGTCGGGTTCTTGACCTCGATGTAGGGCACGGTGTGCGCGCCGCACTTGTCGCCCAGGAGCAGTGAATCGCACTGGGTGAAGTTGCGCACATTCTCGGCTCGGGGGAGCACGCGCACCAGCCCGCGATAGGTATTGTCGCTTCGCCCCGCGCTGATGCCTTTCGAGATGATGGTCGAGCGGGTGTTGGCGCCGATGTGGATCATCTTGGTGCCGGTGTCGGCCTGCTGGCGGTTGTTGGTCAGAGCGACCGAATAGAATTCGCCGACGCTTCCGTCGCCTTTGAGGATGCAGCTGGGATATTTCCAGGTGATCGCACTTCCGGTCTCGACCTGGGTCCAGCTGACCTTGGACCGCGCGCCCGAGCACAAAGCCCGCTTGGTGACGAAGTTGAAGATCCCGCCCTTGCCTTGCGCATCGCCCGGATACCAGTTCTGGACGGTGGAATATTTCACCTCCGCATCCTCGTGGGCGAAAATCTCGACGACCGCCGCGTGAAGCTGGTTCTCGTCGCGCATCGGCGCGGTGCAGCCTTCCAGGTAGGACACGTAGCTGCCCTTTTCGGCAACGATCAAAGTGCGTTCGAACTGGCCGGTATTCTCGGCGTTGATCCTGAAATAGGTCGATAGCTCCATCGGGCAGCGGACGCCTTCGGGGATGTAGACGAAGGTGCCGTCGGAAAAGACCGCGGCGTTGAGGCACGAAAAGTAATTGTCGCGCTGCGGGACGACGGAGCCGAGATATTTGCGAATCAGCTCGGGATGCTCGCGTATCGCTTCGGAAATGGAGAGGAAGATGACCCCGGCGCGCTTCAATTCCTCGCGGAAGGTGGTGGCGACGCTGACGCTGTCGAACACCGCGTCGACCGCGACTTTTCGGGCGCCCTCGACGTTGGCGAGAACCTTTTGCTCCTCGATCGGGATTCCGAGCTTGGCGTAGACTCGAAGGATTTCCGGATCGACCTCGTCGAGGCTTCCGAGCTTCTCCTTCTTCTTGGGCTCGGCATAATAATAAGCCGCCTGGTAATCGATCTTCGGAAGGTCGAGATTGGCCCAGCCGACCTCCTCCATTTCCAGCCAGGCGCGGTACGCCTTGAGGCGCCATTCGAGCATCCACTCGGGCTCCTGCTTCTTGGCCGAGATGAAGCGAACCGTGTCCTCGTTCAGGCCCTTGGGCGCGAACTCCTGCTCGATGTCGCTTGAAAAGCCCCATTCATAGGTGGCGAGCTTTTCGGCGGCCTCGTGAGCCTCGCGGTTCTTGATGGGCGTTTCTTCGTTCACTGGCTGCTCGCGAGGGACTGGAGGGAAACGGCGCCAAGAGCTCCGCGGACTGCGTTGCTGACGAGGCTCATGTGCGGCTTGACCCGGCAATGGGCGTCGAGTGCGCACTCGGACGCGCCTTCGCTACCGCTGCACTGGGTCATGGCGATCGGCCCCTCGACGGCTTCGATGACGTCGGCGAGGCTGATCTCGTCGCCCGGCCGGGCCAGCGAAAAGCCGCCGCCGGCGCCGCGGACGCTGTCGAGGAGGCCCGCCCCGGCAAGCTGGCCCATCAGCTTCTGGGCTGTGGGGAGGGGGACTCCCGTTTCGGCCGAAAGCGCGGTCGCGCTGAGGCGCTCGCCCGCGGGACGGCGGGCGGCGGCGGTCATCAGCACGACCGCATAATCGGCGAGGTGGCTCAGGCGCATGTTCTATATCGGACCATTGCAGTCCGATTTAGGGTTTGCGCAGCTGTTTCACAACCGTCATTGCGAGAAGCGCAAGCGACGAAGCAATCCAGTGTGCGCCGTTCTGGATTGCTTCGCTACGCTCGCAATGACGCTATCCCGCTTTCCAACTTGCGATCCAGGCGTCGACGTTCTGCTCCAGCACGTCGAGCGGAACCGGGCCCGGCAGCAGCACGGCGTCGTGGAAGCCGCGAATGTCGAACCGGTCGCCAAGCTCGGCCCGGGCTTTGTCCCGAAGCTCCATGATCTTGAGCTTGCCGACCATGTAGGCCGTCGCCTGGCCCGGATAGACGACATAGCGCTCTACCTGGCTGACGATGTCACCCTGAGCCACCGGGGTATTGGCCATGAACCAGTCGATCGCCTGCTGCCGGGTCCATCGCTTGCGGTGAATGCCGGTGTCCACCACCAGCCGGCCGGCGCGAAGGATTTCCATGCTCAGCCGGCCGAAGTCCGAATAGGGATCGGTGTAGAAGCCCATGTCCTTGGCCAGCTCTTCGGAATAGAGGCCCCACCCTTCCGTGTAGGCGGTAACTCCGCCGAAGCGGCGGAACGGCGGGACGTCGCCAAGCCCGGTCTGGATCGAGCGCTGCAAATGATGGCCCGGTATGCCTTCGTGGAAGGCGAGCGCCTCCAGCTCGTTCAGCGACATGGCTTTCAAATCATAGAGGTTCACATAATAAGTGCCGGGTCGCGACCCGTCGGGCGCCGGGCTGTTGTAAAAGGCTTTGCCGGCGCTTTTCTCGCGGAATGCCTCGACCGGCTTCACGACAAGCGGGTCCTTTGGGAGCGTCGCGAAATATTCCGGTAGCTTTGCCCGCATCGCCTCGGTGGCGGCGTCGACCTTCGACAGATATTCTTCGCGGGTCTTGGGGTAAAAACGCGGGTCGGTGCGCGTGAATTCGAAGAATTCCTGAAGCGTGCCGGTGAAACCGACCCGGCCCATGATCGCGCGCATCTCTTCCTGGATGCGCCGGGTTTCCTTCAGACCAAGCTCGTGGACCTGGTCGGCGGTGAGCTCGGTGGTCGTGTAGTTGGCAAGCAGCATGTTGTAATAAGCCTCGCCCTCGGGGAAGCGCCAGATGCCGTCATCACTGCCGGCGATCGCCTGCTGGCGGACCATCTCGGCGCGGAGCCTCCGATAGGCGGGAGCAGCGCTGCCCTTCCAGGCAGCCACTGCATTTTGCTCCAGTTGCGCTTTTTGCGCCGCCGGAATGTCGAGCTTGGCGAGCTTCTCGCGGAAATCGTCGACCACCGGATGGCCCTGGAGCGAGGCGCCCGTGCCGGCGACCAGCAAATTGTCGATGTCGGAAATCACATAAGGATAGACCCATTTGGGCGGCATCACGCCGCTCGCCGAGCGTTCCCGCGATTCCGCGATCAGCTGGTCGAGCGCCGGGCCGAGGGCCGATAGTCTCGAAACATAGGCCTGCGCTTGCTCGGCGTTGGCGATGCTGTGGATATTGATAAGGAAGGCAGGCAGCTGGCTGTGCGCGCCGTTCATCTGGTCGAAGACATAGTCAAGCTCGCGGTACGGAAAGGCCGCGGCCGAGCGTTCAGCCATCGCGTCGAACAGGCGGTAGGACAGGGAATCGCTCGCAGAGAGACTGGCGGGATCGAACAGGGCCTTCATCGTCCGGGCGGTGGCTTGGAGCCGCTGCTGGCCGGCGACCTCGCTGGCATCGGAGAAATCGCCCCAGCGACCGTAATCCTCGTCGCGGATGCCGCGATAGGATTTGCTGATCGGCGACTGCGCGAGGTTGGCCTTGTCATAGGCTTCGAACAGCTGCGCCAGCTGCTCGTTCTTCTGCGCGGGCGCGGCCTGGATGGCCGTAGCGACTGCAGCGGGTGTGGCTGGAACGATCGCCACGGGCTCGGCGGGCCGGGTGGCGCAGGCGGCGAGCGAGGCGGTCGAGATCAGGAGCAGAAAGCGCTTCACGTGAATTCCTTCGAAAATTGCCGGAAGATGCTGCCGGCAGCTCTAGCGCAGCGCGAAGCGTTTTTCGATGAACGCACCGCATGGGCTTGCTAATGAGGCCGGATGGTTTGGTACCGGCTCTTAAGGCCGCTTGTCTTTGCGCTCGACGCGGAAAGCGCGCATCGCGCGACGATCGCGGGCGTCAAATGGCTGCCGCTCCACGACCAGCATTTTCCGGCCTCGCTCAAGTCGCAAGTGGCCGGCCTGACCTTTCCTTCGCCGGTTGGCCTTGGCGCAGGCTTCGACAAGGATGCCGAGATCGCGGCCGAAATGCTGACTTTGGGCTTCGGCTTCGTCGAGGTCGGGACCCTGACGCCGCGCCCCCAGGCCGGCAATTCGAAGCCGCGGCTGTTCCGGCTGCCCGAGGATAAAGCGGTCATCAACCGCATGGGGTTCAACAATGATGGTCAGCCCAGGGCCTTCGCGCGGCTCAAGGGCACCAAGCGCGCGGGCGGTCCGATCGGCGTTAATATCGGCGCCAACAAGGATAGCCCCGACCGGGTCGGCGACTATGTCGCGGGGGTGCAGGCGATGAGCGCGGTCGCCGATTATCTGACCGTCAACATCAGCTCGCCCAACACTCCGGGGCTGCGGGCGCTTCAGGACCAGGGCGCTCTCGACACCTTGCTGTCGGCGATTGCCGGCGCTCGCGAGAAAGGCGGGCCGCCGGTGTTCCTGAAAGTCGCTCCGGATCTGGAGTCGGGGGATTCGGCGAGGATCGCAAGGGCCGCGATCGACAACGGGATCGACGCGTTGATCGTCGCGAACACGACGGTGTCGCGGCCGCCGCTCAAGTCGAGGCATTCGGGCGAGCAGGGTGGGTTGTCGGGCGATCCGCTCAAGCCGCTCGCGCTCGATGCTCTTCGCCAGTTTCGAAGCGCCAGCGGCGGCGCGATCCCGCTGATCGGTTGCGGCGGGATCGCCAATGCCGACGATGCCTGGGAGCGGATCCGCGCCGGAGCTTCGCTCGTCCAGCTCTACAGCGCGATGGTTTTCGAAGGGCCGCACGTGGGCCGGCGGATCGGTGCTGGGCTGGCCCGAAAGCTCGACGAGGCCGGACTTTCGACGATCGCCGAAGCGGTGGGCGCGGACGCCTAGCGCGGCGGCAGCACCAGGACGACGCCCTCGCGCCTCGGGTCGGCGGCTCCGTCGACCCGGCCGTTTCTGATCAGCACCGCGTGAACGCCTGAATCCTCGCCCTGTCCCGGCTTCACGACGATCCCGCGCTCGGCGAGTCCCTGAAGGACCTGGGGTGAGAATTTGTCCACCTCGCCGTTGAAGCTGGAACCACGGGCGACGAGGTTCGGTGCCGCGAGCGCCTCGCTCATCGACATGTTCCAGTCGACGGCGGCGACCAGCGACTTGGCGACATAAGCGAGGATCGCATTGCCGCCCGCCGAGCCGATCGCTCCGGCGAACTGACCGTCGGGAGTCAGGAGGATCGTCGGCGTCATCGACGATCGCGGACGCTTGCCCGGCGCTACCGCGTTGGCGACCGTTCGTCCCTGATCGTCTGTCGGGCGGAAGGAGAAGTCGGTCAGCTCATTGTTGAGGAAAAAGCCGTCGACCATCCGGCCCGACCCGAACAGGGATTCGACGGTGGCAGTGATCGACACGACATTGCCCTGCCCATCGCGCACGATGAAGTGGGTGGTTCCGGCGGGCTCGAGGCTGCGGTCGGCGGCCGCGGCCGGCGCTCCGACGGGAACTCCAGCCTGCGGCGGCGGACCGGCCCGCGTTCCGATCAGCCTCGCGCGCTGGGCGATATAATCTGGGGCGAGAAGTCCATCGACGGGGACCTTCACGAACGCCGGGTCGCCGACGTAGCGGTCGCGGTCCGCGTACATGATCCGGCTCGCTTGCGCGAACAGGAACCAGGCCTGGGGGTCGTTCGGGCCGCGGGCCGCAATGTCGGTCGTCTCGAGCAGCTTCATCAGCTCGATCAGGCCGACGCCGCTGGATGGCGGCGGCGGAACGCACATCGCGTAAATCCGCCACGGTCGGCACAGTGGCTCGCGTTTGATCGGGCGATAGGCCGCGAGGTCGGCCATCGTCATCGAGCCGGGCAGCGGTTCGACACGCAGCCGCTCAACGATCTTTGCGGCGGTCGATCCGGAATAGAATGCGGTGGGCCCCAAAGCGGCGAGGCGGCCGAGGAATTCGGCATAAGCGGCGTTGCGAAGCCTGTCGCCTGCCTGCAACCGCGATCCGTCGGGACGGGCGAAATAGGCCCGCGCGTCGGGCGCCGAAGCCTGCGGAGCCTCGCTGCTGATGAAGCGCGCGAGCCTCGGGCTCACCGCGAAGCCTTCGCTTGCCGTTCGCTGGGCCGCTCCGAACAGGCTCGACCAGGGGAGCCGGCCATGCTCGCGATGCGCGAGCGCCAGCACCGCGACCGCGCCGGGGACTCCGGTCGAACGTCCCGACAGCACCGCCTGGCGGAAGGGAAGCGGCGTTCCGTCGGGCTTGAGGAACATGGTCGGCGAAGCTTGTGCAGGCGCGGTTTCGCGGCCGTCGTAGATGCTCACCTGTCTGGTCGAAGCGTCATAATAAGTGATGAACGCGCCGCCTCCGATTCCCGAGCTCTGCGGTTCGACCAGCGACAGCATCGCCTCGATGGCGACCGCAGCGTCGATGGCGCTGCCACCGCGCTTGAGCACTTCGATCCCGGCGTTTGCGGCGAGCGGATTGGCCACGACGACGAACGGCTCGACGGAAGCGGCTGCCTGGACCGGTGGCCGGGTCGCCGGGGCCGGGACGGCCGCACAGCCAAGCAGCGACAGCGATGCCGCGAGCGCGGCGATGGTCTTGAACAATTGCATGGGTTGAGCGCCTAACCCAAGCTGCGGAATGCGTCCACGGGTGGCGCTCGCCGCCTGTTCGGCTAAAAGCCGCGGCGGGGAGAAGTCGATGGCGCGTCAGCTCGAGCCGTTCCAGAACCTTGTCGATATGTTCCTGACTCGCGCTCGCGAAAAAGGGGATTCGCCGTTCCTTTGGGCCAAACGCCAGGGTAAATGGCAGCCCATCACCTGGGCGGAGGCACGCCGGCAGGTGATCGCGCTCGCGGCAAGCCTGAAGACGATAGGGCTGCAGCCGGGCGACCGGGTGATGCTGGTCAGCGAGAACCGGCCCGAATGGCTGATCGCCGATCTCGGGATCATGGCGGCAGGGTGCGTGACGGTGCCGACCTATTCGACCAACACGACTCGCGACCATGCCCATGTCCTCGGTAATTCCGGCGCCAAGGCCGTGATCGTATCGACCCAGAAGCTTGCGAACGCGCTCGTCCCGGCGGTCCTGTTCGAATCCAGTTGCGGCCACATCATCGAGATCGAGGACGTCGACACCGGCCAGGCAAGCGACGCGGCGCAGGTCGACCGCTGGAGCGACCTTGTTTCCGGCACTCCCGACGAAGCTGCTGTCGAGCAGCAGGTCATGCAGATGCAGCGCTCTGACCTCGCCTGCATCATCTACACCAGCGGCACCGGCGGAGCGCCGCGCGGAGTGATGCAGCACCATGGCGCAATCCTTCACAATGTCGCGGGCGCAACCGACATCATCTCCACCGACTTCGGCTGGGGCGACGAGGTGTTCCTGTCGTTCCTTCCCGCGAGCCACGCCCTCGAACATACGGGCGGGCAGATGTTCCCGGTCGGGCTGGGGGCGCAAATCTATTATGCCGAGAGCCTGGAGAAGCTTGCCGCGAACCTCGAGGAGACTCGTCCGACGATGATGATCGTCGTCCCGCGACTGTTCGAGATGCTCCGGACGCGAATCCTCAAGGGCCTCGAATCGAGCGGCGCCGTCTCGCAATATCTGTTCAGGCAGGCGATGAAGATCGGCCGGGAGAAATATGAAGGCCGGTTCAAGCCGTGGAGCCTGCCGATGGACCGCCTTCTTGAAGTTACCGTTCGCCGAAAGGTGCGGGCCAAGGTCGGCGGGCGCACCAAGGCCTGGGTATCGGGCGGAGCGCCGCTCAACGCCGAAGTGGGAATCTTCTTCCAGTCGCTCGGAATCACCTTCGTCCAGGGCTATGGACAGACCGAAGCGGCGCCGGTCATCAGCTGCAACCGGCCGGCTGCCGGAATTCAGCTCGAATCCGTCGGCCCGCCACTCAAGGACACCGAGGTCAGGATCGCCGAGGATGGCGAGATCCTGGTGCGCGGTGAGCTGGTGATGCACGGCTATTGGCGCAATCCGGAAGAAACCGCGCGAGTTCTCAAGGACGGCTGGCTTCACACCGGCGACGTCGGCCATATCGACGACAAGGGCCGGATCGTCATTACCGACCGCAAGAAGGACATCATCGTCAACGACAAGGGCGACAACATCTCCCCACAGCGGGTCGAGGGGATGCTGACCCTGCAGCCGGAAATTGCCCAGGCGATGGTCTATGGCGAGCGCAAGCCGCACCTTGTCGGCCTGCTCGTCCCCGACCCGGAAATCGCCGGCAAGCCCGACGTGCAGAAGCGCCTGTCGGCGGCAGTCGACCGGGTGAATTCGGAAATGTCGGTGACCGAGAAGGTGCGCCGTTTCGTCGTCGCTGACGCTCCGTTCACGATCGAGAACGAGCAGCTTACGCCGTCAATGAAGATTCGGCGCCACATGATCCAGGCAACCTATGCCGGCCGCCTGGAAACGCTCTACCGGCGCTAGGCGCCGGGCCGGACGTAGGGAATGAAGTCGCCCATCACGCAGCTTCCGACATTGGTGCCGCTAAGCGTGTCGACCACCTGTGCGATGTCGCCGCGGCATAGCTGCCCCGTCGTGCTTCGAGTGACGAGCGCGTAGGACCCGATGCTGACGAGGTTGCACGGGTTCTGCGGCTTCTGAAGGAAGACCCGGCCCGGGCTTGCCTCGAAGATCAAAGTGCTGTCGTCGATCGCGGTCATGTTGTGCGTGCGCCAGTTCGGGAGGCAGCTCATCGGCGGGCCGGCGACCTTGCCGCCGAGCAACTGAGTGAGGCGCGTTTGCTGCTTCATGTCGAGCGGAGCGGCCATTGGCGGCGGCCCGACCGTGCATCCGGCGACTGCAGCGGCGATGATCGTGAATGGAACAATGTTACGCATTGCAAACCTCCTGGCCCCGCGACTCGTGCCCCTCATTATCGCCGCTTCTGGTCAGGAACGGAAGCTGTCCTTGGCCGCTCGAAGCCGGGCGAACTCCTGCCAGTCGGAAGAACGAACGAAAGGGTTGGTAGCCCGCTCCTCGCCGACGGTCGTGGGAAGCGTGATTTGCCCGTCGGCGCGCATTTGCTCGACCCGGGCGAGGCGCTCGGCAATCGCCGAACTGCCGGGCTCCGCATGAGCGGCGAACCGGGCATTGGAAAGCGTATATTCGTGGCCGCAATAGAGCTTCACGTCTTCACGTAGCTCGGCGATCCGCTGGAGCGACCGGTGCATCTGCTGAGGCGTTCCTTCGAAGACCTTGCCGCAGCCCATCGCGAACATCGTGTCGCCGACGAAGGCGACGCCCGCCTCTTCGAAAACCAAAGCGACGTGGCCGGCGGTGTGCCCGGGAATGTCGATCACGCGCCCGCGATGGTCGCCGATCCGAAGCTCGCTGCCTTCTGAAAGGGCGACGTCGCAGCCCGGAATGTCCTCGGTCGCGGGTCCCGCGACGGTGCAGCCCGTCGCCTCTTTCACCGCAAGGTTGCCGCCCGAATGGTCCCAATGGTGGTGCGTGTTCCAGACCTGGGTGATGGTCCAGCCGCGCCGCTCTGCCTCCGCCAGCGCCGGTGCCGCATCGCCGGGATCGACGACAGCGGTCTCGCTGCTTGCCTCGTCGTGCACGAGCCAGATGTAATTGTCCGAGAAGGCCGGGACCGGGACGACTTGGAGCATCACCATTCTCCGCTGTTCGGCATCGACGCCCAAGGTTCGGCTGAAGCAAGCGCGTCGCTTTGTTGGAGAAGCTCGATCGAAATCCCGTCAGGGCTTCGGACGAAGGCCATCCGCCCGTCGCGGGGCGGCCGGTTGATTGTCACTCCGCCGTCCATCAGCCGCTGGCAGCTTGCGTAAATATCATCGACCATGAAGGCGAGGTGCCCGAAGTTGCGGCCGCCGCCATAGCCGGCCTCGTCCCAATTGTGCGTAAGTTCGACCTCGGCTTCATCGCCGGGAACGCCGAGGAAGATCAGTGTGAACCGGCCTTGCGGAACATCCTTCCGCCGCCGCTCCTCAAGTCCGAGCAGGTTGAAGAAGCTGATCGAGGAGTCCGGATCGGAGACTCGCAGCATTGCATGGAGGAAGCGCATGGCGCCTATCTAGCCTCGGCAGCCTCGCTTTGCACGGCGGCTGGCTTGTCGAGCATCGCAAGCGCCTCACGGGCTGCCTTTCCGGCATCCCCTTTGGGATCGGCTGCAGATGCCTGGGTCCAATAGCTGCGAGCCCCCGGGAGGTCGCCGGCGAAGTAAGCGACGTGCCCGGCTTCGAACAGGATCACCGGGTCGCTCGGAGCAAGGGTAAGCGCTTTGGCGATGCTCGATTTGGCGGTCGCCGAATCTCCTTCGCGGATCGCAAGCGCTGCCGAGAAATACCACAGGAACGGGTCGCTGGAGATGGTCTGGGCCGCCTCCGTCGCTTTGGCTCGCGCGGTCTTGAGGTCGTTCTGCGCTTCGGCGGCGCGGGCGCGGTCGAGAAGCGCCTCGCCGCGCTGCTCGGCGCGAAGGCCGGTTCCGGCGAGCCCCTTGTCGAGCGCCAGCGCGGCCTTGGCGGGTTCGCCGGCGGCGATCCACATGTTGCCGGCGGCCGCCCACAGGCGCGAGGCCTCGGGAATGGGAGAATCGACGGCCTGGGCCGCCTTCTCGAAGGCTTGCGCGGCGGCTTGCGGGTCTGATTTGGCGTTCGCCTCGGCTGCGCGGCAGACGAAGGCCTTGGCGGTGAGCCCATCGGGGCAGGGCGCGGGCTGGGCGGCGGCGACTGCTGCTGCAATTGCAATGATCATTGGGCCGGCTCCACCAGTGCGGCGACGCTGCGAAGGATCGCGTCGATCTCGTGCCGCCGCGACATGCGATGACCGCCGCCTTTGACGATCGTCAGCTGGATATCGGCTGAACGCAGTTGCTGAAGTAGGCGATAGGCCACCGGCAGCGGCACATCATTATCCTGGTCGCCGTGAATCAGGCGAACCGGGCAGTCGAGGGCGATCGGCCGCTCGAGCAGGAGCAATTGCTGACCCGACTGCCAGAAGCCAAATGTGGTGACGAAGGGCTCGGGGCCGTAGGGGTTCGGCTCCTCGAGCCTTCCCGCGCTCCGAAGCTCCGTCCGCTGCTCGTCGGTAAAGCCCCAGTCGGTAAAGTCCGGCGCCGCGGCGATCCCGACGAGCGCTGCGATCCGCTCAGGCCGCTGAAGCGCCAAATGCAAGGCGATCCATCCGCCCATCGACGAGCCGACGAGCACGACCGGCCCTTTGACAAGCTGGTCGAGCATGTGAACCGCCTCGTCGATCCAGCCGGCCAGCGTGCCGTCGTCGAACGACCCTTCGGACGAGCCGGTGCCGGAATAATCGAAGCGGAGAAGCGCCAGGCCGCTGCGTTGTGCGAAATCGTCGAGAGCGAGCGCTTTGGCCCCTTCCATGTCGGACGCATAGCCGGGGAGGAACAGCAGGGTCGGCGAGCGGCCGCTGCGCAACCGGTAGCCGAGGCGCTTGCCGTCGACTTCGAAGTGGCGAAGCTTGGCGTCGGTCACTGGACCGAAGCGGCGATCGCGCGGATGTCGCTGGCGACGTCCGGATGGTCCCTGGCAAGCCTGTCGACGTCGCCGATTTCGACATCTTCGGCCGCGACCACGCCCGGCCATTCGGTGCTTCCGCCAAGGAACCACTCGCCGTCGCCGAGCAAGCGGGCCGTATGGAAGGTGTTGCCAGGGATCAGCAGCTGGACCCGATGGCCGCCGACCAGGTCGGGCCCAACGATCACGCGTTCGGCGGGCGCATCCGAGTGGAGAAGGAAAAGTTCGAGCGGGTCGCCGAGGTAATAATGGTAGAGCTGGTCGTTGCGGATCCTGTGCGGTCTCACCGCCCCATTCGGGGTGACGAGAAAATAAAGGCCCGAGCCAAGCGGCCGCACGTCCGCGAACGGCACCGGAAGGCCGCCCGGCGCTGTCGAGATGCTGCTTGTATAGGTGGTTCGAACCGAGCCGCAGGTGGCGTTGGGCTGAAGCTCCAGAAGCCGGGCGATCTCGTCTGCCGTTGGACGTTGCATTGCACCTCCCGCCGAGCGTTGCAGTTTGCGCGAGGATGAACCCAGCGCTGGGCGTCCGCAATGGGCTCAGCGCGGTTGGGGGGTCAGGCGCGGTTGGGAGGTCAGGCGCGGGGCTGGACGAAGCGCTCCACGACGTCCCGGGAGAGCCGCGCCGGCCGCTGAGTGTCCGCGTCCAGGCAGCACCAGCTGCTGTGGATCTCGGCGAGCACCTCTTCGCCACGCTTGACGATGGTGCTGAACATGGCCCGGGCGCCCTGCACCCGCTCGGCGATCACTTCGGCGACGACGACATCATCGAGGAAGGTCGGCCGCCGGTAGGTAATCTCATGCTTCAGCGCGACCCACAGGTGCTTGGCGACCGCTTCGCTCGGCGCAACGCTTCGCCAGTAATCGACGACGGCGTCCTGCACCCAGCGCAGGTAAACGCTATTATTGACATGACCCATATGGTCGATGTCGCCTGGACTGATCGCAATTGGGTGGCGGAACATCGTCAACCTGTTTGAATAGCGGGTGGAGACTTCAGTTTGCTGACACTTCTGTCAACAACTCTTCTACCAACGCATGAGTCCCGGTCTTGTTCTCAAGAAACCGGCCTATCGCGGCTAGATAGCCTTCGAGCTTCGGCGGGACGGGGAGGTGAAGACCTCTTCGATCGCAAGGTCGAACAGCTCGGCAATGCGGAAGGCGAGCGGAAGCGACGGGTCATATTTGCCGGTCTCGATGGCGTTGACGCTCTGGCGCGACACTTCGAGGCGGTCAGCGAGATCCTGCTGGCTCCAGCTGCGCTCAGCGCGAAGGACTTTCAGGCGGCTTTGCATCAGCTCACTGTCAAGCTTCCTTTACGCGCCGCAAAATCCTATGTCAAGCATGCTTTACGCTATGCTTGTTTAGCCCCAAAATCTTCACCAGCTTGAGGCGCTGCGGCCGCGCGGGTAAGGCGCTGGGCATATGACGACGATGTTCAAGATTTCGCTTCCCGACGGATCGGTGAGGGAGGTTCCGCAAGGCTCGACGCCGGCCGATATCGCCGCAGCGATCGGGCCGGGGCTGGCCAAGGCCGCGCTTGCTGCCAGGATCGACGGCGAGCTTCGCGACATCAACCGGCCTCTTGAAGGCGATGCCAGCCTCACTTTGGTCACGTCGCGCGACGAGAAAGACGCACTCGAGCTCGCTCGCCACGACTTTGCGCACATCCTCGCCGAAGCGGTCCAGAACCTGTTCCCGGGGACGCAAATCACCTTCGGCCCCTCGACCGATGACGGTTTCTATTATGATTTTGCTCCGCCGCCCGAGCGCGGGCCGTTCACCGAGGAAGACCTTCCGGCGATCGAGGAGGAAATGCGCCGGATCATCGCCCGCGACGAGCCGCTGGTGCGCGAGGAATGGACTCGCGAGAAGGTGCGGGAATTCTTCGAGAAGACGGGCGAGACGTTCAAGGCCGAATGGGTGATGGAGCTGCCCGAGGGCGAGGCGATCACCATGTACCGGTCGGGAACGGCCGAGAATTCGTGGATGGACCTGTGCCGGGGCCCGCACCTTGCTTCGACGGGCAAGCTCGACCCGCGGGCGTTCAAGCTTACGCGCGTGTCCGGCGCTTATTGGCGCGGCGACCCGAAGAACCCGATGCTGAGCCGGATCTACGGCACTGCCTGGCTGAACAAAAAGCAGCTCGACGCCTATCTCGTTCGCCTCGAGGAAGCGGCCAAGCGCGACCATCGCAAGATCGGCCAGGAGATGGACCTGTTTCACCTCCAGGCCGAAGCGCACGGAAGCGTTTTCTGGCATCCCAAGGGCTATCTGATCTGGCGGCAGCTGGAGGCCTATATGCGCCGCCGGCTCGACGCGGCCGGATACGCCGAGATCAAGACTCCGCAGCTGATCGATTCGCAATTGTGGGTCGCATCGGGTCACTGGGGCAAATTCCGCGAGAATATGTTCGTCGTCCCCGACGAAGTGCCGGACACCGACGGCGACATGCCGGTGCTGTCGGGGCAGGCCGACCTCCTTGCCCTGAAACCGATGAACTGCCCGGCGCACGTCCAGGTTTTCCGGCAAGGCATCACCTCCTACCGAGAATTGCCGCTTCGGCTCGCCGAGTTCGGCTGCTGCCATCGCAACGAGCCGCACGGCGCGCTTCACGGAATCATGCGGGTGCGCCAGTTCACCCAGGACGATGCGCACATCTTTTGCACCCATGAGCAATTGGTCGACGAGACCAAGGCCTTCTGCAGCCTGCTCGACCTGGTCTATCGCGATCTCGGTTTTGCCGATTACCAGGTGAAGCTGGCCACGCGGCCCGACCAGCGAGTCGGCAGCGACGCCGAATGGGACCGCGCCGAAGCCGATCTCGAGGCGGCTCTGAAGCAGACCGGTCTGGATTACGAAACGCTGCCGGGCGAGGGCGCGTTCTACGGGCCCAAGCTCGAGTTTCATCTGGAGGACGCCATCGGCCGCACCTGGCAGTGCGGCACGCTCCAGCTCGACCCGGCAATGCCGCAGCGGCTCGACGCGACGTATATCGGCGCCGACGGCGACAAGCATCATCCGCTGATGCTTCACCGCGCTATCCTCGGGACGTTCGAGCGATTCATCGGAATCCTGATCGAGCATCATGCCGGCAAATTTCCTTTGTGGCTGGCACCGGTGCAGGCAGTGGTCGCGACCATCGTTTCCGATGCGGATGATTATGCTCGCGAAGTCGCGGCGAAGCTCGGCGCGGCGGGGATTCGGGTCGAGGGCGATGTTCGCAACGAGAAGATCAACTACAAGGTGCGCGAGCACAGCCTCGCCAAGGTCCCGCTTCTGCTGGTGGTCGGCAAGCGCGAGGCGGAGGAGGGCACGGTCGCGCTTCGCCGCTTGGGCTCGGAAGAGCGCCAGGTGGTGATGAGTCTCGACGAAGTCACGTCGATGATTACCGCGGAGGCGGTCGCTCCCGACCTGCGCTCCGACTAGGTTCTTCGGGCCGATTGGCACTGTCGCCGACGATCCCGTCGAAATAGCGATGCAATATCTTCAGCTGCCGGTCGTCGGCTGCCCGGATCTCGACGCGCGCCCGCTCCGCCTCCGCTCCAATTTGCATGAGCCTGTCGAGGGTTTCGTCCATGTAGCGCTGGCGTTCGCTGCGGTCGGCGTTGCGGCAGCGGTCGAGGCAGGTGTCGATGAGCTCGGGCACCCGCGTGTCCAGCGAAACGAGAAGCGCTCTGTGCTCATGGGTCAGCGACTGCGAATCCCGTTCGGCGACGAAACCGCCGATCGCGGTCCGCGCTTGGCGCGCCTGGCGGCGCGACACCCAGTCCAGGGTCCCTTCGAAATGCGCCCAGCGAGTGTCGGGAGCGGAGCGGGTCAGCGGCACATGCTCGATCTCCTCCGTGCGGCTGCGCCGCCGGGGCCTTGCCAGCGGCCAGGCGAGGCGCAGCGCGAGAAACATGATTGCGCCGCCGATTATCGCCGCCCACCAGGCGCCGCTGGTGACACCGGCGACGATCGCCGCAAGTCCGGTGGCTCCAAGCAGAGCCGCTATTCCCAGCAGAACCGCGCGAAGAAGCCGGGCGAGCGGCCTTCCCACCGCCGCCGCAAGCCCGAACAGCATGGTCAGGCCGGTGGCTGCCATGACCAGGAAGAAAAACCGCAACATCCGCTCGTGAAGTCCTTTCGACGCTTATGTAGGGTCCGGCCCGGCGCTTCGCGAGCGCGAGATAGGCGGGCTCACCCGCCGAAGCTGCAAAAAATGCAGCCTTGCCGAACCACAGCCTTTTCAAATTGCGGGCGAAAGCCTAACTCGCAACGCTGACCAAAAATAAGATTGGAGACTCAGTATACCACCGCCCTATCCGCGTCGCCCGCAGACGCCGCCGCAGTTCACCGGCCCCCGCTATAATGAATTCATCCAGAGTCCGAAGGTGCGGGTCATCGATGACAATGGCGAAAATCTGGGCGTGATGTTTACGCGCGAAGCGATCGAACAGGCGGCAGAAGTCGGGCTCGACCTCGTCGAAGTCTCTCCCAACGTCGATCCGCCGGTCTGCAAGTTCCTGGATATCGGGCGCTACAAATACGAGACCCAGAAGAAGGCCAACGAGCAGCGCAAGAAGCAAAAGACGCAGGAGATCAAGGAAATCAAGATGCGTCCGAACATCGACGACCACGATTACGACACCAAGATGAAGAAGGTCGTCGAGTTCCTGGAAGACGGCGACAAGGTGAAGCTGACGATGCGCTTCCGCGGCCGCGAGATGGCTCACGGTGACCTTGGAATGGCGGTGCTTCGAAGAGTTCAGGAGCAGACTGCCGAGCTCGCCAAGGTCGAAGCGCATCCGCGAATGGAAGGCCGCCAGATGCTGATGGTGCTCTCGCCGAAGTAAGCCGCTTCCAGCGCCGGCCACGCCAATATCGAAAGTTAGTCTTGCTGTTGCATATTTGCAGCAATGTAAGTTGATTCGCGCGAGAAGTTCGGGCGCAGCTTTCGTCATGCCCTGAGGTGGATTAGCCTCGCCTCATACGCCTGCTGTTCGTGGGCATGGGGAGGAACATATGCGCAAATCTTTCTGGCTGCTTTCCGCCGGCCTCTTTGCAGTTTCGACGCCCGCTTATTCTCAGGATGCCACTGAAGTCCCGCCTGAAGCGGCGCCCTCACCGACAGAGCAAGGTGCGGTCGACCCGCAAACGCAGGAAGTCGCAGACGCGGACAGCGACGAGATCATCGTCACGGCGCAAGGGCGCCGACAGATCCTGCAGGACGTGCCGATCTCGGTTAACGTTGTGTCGGGTGAGGCGTTGCAGAACAGCGGCGCCACCGACATTCGCGAGCTTACTCAGCTCGCTCCATCGCTGCTCGTTTCCTCCACCGGCAACGAGGCCAATGGATCTGCCCGAATCCGCGGCATCGGCACAGTTGGCGACAATCCGGGCCTGGAAAGCTCGGTCGCGGTGTTTGTCGATGGCGTCTATCGCCCGCGCAGCGGCGCTGCGCTGAACGAACTTGGTCCCATCGAACGAGTCGAGGTGCTGCGCGGTCCGCAGGGCACGCTCTTTGGCCGCAATACGTCGGCCGGCCTGATCAACGTGCTCACCCAGGGACCTGGTTACGAAACCGAGGCTTATGGCGCCTTCACCTACGGAAATTATGATGCGATCCGTCTTGAGGCCGGCGTCAATGTTCCCTTCGGGGACAGGGTCGCAGGCCGGATTGACGGCATCTATTTCAGGCGCGACGGCTTTTACGACGACGTCATCAACGACGTGAAGGTGAACAACCGCGACCGCTATCTCTTGCGCGGTCAGATGTTGTTCGAGCCGAACGAGAATCTGAGCTTCCGTCTGATCGGCGATTATTCGAACAAGGATGAGGCGTGCTGCGCCGCTGTCTTCGTGCAGCCGGATTTCGCCTCCCTCGCCCGCATCAGTCCCGGACTCAACCCGTTCGTGAAGCCCGCCCCTGGCTCGCCGGCGCTCACCAGCACAACGAACCCGATCATTCCGATCCTGCTTGCGTTGGGACAGGATCCGCGGGCTCTGAGCGCCGATATGTTCGACCGGAAGATCTATCCGACGCCGGGCCGTTCCTACGACGGCGACACCGAAGATTACGGTATTTCTCTCGAGGCCGACTGGAACCTCGGCGCCGCCGCGCTGACGTCCATTACCGCCTATCGTGACTATTCAAACACCCAAGGGTCAGACACCGACTACACGACGGTCGATATCCTCTATCGTAAGCCGGGACCCTCGGCAGGCGCGCGGGAATTCAAAACCTTCAGCCAGGAACTCCGGCTGCAGGGCGATGCGTTCGGAGGCGTTCTCGACTGGTTGGTCGGCGGCTACTTCGCGAGCGAAGATCTGACCGTTCGCGAGAATCTGCGATTCGGCACTCAATATGGCGCGTTCGCGCCGTGCCGTATCGTACTGGCGATCAATCCGGCCCTGGTGTCGCCGCAGAGCACCGGCTGCCTTAGCGCCGGCGGACGCGCGGCGTTGCTGGCCGCTAATGGGGGCGCGGGCGCGTTCGGGGCAGCGACACCGCTGATTTTTTCCGGACTCAACCGGCTCGCAACGGTCAACGACGTCGGCGACGTGGACTCTCGTTACTTTCAAGACAGCACCAATGCCGCACTGTTCACGCACAACATAATTCACGTCACCGACCGGCTCAATCTTACCCTGGGTCTGCGCTACACGCTCGAGGAGAAGAAGTTTTCGGCCGATTTCAACAACGACAACACGATCTGCCCGACGCAACGCGCGGCGCTTTCCCCGCTCTTGGCGACGCCGCTCGCCGGGTTGGCGGGGGGCCTCATCTCGCTCACCTGCCAAGGCAATTCCTCGAGCGAGCTGAACAACCTCGACATCAGCGATAAGCGCAAGGAAAATCAGTTCACCGGAACGGCTGTTCTCTCCTACAAGCCGGTCGACCCCCTCTTGCTCTACGCGAGCTATTCGCGCGGCTATAAGGCAGGCGGTTTCAACCTCGACCGCTCGGCGCTGACGGGCAGCTTTTTCAGCCCCGCCGACCCGACGGGCGTCAACAACATCTCGGTCATTGTCGGACCGGGCATCCTCAACAACCCCGCCAATCTGCAGTTCGAAGAAGAGACGGTGGACGCCTTCGAACTCGGCGCCAAATATGGCTCGCGCGGGTTGAATCTGGCCGTCGCACTGTTCCACCAGGAGTTCAGCAACTTTCAGCTCAACACCTTCAACGGAACGGTCTTCCTCGTTCAAAACATAAATTCCTGCAGCACCGATCTCAATGGGGCCGACAGGGATGCCGGTGCGCTTACCGGCAGCTGCGACCCAGACGACGTCGGTCCCGGCGTAGTTTCGAGGGGGATCGAGCTTGAAGGTTCGTATGTGCCCATGCGCGACCTGCTGCTCACGGCCGGAGCAACCTACGCAGACACGAAGTATAAGAAGAATCTGGTTGGCAACGACAGCGGCACTCCCCTCGATCCCGCGTTGAGGCTGCTGCCCGGGGATAACGTCTCCAATGCGCCGGAGTTCGTCGCCACCGGCTCCGTCACCTGGACGCCGCGTATCGGCAACAGCGGCCTTTCCGGCCTCTTCTTCGTGAACGCACGCTATTCGGGCGCTTACAACACCGGGTCGGACCTGCTCTTTGGAAAGGAGCAAAAGAGCTTCGTCGTGGTGAACGGGCGCATCGGCGTTCGAGGGCCGGACGACCGCTGGGCGGTCGAGGCGTGGGCCGCGAACCTGCTAGACGAGGAATATACGCAGGTGGCGTTCAATACGCCCTTCGTCGCGCCGCAGCAGACCTACTCCGCCTTCCTGGCCGAACCGCGTACCTACGGCCTGACGCTTCGGACCAATTGGGGCTTCGGCAGGGCAGCGCCGCCGGTCTTCGTTGCGCCGCCGGCTCCGCCGCCGCCACCGGCGCCGCCGGCAACGCAAACCTGCATGGACGGAACGGTGATCCTGGCGACCGAAGTCTGCCCGGCTCCGCCGCCTCCGCCGCCGCCTCCGCCAGCTCCCGAGCGCGGCTGAACCTGACAACAGGGGAAGGGGCCTCGCCGGAAACGGCGGGGCCCCTTTGCTTTAGCGCAAGAGCGGCCCGGCCAAGGCCGCGAGGTCGAGCTCGGGACGCGCTCCGTAATGCTGGATGACTTCGGAGGCAGCGATTGCGCCCAGCCGGAGCGAATCCTCGAGCGGCTTTCCAAGCGCCTCGCCAGCGAGGAATCCGGCAGCAAACAGGTCGCCGGCCCCGGTGGTGTCGACCAGCCGCTCAATCGGCTCGGCCTTCACCCGGGCGCGTTCGCCACCCGAACGGCCAATCGCGCCATGCTCGCTTCGAGTGACGACCAGCGTCGTGACCATCGCCCCGATGCGGTCGAATGCCGCCTCGAGGCCGGTTTCCTGCGCAAGGTGAAGGATCTCCATTTCGTTGGCGAAGAGGATGTCGATCTTCTTCTCGTCGAGCAGGAGCAGGAAGTCGTCGCGGTGACGCTCGACCACGAACGAGTCTGACAAGGTGAAGGCTATCCTGGTCCCCGTCGCCCGGGCAATTTCGATCGCCGCCTGCATGGCAGCGCGAGGCTCCTCGGGGTCCCACAAATAGCCCTCGAGATAGAGGATCCGCGCGCGCGCGATCCGTTCCTCGTCGATGGTCGAACGGTCAAGCTGCTGCGCCGCGCCCAGAAACGTGCTCATGGTTCGCTGAGCATCGGGAGTGACGAGGATGAGGCAGCGTGCGGTCGGGCCGGCATCGCTCCTTGGCGCAGTGGCGAAGTCCACTCCCAGCGAGCTGATGTCGTGAGTGAAAATCTTGCCGAGATCATCGTCGCCAAGCTGCCCGATGAAGCCGGTGCTGAGCCCAAGCGCGGCAAGGCCGGCGACGGTGTTGGCCGCCGATCCGCCGCTTAGCTCGCGGCCCGGGCCCATGTCGGCGTAGAGGCGCTCGGCCTCAGCCGAATCGATCAGCCGCATCGAGCCCTTGGTCATTCCATGGCGTTCGAGAAAGGCATCGCCGCTGTCGGCGATCACATCGACGATGGCATTGCCGATCGCCAGCACATCAACATTTTTGTCGGTCATGGCGCCGCCTAGCGGCACGAGCAGCGCTCAACAACCGTCATTGCGAGGAGCGGCAGCGACAAAGCTTCCGCCAGGCTAGCTTGTTGGATTGCTTCGCTGCGCTCGCAATGACTAGAGTGAGCGATGCGCCGCACACTCATCGTCTCCGCCTCGTTTGCACTGGCCGCCTGCGCCACCACCCCGAGGGTCGCCACTACAACGCCCGATCAGCCGCCACCGTCCGAGCATACCCGCGGCGCAATCATCGGCCTGACCTCAGCGCAGCTCGTGCAGCGGTTCGGGACTCCGGCTTTGCAGATTCGCGAAGGGGAGAGCCTGAAGCTGCAGTTCCGCGGTCCGTTTTGCGTGCTCGACGCTTACCTCTATGCGACCGGAACCGCGCCGCACCGGGTCACTTATGTCGACACCCGCAATCGCGCGCTCGCCGACGTCGATCAGGACCGCTGCATCGATTCGATGGGAGCGCCCTGAAGCTCGGACAAAGCCCAGCGTGCCGCTTCGGCGACGACGGGGTCCGGACTGGACAAGTGCGGACGCACATCGGCGGCCAGCGCCGGATCGCCGCTATTGCCGGCAGCGATCAGGCAGTTGCGGATCATTCGCTTCACTCCGATCCGCTTGATC
>JACDCV010000144.1 GCA_013817375.1 Sphingomonas sp.
TTTCAGCGGCGCGCAACAGCAGATCGGCCGCGGCCTCGTTCGCCGCGCTGTGGGCGGCGGCGATGGCCGCCTCCCTGGTCGGCAGCTACCCGACCCCGATCCTCGGCTTCGGTGGAAGCGCGATCCTCGGCTACATCCTCAGCGCCGGATTGCTTGCGCGCGGCCTGGGCGGCGTCGGCGCCCGGAGCGCCGCTCGCGGCCGGACGGTCGAAGGCACAGACGGGCAGGGGCTGCGCTTCGCCTGAGCGCCGACCTGTGCAGCGCCCGCTAGTCCAAAGGCAATACTGCGCTTATGCTCCTGTCCGGACCAGGGGGAGTTGGGAACTATGAACCGTACAGCCTTGCTGATCGCATTGGCGCTGCCGCTGGCCGCTTGCGGAGGGCCAAGCGTCAGTGAAGAAAATGCAAGCGTTGCCGAAGTGACGGAGAAGGTCCGCGAGGCGTCCGGGGATGAGGGGCTGATCCGGCCGGGCAAATGGGTGTCGAACGTCAGCGTCGAGCAGATGGAAATGCCCGGAATGCCGCCCCAGGCCACCGAGCAGATGAAGCGTATGATCGCCCAGACCCACACCAGCGAAGCCTGTTTGACGCCCGAGGAAGTGAAGGAGCCCAAGGCCGGCTTCTTCGGCGGCAACGAAAATTGCCGCTACGATCATTTCACGATGCGCGGCGGCAAGATCGACGCGAAGATGCGCTGCGAGGCCCAAGGAGCGAGCCAAATCATGGAAATGACCGGCACCTATTCGCCCGAAGCTTATGAAATGCGAATGAAGGCGACGAGCGAAGGCGGTCCGGCCAGTCAGGGAATGACGATGCAGATGAAGGTCGATGCCAAGCGCACGGGGGAATGCACCGCCGACGCAGCCTGACGGCAAGCAACCGGGCAAGGGGAGAGTCAAAATGCGTGCACTGAAGATTGCGGCGATGACCGCTCTGGCGGCTCTGGCGGCCTGCTCGGACGATGCGCCCAAGCAGCAGAACCAGGCGCAGACGAGCAATGTGATGACTCCGGGCCTGTATGAAGCCGGCTGGACGGTCTCCGAAGTCCGCTCGACCGACAAGACCGACCCCGCAACCAAGCTCACGGTCGGGACCAGCGGCGATTCCAAGGGCTGCGTCGACGGGCCTGCCATCGACCTGGCGCTGTTTGCCGAGGGCGAGGATCAGTGCAAGCAGACCAGCAGCTATGTGCGCGGCGGCCGGATCAACCTGCAAATGCAGTGCAAGCGCGACGGCGAAGACGGCCCGGTGATGCAGACCGTTACCGGGACATCGACCGGCGACAGCTTCGAGGCCGAGGTCAGCACGTCCACCTATCTCACCGGCTTTGGCGACTATTCGATGGTCCGGACGGTGACGGGAAAGCGGGTGGGCGCCTGCGAGCCGGAAAGCCCGGCTGCACCCGGGGCATCGTGACGGCTGGATGGTCGCTCGCGCTCTTGCACTGGTGCTTGGCCTGACACTGGCCGGCTGCACCAGCGTCCGGCTTGTCCCACCGCCGCAAGCCGAAGTCTCGGTGGCGTTCGACCGGTCCGGCGAGGTCGCCGCTTTCGCCAACGGCATTGCCGACCCGCAATCGGGCCGCAAGGTCACTCCCGACGACCCGGTTCGGATCGCATCGATCAGCAAGACACTGGTTGCGATCGGGGTGATGAAGCTCGTCGAGGCCGGCAAGCTCGACCTCGACGCAGACGTCTCGCTTTGGCTTGGCTGGACCCTTCGCAACCCCGCCTTCCCCGACCGGCCGATCAGCCTTCGCCAGCTGCTGTCGCACACCAGCTCGATCCGCGACCATGACGACCAATATGCGGTGCCGCTCGGCGGCTCGGTTCGCGCGGTGATGGCCGATCGCACTTCGTGGGATCTCGAACACCCACCGGGTGCCAAGCATTTCACGTATTCGAACATGAACTTTCCGCTGATCGCCTCTATCGTCGAGCAGGTCACGGGCACTCGCTTCGACATCTGGATGCGCGCCAAAATCATCGAGCCGATGAAGCTCGACGCCTGCTTCAACTGGCCGACCTGCAGTGATTTGGCGATCGCCCGAGCGGTCCAGCTAAGCGCTCCCGACGGAAGCGCGATCCGCGACGATTTGCACGGCAAGCGCCCGGACTGCCCGGTCTATGCCGTCGAACCCACAGCCTGCGACCTGTCGCTGTGGCGGCTGGGCGAGAATGGCGCCTTGTTCGCTCCCCAGGGCGGCCTGCGCATTTCGGCTCGCGATCTGGCGCGGGTCGGCCGGATGCTTCTCAATGGCGGCGTCCTCGACGGGGCGCGGATTATCTCGCCGACGTCGGTCGAAATGCTTCTCGCGCCACAGTGGCGCTACGACGGCAGCAACGGCAATACCGACAAGGGTTTTTACTGCACTTATGGCCTTGCTACCCACACGATCCCCACCGAAGGCCGCGGCTGCCGGGACGACCCGGCCGGTGACGGAATCGTCCGGGTCGGCCATGCCGGCGACGCCTATGGCTTGCGCTCCGGCCTGTGGATCGACCGCTCCAGCGGCACCGGAGTTGCTTATTTCGTCACCGGCCTCGGCGACGACCCGCTGCCGGGGGCAAGCGCCTTCAGGGCCGCCGAGGAACTGGCGTTCCAGCGCGCTTTGTCCCTGCTTGCCGGGCGCTGAGACCGGCATTGCCGCTCCCCAGCTCCGCTACCGCCTGCTAGCTCGCGGCGGTGGACATCTATCACGCCATTTCGGGGTTTCTCGTCGGGCTTCTGGTCGGGCTGACCGGGGTCGGCGGCGGCTCGCTGATGGCGCCGATCCTGATCCTCATCTTCGGAGTGTCGCCGACCACCGCGGTTGGAACCGACCTTTGGTTCGCCGGGATCACCAAGACGGTCGGCGGAGCAATCCACCACGCCAAGCAGAGCGCCGACCTGCAAGTCGTGTGGCGGCTGGCGATGGGGAGCATCCCTGCCGCGATCGTCACTCTCGTCGTTCTCAACGCGCTCCAATGGAGCCAGGTCAAGCAGGGCTGGCTCCCGTTCGCGCTCGGCCTCGTCCTTGTCGCGACAGCCGCGGCGACCATCGCCCGCCCCGCGCTCCATCGCTGGATTCTCTCCCGTCAGGATCGCGGCGGCTCGATCGCCCCGGTGCGCTGGCAGGTGCCGCTGACCGTCGCCGCCGGGGCGGTGCTCGGCGCATTGGTGACGCTGACCTCGATCGGCGCCGGCGCGTTGGGCGCGACCCTTCTCGTCTTCCTCTACCCGCTTCGGCTGAGCGCCAAGCAGATCGTCGGCACCGACATCGTCCACGCAGTGCCGCTGACGCTGGTCGCCGGAGTCGGCCATTTGCTGATCGGAAGCGTCGACTGGAAGCTTCTCGTCGGCTTGTTGATCGGCTCGATCCCGGGGATCATCATCGGATCGCTGCTCGTCCACAAGGTCAGCGACCGCCTGGTCCGGATAGCGCTGTCGCTAATCCTCATCTTCGCCGGAACGCGGCTGATCCTGCTGTGATCGGAAGCGGAAGGCGATTCCGCAGGTAGGATTCGGGCAAATCAGCGCCGTGCCGCGCTGCTCTCCTCCCGGACCTTTTTGAACTCCGAGCTTTCATACCATTTCGGCCATTCGCGCCCGTTCGCCAGCCGGGCGCCGATCGCGTAGAACAAATCGGCTTCCTGCTGCGCACCGCGAAGGTCCCAGTCGGCGCTCCACGCATCGCAGGTCTGGTGGTAGCAGTTGGACGTGAAGTCGTTGAGCCACTTCTCGCCCGCCGCGCGCCCGCCGTTCACCATGTCGTGCGATCCGGCGAGGTCCATGTTGAGAAGCACCGGGACTCCGCGCTTGGCAAAGGTGAAATGGTCGGCACGGTAGAACAGGCCGCGCTCCGGATGGGTCTCCGGCGTTACATAGCGGCCCTGCGCTTGTGCAGCCGCGGCGAGCAATTCCTCCATCTCGCTCTGCCCCTTGCCGATCAGAAGCACATCCTTGGTCGGCCCTGCCGTCTGAAGCGTGTCCAGGGTCAGGTTCGCGACCATCGTCTCGTGCGGATAGATCGGGTTTCGCGCATAATATTCCGATCCCAGAAGCCCGCGCTCCTCGGCGGTCCAGGCGAAAAACAGCAACGTCCGCTCCGGCCTCGGCCCAGCGGCGAACAGCCGTGCGATCTCGATCATCGCCGCGGTGCCCAGAGCGTCGTCGGAAGCGCCGGGCCGAACCGTGCGCCCCTGCGCGTCGGGCGGACCAATCCCGAATGCGTCCCAATGGATTCCATAGCTGACCGTCTCGTTCGGATATCTGGAGCCGGTGAGCTTGCCGATGACGTTTTGGCTGCTGATCCGCGCCATCTCCACGGGTGCGTTGGCCGACAGTGTCGCCTTCAGGTCGATCGGCCGGAACTCGGCCGTTCGCGCCGCCCGCTTGACCGTCGCAAAGTCATGGCCGGCACGTTTGAGCATGGCTTCACCGACCGCCCCCTGGATCCATCCCTGGAGAAGCAGCGGCTGCTGCGCGTCGGCCGGAAGAACGATGTTGAAATTCTCGCCGCCGGGGCTTTCGACGACGTTCCAGCCATAGCCCGCGGCTTGCGTTTCGTGGATGACCACCGCAGCGATCGCGCCGCGCCGCGCCGCTTCCTCGAACTTATAGGCCCAGCGGCCGTAATAGGTCATCGTCTCGCCACCGAACTTTCCGGCGACAGGCTCGCCGGACTCGGCTTCGAAATCCGGATCGTTGACCAGGAACACCGCGACCTTTCCCTTCAGGTCGACGTCCTTGAAATCGTCCCAGCCGCGCTCGGGCGCGTGCGTTCCATAGCCGACGAAGACCATCGGCGCATTGGCGATGCGCGCCTGGTCGACCGCTCTCACGGTGCTGAGATAGATGTCCTCGGGGAACCGAAGCGGCACAGTCTGCCCCGCCTGGCGGACGGTGACATTGATCGGTTTTTGGAGCTGAGTGCGGATCAGCGGCACGGCCTGCGTCCACCCGCCATTCTCGCCGCCTGGCTCGAGCCCGGCGGCCTTATATTGCTCGAAAGATAAGCGATC
>JACDCV010000019.1:0-7656 GCA_013817375.1 Sphingomonas sp.
GCATCACCGTCCGCTCGCCCATCATCGGCTCGTCTCCCGCTTCGACACGAGCATTGAATCAGAGCGTCACGACAACTTCAAGCGGGAGTTTTTCAACACAATCGGTCGAAAGCGGACGTTCGATGACCCGAACGGAAACCGGCCCCGTCCGCGATGCCGTATCAAAGCCGCGGCCCCTAGGAGCTTGATGTTTGCTTTCCATCGATAGCGGAGCCACCCGTTCGATCGGTGGAACCCCGCACATGCAGACGCCGTCGAAGGATGCCGAGCCGTTGGAGAATCGATCCGATCAACACCTGCACAGCCGATTCGCTGGCGAGCCCGCCGCGAACGAGCGACCGGTCGATCAGGACGCGGCGAAAGGCTTGATAAACTCCGGGCTCCGGAGGCTTCGGATCAATCCAGAATGTGTCGAGGTGCCCCTGATACGTAAGGCCATCGATGTCGTAAACGGCTTCACCGACGGTGCACACCGGCGTTCCGTGCGCGAGAGCCAGAGTCGCCGACGTGCTGTTGACGCACACCAAGCCTCGGGCGCGCCGGGCGAGGTCCCCAAGCTCGCCACCGTCGACCATGTGTAGGCGGCTCTCGATATTGAGCCGGCGGGCGAGCCGCCGGACGAATCTGTGCCAATTGAAGAAGCTGGAATCGAGCGGATGCGACTTCAAAACGAGGCGCACGTCCGCGGGCGCAAAGGCGGCAAAGCTTTCGATTACGGAGGTTGCCGCGCTCTGCATGTCGGGAAAGAGCGAATGGGTGCGGATCTGATAATCGCTCGAGAGCTGAAGCGGGAAGACGAAGAACGGCTCGCCCTGAAGCATCGCCAGGACCTGCTCGCTTTTTCTCGATCGCGCGCGATCACGGGAAAGCTTCCACGCCCAGCCGAGCATCTCCATGAAGATCGACGTCGGCCGGTGCGACCGGTAATGCGGATAGCGGAGGCGACCGAAGAAGGCGCAGTAAAAGTACCAGTAAGAGTCACGGGCCCGGCGACGGAAGCTCGCCGTGACGGGCGGCAGCTCGGGTTCCGGCGGCAGGCGCTTTGCCTCGCGCAGGAACCAGCTCTTGTCGCGGCTTAACGTGGATCGGGCATTCACGCCCTCGGGCTCGAGCGTCATCCAGTGCGGGCGGATATAGCCCTCCTCGAGGACGTGGGTGCGAACGCTCCGCAGCTGCGCGATCGCGTGCGCCGAGAGGTGGTAGGGGCGGCAGTCACCAAACAGCATGAGGTCTGTTACCCGATGCTCTCGCAAAAAACGGTCAAAGAAGGCAGGCCATTCGGAAAAGCGGCCGCGGAACCTGACCGACGCGTCGGGCCAATCACCGTCGTCACCGCCACAGATGCTGATCCGGTGAACGATGATGCCGCGATCCGCCATTGCCGAACCGAGACGGTGGAAGAGCGGGCCCGGAGGACCCTGCAGGAACAGGAAGGTGCGTTTCCTGCTCATCACCAAAACCGCAGCGCTGAAGCCGCGCGCTTCCAACGCCCCTGAAGGTGCCGAAGCCGCACAAGCGGGCGACGGCTTGCGTCCGCCGCACCTTCGGCCAGCCGTCGTACCAGTGTTTCGGGCGGACAAGGCACGTTGGTCACCGGGTCGAGGTAGCGGGGGTAAAGCAGCAAAGCAGCTGCAACGAGCTCTTCAAGCGTCCTCCTCGCTGTTCGCCGCGGCGGTACCGCTCCCAAGTCCTCCGTTAGCCCCCAGCCGGCGAAGAAGGGAACGCCATAGGTTGTCACCGGCTTTTCCCGAAGCAAAGCCTCGAACCCGGCGAGCGACGTGTTCACATGCACTTCGTCGACCATGGCAATGACCGAAGAAATAGGCTGGTCGCGGACGATTTCGTCGGCGAGCGTTAGGCAAAGCTTGTCGGGAATGGCGCCGGTCCTGTGCCCGGCCTCAACGTCGGGATGTGGTTTGTAGATGATATAGGCATCCGGCTGCCGCTCACGGACTCGCCGGAGCAACTCCAGATTCGTCCTCACGCGTCCGCCGCCGCAGATGATAGAACGGTCATCCTCGACCTGGCCCGGCACCAGCAGGTGCCGTTTGCCTGTCTGGTGTCGGCTGAGCGGCTCGATGCCGGCGGCATATTTGCTGATGCCGAGCACAACGATTAGCTCGCGCAGCCGCCGCGCCCGATCCAGAGTCTCGTCGCTGAATCGGCCCTCCTGGAGCAGGCGCTCGAGCTCGCTTGGATGTCGCGGGTCGAAATAGATGCCGACGCGGTCGAGAACGATCGACAAAGGGGGGACGCAGTCGGCGCCGAGGCCCGCAGAACGGATGAAGCCGTCTTCGACTTCGATCAGCTCGGCCTCGCTTGCCTCGACTTTGGCCAGCGCGGAAGCAGACGTTCGCGATTTCCAGATCGCGATCCGGTCGTGCGAGCTGACTGAGCGGGGGCTGGAGGAGAACGGGACGTCTGACGATCCGTCCCAGAGCAACGGAGCAACCGTCGCTTGTTTCCATGATGCAAACCCGATGGCAGCCGAGATATCGCGATTGGAGTGAATCATCCGCCGCCAAAACCCGCAAAGCTCAATCGCTTCTGCTATATCGATTTCCTCGCCGCTGAACGGGTCGAGATATTCGAATGTCTGCACGGCCGCGGCGCGAAATGCATCGCGAAGAGCACGCCGATCCCCTTTTTGCAGGTCCGAAAACCGCCCCTCGCCGACGCACCGGACGGGCACTCCCGCCATCGCCGCGATCAGCGCCAATTCGTCATCGGCATCGACGATCGCCTGCTTGGCGCCGCTGACGAGATGCCACGGATCACACGCGCGAGGCATGGCCCCCTCTCGCCCGGCATGCGCCCCGCAAAGAATTGCTTCGCCGTGCTTGAGCGCAGCTAGCGCTTCCTCGCGAGCCGCTTTGTCCCGGACCCAAACCAGCACGTAGGTCGTCCCGGGAAGCTGCGGCCGCGCCGCCCAATAGCTTCCGCAGGCTTTAAGCTCGACAATTCGGTCAGTGAGGCGATCGAGCATCGAGTCGTCGATCCTTACGTCCTGCCGCGACAGGCGCGTCAGCATCACCCGCTTCGCACCGGGGAAAGGCGGCACCCTGAGCGGAGGCGTCAGTGCGGCAGGGGAAGTGCTAATGTCGGAAATCCCGTTGCGGCGCGCCTGTGCGTCAGAGCGGCCATGAGTCTGCATCCCGCCGCTCAGGCGGTCAATTCCGGCGTGTCAGTCAGGGCAGCTTGCCTCACCCATCCTCAGGAAGCCGGCGGAGATAGATCGCATATTCGTTCTTCCCGAGGCGGTCGGCCGCCTTCTCGAGCCCTGCATCGTCAATGAAGCCGTTGCGCCAGGCGATCTCCTCGGGACAGGCGATCTTCGTCCCCTGCCGCCGCTCCAGCGTACCGACAAACTCGGCCGCCTCCAGCAGACTGTCGGGGGTGCCGGTGTCGAGCCAAGCATAACCACGACCCATCACTTCGACGCGCAACTCGCCCCGTTCGAGATAGCTGCGATTAACGTCGGTGATTTCATATTCGCCCCGCGCCGACGGTTCAATATTTGCGGCGATGTCCACGACCTGCTCGTCGTAGAAGTACAGGCCCGTCACCGCCCAGTTGGACGTAGGCACGGGAGGCTTCTCCTGTATGCTAATCGCCCGCATGTCGTCGTCGAAATTAACGACGCCGTAGCGCTGCGGATCGACCACGTGATAAGCAAACACGGTGGCTCCCGAGGCTCGGCTGCGCGCTCGGCCCAGCAGTTCGGCTAACCCGTGGCCGAAGAAAATATTGTCGCCGAGCACGAGGCAAGACGGCCCTCCGGATACAAAGTCCGCGCCAATGGTGAATGCCTGAGCCAGCCCCTTCGGTTCCGGCTGGACGGCGTAGGAGATCGCCATCCCCCACTGAGAGCCGTCTCCTAGCAGATGCTGAAATCCGGCAGAATCGTGGGGCGTTGTAATGACTAGGACCTCGCGAATGCCGGCCAGCATCAATGTCGTGAGCGGGTAGTAGATCAGCGGCTTGTCATAAACCGGCATAAGCTGCTTCGAGACAGCGAGCGTCATCGGGTACAGGCGAGTCCCGCTCCCGCCGGCGAGAATGATGCCTTTCATCAGTTGTTCAGTTCCTGCTTGCTGTGGGCATGGCTAACGAGACGCGTCACGACCTCTTCCACTGACTCCCGCCACTGCGGCAGCCGAGCGCCGTGTGCACGCGCCAGCTTGGTGCAGTCCAGCCGCGAATTGGCCGGCCGCTTCGCAGGTGTCGGATAATCGGCTGTGGAGATGTGGGTCACCGTCGCCGACGGACCACCGGCTGCCGCGGACGCCACGAAAATGGCCTCGGCAAATTCCGCCCAGCTAGCCTCACCCGCGGCTGCCATGTGAAATGTCCCCCGCCGACCGGGATCGTCGCTGGTGGCGAGGTTGCCGGCGACTGCAAGAACCCCGTCGGCGATGTCCAGGGCGCTGGTCGGATTGCCTCGCTGGTCGGCGACCACTCGGACATCGTCGCGGTCGGCGGCAATACGCAGCATCGTCTTGACGAAATTGGCTCCGAACGGGCTGTAAACCCAGGCGGTGCGCAGGATCGCGGAATTCTCGTGTTCCGCCAGGACGGCTTCCTCGCCGCCCAGCTTCGATTCCCCGTAGATGCCAGTCGGGTGCTTTGCATCGTCTTCCGCATACGGTGACGCCTTGCTGCCGTCGAACACGTAATCCGTTGAAATGTGGATCAACGGCACCGACAGCCATCGTGCGGCGCGGGCGACGGCTGCGGCTCCCCGCACGTTGATCGCGAACGCCAGGTCCCGCTCGCTCTCGGCCTTGTCGACTTGCGTGTAGGCTGCGGCCGAAACGACCACCTCCGGCCGCGCCGACCTGATCGCGGCGATAATTGAATCGGGATCCCCGGCCAGGTCCAGTTCGGGCCGCCCAACCGGCACGATTTCATGCCCTCCCTGCCGGCCCTTCTCGAGGAGCGACCTGACGAGCTGTCCCTCACGGCCGGTGACGACGATTCGCATCAGCCGTTCGCGCTTTTCACCAGGCCCAGCCGCTGCCCTGAATAGCGCTCTCGAAGCGGCCGCCACCACCATTCGTTGGCCAGGTACCAGCGAACCGTCTTCTCGATCCCGGTGTCGAAATTCTCGTGGGCCTGCCAGCCGAGTTCGTTCTCCAGCTTCGACGCGTCGATAGCGTAGCGAGCGTCATGGCCGGGCCGGTCGGTGACGAATTCGATGAGCTCTTCGCGTGGGCGATTCGCAGGCGCCAGGCGGTCGAGGACTTCGCAGATCTGCCGCACGACATCGATGTTGCGGCGTTCGTTGCGACCGCCGACATTGTAGGTCTCGCCGATCCGGCCCCGTTCGGCGACCAGGTCGAGAGCGCGGGCGTGGTCTTCGACGTAAAGCCAATCGCGAACATTCTCGCCCTTGCCGTAGACCGGCAGGCGCTCACCGGCGAGGGCGTTCAGGATGGTCAGCGGGACCAGCTTCTCTGGAAAATGGTAGGGCCCGTAATTGTTCGAGCAATTGGAAACCACGACCGGCAAGCCGTAGGTTCGCTGCCAGGCCTTCGTCAGGTGGTCAGAAGACGCTTTCGAGGCCGAATATGGAGAGCTCGGGTCGTAAGGCGTTTCTTCAGTGAAGAGCCCCTCGTCGCCGAGCGAGCCGTAAACCTCGTCGGTGGAGACGTGGAGGAACCGGAAGCGCTCCTTGCGGGCGCCCTTCAGCGCTGCCCAATAGTTCCGCGCGGTCTCCAGCAGGGTGAATGTGCCAATCACATTCGTCTGGATGAAATCGGCAGCCCCCGTGATCGATCGGTCGACGTGACTCTCGGCTGCGAGGTGCATGATCCGGTCGGGGCGGAAATCGGCGACCGCCTGCTCCATTGCAGGGCGGTCGCAGATGTTGGCGTGCAGAAACCGATAGTTCGGCTTGTCTTCGACGGCTCGCAGCGACGGCAAGTAACCCGCGTAAGTCAGGGCATCGACGTTCAGCACGTCGTATCCCTTCTCGAGCACCAAATAGCGAACGAGAGCCGAGCCGATGAAACCCGCGCCTCCTGTCACCAGAACGCGCATTATGCGCCTTTCACAGCAAAATAGGCGGGCAGTTCTGCAAGCGAAGGCTGCTTGCGATCCTTGGCCGACAAGGTCGTGGGGTCGGCAATCGCAGGCCAATCGATCGCAATGTCCGGATCATTCCAGGCAACGCCTTTGTCATGTTCCGGGCTGTAATAGCTTGTCACCCGATAGCTGATCACCGAGTCCGGCTCCAGCGTGCAGAAAGCGTGGCCGAAGCCAACCGGGATCCACAGCTGGTTGGTCTCGTCCGGAGAGAGCACCACCGAAACGTACTTTCCGAACGTGGGTGACTCATGGCGGAGGTCCACCGCCACATCGACCAATCGCCCGGACAGGCAGCGCACAAGCTTTCCCTGCGCTTCCGGGTGGGATTGGAAATGGATACCGCGAATAGTTCCTGCGCGGATACTCAGTGATTGATTGTCCTGCACAAATGTCGTCGGCGCCGCGCGCTCAGCAAAGGTGCTGAGACGGAACACTTCCGAGAAATAGCCCCGTTCGTCCTCGCTCTTCCGGGGGATTATTTCCAAGGGGCCTTCGAGATCGAACTTACGAAATTCCACTGCTGATCCCGCGATTGAACCTGTTCCGGGCCGCTTAGACGACTGTCGCAGAGTTGCAAGACCGCTAGAGCCGGCTTAGCCAATCTTCAACGCGGGCGAAGTGACTTTGCCAATTCGGCGCTCGATAGCGCGTTGCCGCCCGTAGCTGCCGCGTCCGCTCGCGGTCATTGCCCGTGAAATTCCTGATCGCCCGGTCCCACCCCGAACCGTCGAGCGGATCGAGGTAAGTGGGAATGTCGCCGACGATCTCGCGATAGACTGGCAGGTCACTGGCAATGACCGGCGTCCCAAGCTGCAACGCTTCGATAATGGGCAAGCCGAATCCTTCCACGAACGACGGCATCAGCAGCGCTCTGGCGCCGTTGAGCCAGCCGGCAAGCTCCTCGTCGTCGCAGCGCCCGAGCTCACGGACGTGACCTTCAAGTTCCTGCCCTTGATCAAGCATCGCGATGGTCGTTTCGGCCTCCCACCCGCGCTGGCCGATGATCACCAGAATGGGTGCTTCGTTCCCCATCGTAGCTGCCAGTGACTGCCAGATCTTCAGGAGCAAGATGTGGTTTTTGCGAGCCTCAATGGTCCCGAGCGTCACGAAATAGGGTCGCTCCAGCGTCCTCGGAACCACTCCCGCCGGCAGGCGAGGGCCGCTGATCCAGGCGACGATGTCCGGCGGCATAGATAGGTCCAACTCGGACGCGAATTCGGCAAGCGCATCACGGGTAGCCTCAGAATTGCAGACCAGACCGGCGGCGCTGCTCAGAGCGTGGCGCATCCGCAGCTTGTGCTTCGCAGATTCGCCGGGCCGGCAGTACTGCGGGTGGGTGATCGGGATGAGGTCGTGGATCAGGTAGACGGCCCGGACGCCATTTTGTGCGATCCACTCCAACATTCGGTTCTGGTCGAGGCCAGTGTGGCCGACGTTCACGTACGTCATTCCCTGCCGAGGCGGCCTGCGGCTCGACCTCGCCCAAGCGCCCGGAGCAATGGCGATCAGCGGCCAGCGCCACCCGGCAGCGCCGTTTCGAATCAGCGTGAAGAGCCGGTCGGAATC
>JACDCV010000019.1:7666-23563 GCA_013817375.1 Sphingomonas sp.
GAACTGGACCACAGCCTGGGAACGCGAACCGAAGTGCTCGACATATTCGAGGCACACCCGGTCGATTCCAGTCGGCAAGCGCCCGCTCCAACGACGCCAGATCAGGCGGGATACGTCGAGCAGATACTGGCGGGGAATCACTGGATGCTCTTACCGGCGAAGCAGTTCAATCACGTCTCAGAAGGCATGTTCTGAGACCGCTCAACGGATTGGAAGCGTCTCATCCGCAATGGGATTCGGCTTGGCCCTGAGAACGTTGCCTCATGGAGTGACCCGCGGAATCGCCTCTCCCAACCCGATGAATGTAAACGCCATCGACGAGAGGATTCCCACGAACCGCTGCAAATCCGACGCCGGCGCCGTTGACACATAGAGGATGTCGTCGTCGCGCATGGGGAAATGCTGGGCAGCGAAGAAGGTCGTGGGATTTCGAAGGTCAGCCCGGTAAATCACCGGAATACGACCATCCGGCGTTCTGGGTGAGACAGCAGCCACCGCAAGATCTACTGCGGCAGAGTCTTCGAAGCGGAAGATGAACGCTGCCCGCGCGTTTGCCCGATCCTCCTTCAAGCCTCCCATCCGGCCCAAGGCTTGGGCGAGAGTGATGCCGGTGCTTTCGAACGGGATCTCTGCGCTCGTGCTCGTTGCCCCGAGCGCAACGAAGCTGAACTGCTCGTGGAGCACCGTCACAACGTCGCCCGGCGCCAGACGGATATTTTGAGCTGGGTCGGTAAGAACGGTCTGCAGGGGAAGGTTAGCGACTTTCCCGCCGCGCGCGACTTGTACCGTAACCTTATCGACGGGCTGAGCTACTCCACCCGCGCCTGCAATTATGTCGAGCAGGCGTCCGCCTCCCGGAATGATCGGCACTCGGCCTCCGCTCCGTACCTCCCCGACTACCGCTACAGTAGCACTCGCATTGGTAGCGATTTGAACCGCAACCTGTGGAAGGTGCGCCATCCTGGCGAGGCGCGATTTGATCTCGCGTTCGACCTGAGACGGTGTTCGGCCAGCTGCATCAATCGATCCGGCGAACGGGAGCCGGATTTGGCCGCGCTCGTCTACCATGATCTGAGGTATGGTAGAGTTTTGTTGAACTACTCCGCCGGGAACGCCGGTCCCGCTCGATCCGAACGAGGCATTGCCGCCGAACAGCACGGCCGGGGGCGCCTCCCAAATCGTGATTTGCAGCACATCGCCGGGCCCAATCACTGTTTCGATTGGAGCGGCATCGCCAACAGTTTGTGAAAACGGCAGCATCTGGTGCGCTGCAGCCACGCGGCGTGCGACCAAGTCAGTAACCTCGACAACCTTGATCGGAGCGTTGGCGACCATAACTCCGTCGGCCTTGTTGATGGCAGAGGCGCTGGGGCCAGTGGCCCCGAAAGATGCGCACGAGGCAAGTGACAGGAGAAGGAGCGGCGCGGCAGCGCGAATAAGCGCTTTCGGCCCGCATTTGGTCAGATGCTCTTGCAATGATATAATCCCATGACGTTTGGATGCCATTAGAGGCCCGGGGCTGATTGCTCAATGATGAACACCTTCCTGGCATGACTTGCCAACCGCTGACATACAGGGCAGAGGCGCGACCAACCGTTCAAAGCGCATTCAGCAGGACCAGCCGATTTGTAAATCCGGCGCCAACCAACTGAGCACATTATGGAAATTTTGCCAATACCTCGGACTTCTCCAGCCGTCGATGACAGGATCGTGGCGGATTCACCGATCAATCGCCGGAAGCGCTTCCCAAGGCCTGACAGGCTGTTCCTGCTGGTCGTCCTTGCGCCTGTGCTTGCTGCTATCGTATATTTCGGCTTCCTGGCTTCTCCTGTGTATATTTCGGAATCCAGTTTTGTCGTTCGAAATCCAGAGAAAGCGACGCCTTCGCTGCTGGGAGGAATTCTGCAAGGAGCAGGGTTCACGAAGGGAACCGATGAGGTCTATGCAGCGCAATCATTCGCTGCGTCACGAGACGCTCTTCGCGCGCTAAACCGAAATGACGCCGTCGAGCGGGCCTATACCCGTCCGGAAATCCTAGTTTTCCAGCGTTTCAATGCGTTTGGAATGTCTGACTCGTTCGAAGACTTGTACCAGTACTTCAGGAAGAAAGTGACAGTTCAGAGCGACGCCGTCACATCAATAACGACGCTAACGATCCGCGCTTACGACCCCTCGGACGCGCGTCGTTTCAACGCGCAGCTTCTGGAAATGTCCGAGCAGACCGTCAATCAGCTTAATGAGCGTGGCCGGCGTGACCTGGTAAGTTATGCGCTGGACGAAGTCGCCGCGGCGAAGGCGCAGGCTCAAGGCGCGGGCGCCGCTCTCGCAGCATATCGGAATCAGTCCGGCGTGCTAGACCCAGTAAAGCAAGCTGAAGTGCAGATGCAGATGGTTTCCAAGCTTCAGGATCAGCTAATTACGACCAGGGCGGAGTTGGCTCAGGTGCGGCGTTACGCGCCAGATAATCCTCGCGTTCCAGTTCTTGGCAGCCAGATCGGTCTCATTCAGCAGGAGATCGCCAGTGAGCTCGGAAAAATGACCGGGAGCAACCGGTCGCTTGCCAACAGCGCCGTGCGGTACGAGCGCCTGGTCATGGAAAACGAATTCGCCAACAAGCAGCTCACAGCAGCTATGGCATCGCTTGAGCAAGCCCGTAACGAAGCGCAAAAGAAGCAGGCGTACCTTGAGCGGATCGTGGAGCCCAATCTTCCGGACGCGCCGATGGAACCCCACCGGCTGAGAGCAATTTTGGCTACGCTTGCGCTTTCCCTGCTTGCGTACGGCATCCTCCGCATGCTGCTGGCGGGCGTGAAAGAGCATGCCCAGTAACGATCGCAGCTCGACCGGACTGCTGCTCCGCGATTCTGAATGGACCGTGATGCGCCGCGTCATTGGCGCGCTGCTGCTTCGCGAGCTGTTAACTCGCTACGGCCGGAACAATATTGGGTTTCTGTGGCTGTTTGTCGAGCCGATGCTGTTCGTGGGAGTGATGGTAGCACTCCGGCTCGCTCTCAAACAGCAGGGCTTTTCGCTGAACATCCCCATTGTCGCTTTTGCCCTCACCGGCTGGACGTCGATGCTGCTCTGGCGCAACATGGCCAGTCGGTGCATCGGCGCGCACAGAGCCAATCTAGCGCTGCTCCATCACAAGCCTGTGACCATTTTCGATGTGTACATTTCGCGCGTTATCCTCGAGTTCTTAGCGTATACGACTGCCTTCGTCGCGCTGTCGATCGGATCATACGCGATGGGGTGGGTCCCTGCGCCGGAGGACGTGCTGCAGGTCTTTTGGGGGTGGCTGCTCTTCGGTTGGTTTGGAATCGGCCTCGCCTGGACGATTGGCGGCCTCTCCGAAAAATCTGATATCGTCGAACCCCTGTGGCGCCCTATCTCCTTCATCCTGATGATTTGTTCGGGCGTTTTTTTCCTTGCGGATACTCTCCCGCCATACGTGCGCGAAATCCTTTTGTGGTTGCCGATGCTCAATATGCTCGAGTATCTGCGTGAGGGCTGGTTCGGTTCGCTGTTCCGCGCCCACTACGATTTATTTTACGTCGTTAGCGTGAATCTCTTGCTGACATTCAGCGGGCTAAGCCTGGTGCGGCAAGTGGGTACGGATTTAGCTGAAGAATGATCAAACTCACCAATGTCTGCAAGGATTACGACACGGCTGCGGGCCCGCGGCGGATCTTGGACAACATCAACCTGATCATCCAACCGGGCGAACGGGTCGGCATCTTGGGCAGCAACGGTGCCGGCAAGTCGACGCTGGTCCGCCTCATAAGCGGCGCCGAGCCACCTACTTTGGGTACAATAGAACGACACATGTCGGTTTCTTGGCCTCTAGCGTTTACAGGTGGGTTTTCAAACAACCTGACGGGAGCCGACAATCTGCGCTTCATCTGTCGCATCTACGGCGTCGATTTTGAGCCGAGGATCCAGTTCGTCAAGGAGTTTTCGGAGCTTGGATTGTACTTGTACGAGCCGATCAGGAATTACTCCTCAGGAATGCGAGCGCGGCTTGCCTTTGCCGTTTCCATGACCATCGATTTCGACTGCTACCTCATCGATGAAGTCATGGCGGTCGGCGACCAAAGGTTTCGCGAGCGCTGCCGCGTCGAACTATTCGAAAAGCGCTCTGACAAGGCGATGCTGATCGTGTCCCACAGCCACAGGTACTTGAAGGGAAATTGCCACCGATTCCTGCTGTTTCGAGACGGCGGCATTGAAGAGCACGATGACTTCGAAGAGGTGTACTTCCGGTACAAGGAGACGATCGGTGAGCAATTCGAGAGCAAGGCGCAAATGGTTGCCGAAATGCAGTGAAGCGCTCCAAGTTTCCTTTCAAACTGCTCTTGCAGAAGTGACATGTGATTTATGGCTCTGATTGAACGTCATCCTAATGTTCCTGACTACATCGTAGAGATGTCGCTCGAGGAAATTGCTGACAGAGGCGGCATCGCCGATCTGTTCGAGGAGGGGCATCTAATATTAATCAAAGATTATCGGCTTGAATTCGACTGGAAGGCCCTCGCCGCTCTTTCGAAATCCACCGAGTCGATATCCGATGCGGAACTCCGGCGAAAGTTGAAGAAACTGACCGCTCCCTATTTCTTCGAAGGGAAGCCGCCGGAAGAAATCAATGGCAAGCTGATCTTTCGGGATCCAATCCGACAGGCGATCTATGACACGCTTTGTCACGGTGACCTCGAGACATTCGAGCGAGCCGCGCGCGCGTTACGCTACTCGCATGACGAGGCACTAAGAATCTTTGACATTTGCTTCCCCCATTATGAGCCATTTCGCTTCGTCCCCAGCGTACGTCTCACGCGCACCCTCTTCGAGAACCTGCACTGGGACAATCACTCGATCGACGACGATTTTCACCAGGCGCGAGTTTTTGCCAATCTCGATAGTCGGCCCCGAATCTGGAGCGTGAGCCATCGGTTCACCGATTGGGCGCGCGACCATTATCACGAGCATGACCTTGGTCGTTTCGCCGGCAAGGATCCCAATCTGATGCTCAATCACATCGCTGGTTCGGTGCTGGGCGGAACAGCGAACACGTGGATGGACAGCGAACCGCGTCACCGCGTTGCATTCGAACCTGGCGAGGTATGGCTCGGCGAATCGAGGTTGATTTCGCACCAGATATACTACGGCGAGGCAGCTTTAGTTTATATGTGGTTCGTGAAGGTTTCCACGATGGCGAGCCCAGACCGCAGATTCAACAGACAGGTCGAAGCGGTTCATCAGGAGATGCAGGCGAAAGCAGCGGCGGCCTGAATGAGTGCCGGGGTAGCAGCAAGGACGAACCTGCAGCTGACCGGGGAAACTCGCGAAGCCGGTTTCAATGCGCCGCGGCCGCGCAAAACCTCCACTTTCGTAGGCATTCCGAAAACCTCAAGAGGCTGAGACAGGGCATAGCTTGATGGGGTTGCGTCGACCCGCGCCGTGAGTAAGCTGAGCGGAATAGGTAGGGATCCGCTACAGATCATTGATTGTCTGCGTTTAGAAGCGAACAGGTGTTAAGTCGGTCCGGCCGGCAGGACTAACCCGCTTTGTTCATTTAGGTACGTAGCACGGGGAATCGAATTGGCGGCTCGAGTTCAAGCATCGCCGGCGACTGACGAGCGTCAGCCTCAAGAGCCTTCTCCTCTCGCAAAGCTTAACTACGAGGAGGCGCTTCGGAACAACGCGTCACCGCTTTCACGCTGGCCACGTGATCAAGCGTCGCAGGATGCGCGGCTCCATCCCTTCTGCCTACCCGCTCTTCAGCCAAGCTTTTCAATCCGCCCTGATGATCTGATCTTCACCATTGGATCGTGTTTCGCGCGAAACGTCGAACAGCATCTGCTTGTGGGGGGTTTCAATGTAGCGATTAGCCGCTTCGAACAGATCTGCCGAGACGAGGGCGTGACCGTCAGGTTGAACACACTTAACAAATTCGTCGCTCAATCCATTGTGAACGAGCTGCGCTGGGCGCTCGAACCAGGGGCCGAATTCCCCATTGAGTCGATCGTCGAGGTGAAGAACGATAGGTATCTGGACATGCAGCTCGCGCCGGGGCTGCTCCCTACAAAGTTCGAGACCGCGCTCGGCGTCCGCCGGGCGGTTTCCAGCTACATGCGCATGGTCAAAGACGCGAAGGTCGTGATCGTCACCCTCGGCTTGGCCGAGGCATGGTACGATACAAAGCTAGGCCTTTACACGAACACGATGCCATTGCCGGCGACAGCGGAACGCTTTCCCGCCCGCTTCGAGCATCATGTGCTAGAGTATAACCAGCTGCTAGCTTCCCTGCGCGACATGTTCCGGCTTTTGGAGCAGTACGGCCATCCTGACTTTCGAATGCTTCTCACCGTGTCGCCAGTTGCATTGAGTTCGACGTTCACCGAACATGATGCGATGGTCGCGAATTGCTATTCGAAGTCTGTTCAGCGCGCCGCCGGTGAGGCGTTTTGTCGCGAGAACCCGCGCGTAGATTATCTTCCAACGTTCGAAAGCGTGACTTTGTCAGACCACTCGCTCGCGTGGCGTGAAGACCGAGCGCATGTTTCCACGGAGGTGGTCCGGCTGAACGTTCTTCGAATGGAAAATGCCTATGCTGCACGGGTTGATGGGACCGAGCCTAGACCTTCGATCGATGCTGCACGGGTTGAGGCGCTAAAGCTCGCAAAGCAAGCTAATGAGCTGTTTAGTTCCGGCGAATTCGAGCGAGCGGACGACCTGTTCGAGCAAGCGGTCCAGATCGACCACAGTGAAGTACTTCCTCACGTTCAGTGGGGCGATGCGCTGTATCGGCGACAAAGATGGCAGGAGGCAGCTCGGGAGCTGCAAGCGGCGATGGACCTCGGTGGCAGGCAATATAATGTCGCCTACACCTTGGCCAAATCCTACGCGAAACTTTCCATGTGGATGGAGGCTGAGCCGGCGGCGAGAGCAGCCATCGAGGATTTGCCGGATACTCCGGGCCCGTACAAGCTGATGGCGAAAGTCCTCAAGCATTTGGGGCGGGGGTCTGAAGCGAGGGCGTACAGCGACAGGTACCACCAACTGACAGCTGGCGTAGGCGAAGACGTAAACTTGTCACCAGGCAGCCGCTGATCCGGTACTTTCTTCCGCGTCGCTCTCAGCCGAAGGGGCACTAGACAGGTGGCCGAACGATTTTTCTACGGATTCGAGGCAGGAGAAGTCGAAGACAGGCTGAGGAAGGTCGTAAGCACCCCTGATGCCTCGCGTCCCGCCATTTACAAGTTGAACGACGCCGTTGCCCTGCCGGGCCTTCCCGGGCTCTATGACACCAGCGGGCGCCGCATCGAGGAGGCCGCCGTCAGAATGATTTCTCACGGCGCACCGCCGATACTGAGAGAGAAACTGTACAAGGGCGATCGTGGGCAGGTTTGCATTCCCGAGCGCCTTGAGCCGGTTCACGAGACAATGCTCTTTGGCGGCCATTTGATGAAGCATTATGGGCATTTCATCATCGAGAGCATGTCGCGTCTGTGGGCCCGCCACCTTTTCCCGACACTGCCTATCCTGTTCACCAGCCCAGGCAAATGGCGGCAACCGCCCGCGTACGGCACCGATGTGATCGCTGCGCTCGACCTGACCCCGCGCACCCTCCGGGTGGATAAACCGACAATCTTCCGCGAGGTCGTGTGCCCGGGAACTGCGATCGAATATCGGTGGAAGGCGTATTCGGTCGCCGACGAGCCGCACACGGCAGTTGCAGAAGCCTTGGACGGAACCAGCCAGCGAACTTGGCGCCGGCCAGTCTACCTGACCCGGAGCGCCTTGTCGGATGATTTGCGCAAGAGCGACGCAGAACCGGAATTGGAAGCCCAATTATCGAGTCGAGGCTTCGACGTGGTTCGGCCCGAGATGTTGTCGCTCCGGGAACAGATTTCGCTGTTTGAGCAGGCGCCCCTGATCGTCGGGATGGTCGGATCCGCCCTGCATACCGCGCTATTTTCTCGCTCCTCCGGAACCTTGGCAATCTTGAATTGGGGGCGAGGGTTCGAACATTATTTGCTGGTCGACGGGGTCAAGCGGCATAGGTCGTATTACATCAAATCGATGCAGCGCCACGGTGAGGCAGGCGAGTATGTCATGGACGTGGGGCGGACTTTGCAGTTACTCGAACAGGCAGGGTTGTTAGCAGCCCGGACGCGCCTGGGAATTGGCGGCTAGGTGCCCAAGCCGCCTCAGCGACCTCATCACATGCACGTCGCTTGTTTCCCTAAAAGGCGGACTGCGGAGCTGCAAAAGAAGACGGTTCAATCGATCGAGGCATCAGCCTTTGCCATCCCATAAGCCGACACGGCACGCGCCCGGGTGGGCGTGGCGGCCGCTATCGGTAGATGCAGCCGTTGCGGCGATGCTTAATCCTCAAAGACATATACACGATCTGTCTGAACTTTCTCTTTAGCCGTCATCCCAAAGGATTTTCTTAGAAGCTTGGAGGTCATTTTAATGGCATCGGCGTGTGCATCGCTGAAGGCCTTTTCCTCAACCATAATCACCGGCCGATGCCGAAGGATCGTTTCGCGCGCTCCAAGCAGAGCCAAGTGCTCGGCGCCTTGAATGTCTAGTTTGATGAGGTCCACGGCATCGAAGTGGAACCCATCGATGTTTCTCACTCTAACCTTAATGATTTTGTAGGCGTCCGGAGAGAATTCTGGGGTGATGACCTTTGGATGATTGCAGATGAAGGCCGCCCCGGTGTTCTTGGTGCGGCACATTCTTAACGCGCCAGGTTTGTTGGCTATCGCGAACGGCTCGACGCGTACGTTCGGCGGGATATTCAGAGAGAGACAATCCCTCGTCGCTGGCATGGGCTCAAATGCGACAACTTCCTCAAATCTGGTTGCAAAGTCGCGAGAGAAAATACCGACATTCGCACCTACATCGAGCGCTCGCCTCCAACGCTTTACGTAACGGTACGCCGCCTCCCGATCCTCTTTTCCGTAGTCGTCGATCGCGTCGGCGTACCGCGTGAAGTGTTTCTCGCCAACGGGATAGAAGAGCTCTCCGATCTCGATCATACGGCCGGGTTCTCTGGGAGCATTACTGAGACCTTTCAGCCGTGAAGAAGCACATTCGATAAGCACCCGGGCCGCTGCCAGTCTGCGAAGCGTACACGAGCCTTACTACCCACAGCGAAGGCGACAGCGATGCCCGCAGTTGTGCTTGGCAGAATAGCCTCCGCTTTCTGTGAAGCGGCGGCGCTCCCGATTACCGTTCCCTGAGTCATTCCTGCCTTAGCACGCGAAGCGCCGATCTGTCCTTATCTATTGCGGCCATTGCGGCGAGAGGGCAGCTTGGGGTGCGGTGAGATGAGAGGACGTCGAATGACGGAAGACGAGGTGCGGCAACGAGTCGCTGAGATCGATGAGATTGCCGACATGCAAGAGGAGGCTCACCGTGAAGAGGATCGGCTCTACTGCGACGTACTGAAAGCCATTGCTGGCGGTGCGGACAATGCGGCGGGACTCGCTCGTGCAGTACTTGCAACGCGGCACCTCGCCTTAGATCGGCATTACTCTGAACCCCTCGAGTGACCTCTAGGGTAGGATTGGCTCTGAGTGCCCGCCTTAGCTGCTCGGGTTACTTTCTGCCGCGGAGAAACTGGAAGAGCGGTCGACAATTCGAAAAAACTCTCTTCAATTTTTCTATTGGGTGCGACGAAGTCAGCACTTGATCAGTTGCAATAACGCCGCCGTCTAAGACCCGCGGCTCTGTTCCACCTCTCCATTCGCCCTCAGCGCGAATAAGATTGAGAACGCCATTGATGTGTACGCTGATGTCACCTGTCGCGTGCCCGACGATCCGGCTGTAATCGAGGCTCACAGTGGCGTCCTTCACACCCCACAGGTACGTGGAGAAATGAACTCCCTCCGCGAAGGAGATTGTCTGTCGATAGAAACTGATCATGCTCCGAGATGTCGCGTGCACGAACGCCAAACTGCCGCCTACAACGATGGTGGGGCCAAGAGCATACACTTCGGCATAACGATGCGCGCTGATAGTTTCCGCCGCAGCAGATCCGAAAATGCAGTGTCGGTGGGCAATTGTTCCTCGCCGTTTCGCGGTGAGAATATTGCCCGCTTCGCGAGTTCGCAAAGTCATGCCCGCTATGAGTATGGAAGCCCCGTCCGAACAGCGCACGGCACGACCCCAACAGCCTCCATTTCCACATTGCTCGGATGCTGCTCGTCACCGATAAATCGGATCATGAAACCGTTCTTATCCGGTTTCGCCGGCAGTAATCCGGAAACTGCAATCCCGCCGGAGTAACAGCCATGAGCTATGTGAACAGTCACCGAAGAGGTCGGCAAGGTTGAAACCGAATATGCTGCATCGACTGCCCGTTGAATAGTGCGGAATGCACCGGACGGCGCGTCTCGGAAACCTTCGTTGGAATCCGACCCATCGGGACGCACAAAGTAGTCCCTACGAAACTGCTTGCCCACGGTCACAGCGGTACTGATGCGCTTGGGCGCTCGTCCTGCACATTTTTCAAAGGGGGGGCAGAATTCACCTTGCCGTTGTGCCTTCATCAATTTCAAACGGCAACGCCCGCTTTCGCCCGACGGGGACCCGCAGCCTGACGCGCGTCACTGCCGCTTCGCGCGGAACGCCTGTTCGAACAGCTGAAGCACCTGTGCCCGCAGCTTGTCCCGGCTGTAGCTTGCGCGAAGCTTCGCCTGGGCCGCACCGGTCATGCGCTGGCGCGCGTCGGGACGGTAGAGCAGGTCGGCAACGCCGCGCACCCACTCGTCGGTCGTAGCGGCAAGGATACCGCAGCCGTCGGCGCAGGCGCGGTGATAAACGGGCAGGTTCGACGCGACGACCGCCATTTCGGCGAGGCTATATTCGACCCATTTCGTATCCGCCTTGCAGCGATTGAAGGGATTGTTTTCGAGGGGGGCGAGGCCGACCCACCAGCCAAGCGAGCGCAGGTGCGATCGGAACTCGGCATAATCGGCGACCGGGGGCAGGTGTCGCACGCGTGGGCCGAAGGCGGCGAGCTCAGTCGGCATCTTGATCGTGCCGAACAACTCGAAATTGAGGCTCGGCACCTGATTCATCAGCTCGCCGATCGCGGGCAGAATCATCGCGAGATCGGCCGAATGTCCGCCCGTCCCCATATAGCCAATGACCGGTCCTATGGCCGGAGGAACGAGGGCTCCGACCTCTTCCTCGAGCACGGAGCAGTAGATGTCGCCGGCGACGATTGGTGCCTGTATGCCACGTTCAGCAAAGCGCTTTGCGAGTTCGGGCGTCGAGACGTAGCAAATGTCGCTTTGCTCGATGTTGGCGCGAAGCGCCGCCAGCCGCGCTGGGTCGTTATAGGCTTTGAACTTGCTCGGCCCTAGGCTCATCGGGACGGCAAGCAAATCGTCGTCGATGTGGAAGACGGCGGGTATACCCGCGGCGCGCGCCCGGGCGATCCAGTTGATCCCGTTTGCCGCCGTGTAGCGCGAGAGCACGAGCAGATCCGGCTCTTCGGCTTCGAACCCCCGTTCGATGGCGCCGCCGCCGTCGTCATCGACGGCGAACGCAATCTGGAACGGACTTGCGCCGGCGCCTTCGAACGGCTGTGCGAAGCTGATCTCCTGCGTCGCAGTACGCCCGCCCCGGCTATCTACGACGATCAGCGCGCGCTTCATGCAGGTACCTGCATGAGCTTCTCGCCGGAGAGGGCCGCCGGACGCGGCTTCGGCCCGTCAGCGGGTGCCGCACTGGCCCGCTTTACGCCGCTCAGCAGGCCGACGATCAGCCGCGCGAAGCGGTTGTAGATCTCGGCCGGTTTGATCGGCATCCGCAGCCGCTCCAGAAACAGCCGCTGCCGCTCGAGGATCATGTCGGGCCGGAGCACGATATCGCGCTCAAATGCCAGCCAATCGTCGAGCGTGCTGATCGCGGTCAGCCCATCATAGGTGCTCGCGTCCATAACACCGGCCGGATCGCGCCAGACGCCGACAGGAATGCCGGCAAGCACCATGTCGAGCACGATGGTCGACGGCGCCGATATGCCGAAGCGGTAGGCCTTGAGGTTCACATCGAAGATCGGCCGATTATTAAGTTCGACGTTGGCGGGGAGCGCAACATTGTTCTTCAGCACATATTGTCCGCCCGGGTGCGGGCGCAGCGTTACGCCCTCGCCTCGCGCAGCCAGTGCGGCCGCGAAGGCGAAGAAGATGTCCATAAAGGCGGCCTTGTGGTCGCCGGAGGCGCGCAGGCGCACCGAGTGCATATTTTCGCAAACGAGGCCGGTTGTTTGCGTCTCGGCGGGAAAGCCGCCGGGCGGCTGCAGCAGCGTCGGCGGGCCCGTCACGACGAGCTTGGCGCGCTCCGAAGCGACCATCGACGTGAGCGCCGGAAGCTCCATCCAGCCGCAGACGATATCCGCGCCGAACGACACGTTGCGCCCATGACTCATCACGTGTTCGCGGCTTTGCAGAAAGCCGATGCATTCGATCCCGTGCTGCAGCGTCACCCGGACATAGCCGGGCGGCGCGGCGCGGAAGACGTCCGAAGTTTCCCAATGGGCGAGAAGGCTCGATTCGCTACCGGCAAAGATGATGCCTGCGCCGCCTTTGAGCGCGGCGGTGGCTTCGGTGGGTGAGCCGTAGAGGAAGATGCTCGCGTTGGTGTCCGCCGCCAGCACCGCAACTTCGCTCTGCCAGCCGTTCAGCCGATCGCGCTTTAGAAAGCCGTGGGAAACGACCAGCAGGATGTCGGCGTCGGTCTCGCGCGCCGTGAGGTAGACGAGGCCGCGGACGATGTTCAGGTCCTGCAGGAGGTTAAGCAGGAAGACGACGCGTTTCCGATCTCCGGCGCGAGCCTGCGGCAGCGCGGCGGCCATCAGAACATTTGTCGCAGCAGGGTTACGCACCCCAACAGCTGCTGCCAGTCCTGCGGCGAAAGGCGGCTTTGGCCGATCGGATCGATGGCGTCGCGCGGCTCATAATCGCCGTTGAGCCTGGCGCTGACCTTCGTCGTGCAGAGGCTGACCAAACCGCGTTCCGCGAGCGCGAGACCGATGCTGATGTCGCTGGCGCTTGCCGGCAGTGGGCGCGAAGGCCTTGGCAGCGAGGCGAGCGCGCTCGTCCGCCACAGCGTCAGCTGAAGCGTGTTGGCGACCACGGGGTACGTGAGATCGGGGAGCGCTTGCTGCACGTCAGGCTCGGCAAACGTTAGCGATGGCGAGGTGGCAAACGAGACGCCGGCCGGGAACAGACCGCCGGTCGCGGGCTGAAGCACCTTCTGTTTCTTAAGCAAGACCTCTCGGAGCAGCAGGCAACTGGCCGAGGCGACCTTTTTGTTTTTGAGCATGCCGGCGAGGGTGTCGAGCACCGAACCGTCGCTTAGATCGACTTGGTCGGTGATCGTCAGCAGCTGATCGTGCTTCGCCTGGGCGGCGACACCTGGCAGGTCTTCATCGACCACTTTCCACGCGCCGTCGATCACGCTGCGAAACGATGCTTCTTCGCCGGACACGCGGACGAGCAGGTCGAGTTCGGACCCGATCGCCGTCCTGAGCGCAGCGACCGCGGCCTTGCTGCGGTCTGGATGGGTTGCGTCGAGCAGGACGCTGAGCTTGCGGCGTGCGCGGCTTTTTTTGCGGGCCGAGCCAGTCGACAGGCTCGGAGCCGGCGGAGCGCGCAAGGCAATGGCGACGTGGACCGACGGGGCCCCGTCTCGGCCTGATGGCCGGACCACGGGTGCGGTTCCCTTAGCGTCCCACGCGGCAGGCAGAACTACGGACCAGCGGGGGCGCAAAGTTTCGCTGTCCGCAACCAAATAAGGGCCGGTGCCGCGCCCGCTGAGTGATCGTGAGACAAGGCTGCTGATCGTGGGAATGCAGTCCGACGGGAGCAGCAGGTCGGCGGCGCCATTCCGCCTTGCCAGCGACTTTCCATCGCCTTCGGAGCGCTGGAAACCGAACACAGCCGTCAGCCACTGCTCGATGTCGCCGTCGAGGGCCGATGTCGCAGCTTCTGCGTCCTGAAACCGCGAAAGCCGGCCGATCGATAGCTCCGATGAGTTAGGCTCGCCGACCAGCTCGCGCAGAAGGAGGTCGGACAGCGACCAGAAGGCGTCCATCGGGTTCGCCTCGCTCTGGAGCGCCCTCAGCTCCGCGTTGTGATGTCCGCCGGGCAGCAGCGACGGGAAGGGCAGCAACGCGACCTCCTTGACCGCACCGCTACCATTAGCAATCTCCAGCAGCAGCGGCATCAACCGGTGGCGAAGCTGGAACTCGACCAGCACCGGGCCCCGCTCCGGTAGCGAAGCGCCGGGGCCGAGAAGCTGCAGTTGTGCCGGCTCCGCAGCGTCGGCGTCGTAGGCCCGGACCGTCCAGCCGCCGGTTTCGCCGCCGTAATCGGCGATCATCAGCCGCAGCACACCATCGGCGGTGAGCCAAGCATTCTCGACCCTCGCCGGTCCGCGCAGGATCTGAGCGGCGCCCAGCCCGATAGCGGGAGCGTTCTTCGCCGCATCGATGCCAAACATCCGCCTAAATGCCCCCAGTCCGTGCCCTGCGTCGGCCGCGACTTCCTCGGCCAACCTAGCCAACGCGAACCGCCCGTTCTTGTCGGCTCCTGGCTTCGGCGGTGCGGCGCGGACCAGGGTCTGCTCAGGTTCGAAATCCGCCGGACGGTCGATAATCGGCTTCGGTCGCTCTTTGGGGGCCAGCGGATTCTCAGCCGGGCGCGTCTCATTTGGCTCGGGCGGATCGGGCTTTGCTTTCGTCGGCTCCGGCTTTGCTTTCGTCGATTCCGGCGCCGGTGTGACGGGGAGCTCGCGCGCCGGCGCTGAGCGCCGGCCCATGATCCGCCCGAACAGCAGATAATGCTCGGCCGGCTCGAGGCCGGACAGAGCGACGTCCGGGTACTCGGCGCGATAGCGCTCCGGATCGAAGTCGGCGGGGATTTTCCTAGCCATTCAATTCCACCGCCTGGGCAGCCACGGCCAGAGTAGCGGCGAGGCTGTAATCGTCAAAACAGTAGACGGCGCCGGTCAGGTGAAGCTCCCACAATGCGTCGACGAAAGCCGAACCGCCAGGGCCGCGCAGATTGAGCAGCGTATTTCCGTCTCCAAGGTCCGTGTAGAGATGTTCGCCAATCTCCTCCTCCAACGCCGGCCAGCGCTGGCTCAGATCGGCCGCCTGCCGCTGGAGAATAACATAGCCGAACGGTCCGTCCCGATCGATGACGGCGCGCAAAGCGAACAGCACCAGTCCGTCGGCGAGCTGTTCGGCCGATCGTTCTTTCAGTCCCGACCAGCCAGCAAGCGTCTGCAGTTGCACCGGCTCGGGCTCATAATTGGCTTCGATGTTGAACGTCTTGGCCGCTTTTCCCGTGGCGAACTTGGTGTTCGTGAGCACGCATTTCGTCAGCCTCGGGAGCTTCGTCAGCTTCGGAAGCTCGGCCGGGCGCAGCATCTCGAGCGCTTGCGTCGGTGGCATCCGGCTCGGCGCCGGCCCAAGGAGGAGCACGCGGCTGCTAGGCAAGCTCGCGCTCCTCCAGCTCGAGCAGCATCTTCCACGCGCGGCCCTCCTGAATCTCCTCGAACGAATACTGGTTATAAGCCAGGTGCGCGAGCCACGCGTCACGGTCCGGATAGACCGGCTCCTCGATCTGCGAGAGGTCGGTGCGGCCGACCGGCGCCGCGGCGCTAGTCGGGGCGACGAACACCGGCGCTCCAAGACATACCGCCTCAATCGCGACATTCGACGAATGGGTGACCAATGCATGCGCCGTCTTCAGCGCCGTCGGGAGCGGCACCGCAGTCTCGCCTTCCTTCGGCTTCTCGCGGACGATGATGGGCCGGTCGGTGACGCTCTTGAGCTCCGCCAGAGTCGTCTCCAGCCAATCCGAACAGCAG
>JACDCV010000145.1 GCA_013817375.1 Sphingomonas sp.
CGCGGAAGCCGTTCGCCTCGACGGCGGCATCCGAATGGCGCCGCGCTAACAGGTCGGCACGATGAGCCCGCCACACAGAGACTTGCTGGATCAGCGCCGGCTTCTCGAGGATATCGCAGTCGCGTCACGCGAGGCCGGGGAAGCGATCCTCGAACTGGTCCGCCGCGGTTTCGACGTCGAGCAGAAGGACGATCTGTCGCCGGTCACCGAGGCCGACCGCGCCGCCGAGCTGATCATCCTCGCCGCTTTGGCGAAGGCCGCGCCCGGAGTGCCGGTCGTTGCGGAGGAAGAGGTCGCCGCTGGCCGGATCCCGGCGATCGGCGACACCTATTTCCTGGTCGATCCACTCGATGGCACCAAGGAGTTCATACGCGGAGGCGACGATTACACCGTCAACATCGGGCTGATTTCCAACGGCAGCCCGGTGCTTGGGACGGTATTCACTCCAGCACGCTCTACCCTTCATGCCGGAATCGTCGGCGACGGTGCCTGGCTGGAGGATGAAGAGGGGCGGCGTCCGATCCGGGTCCGCGAACGCGGAAAACCGATCATTGCGGTCGCGTCCAAATCCCACTTCAACCAGCCGACCGCGGATTATCTCGCGCAAGCGGTTGGCGAGTGCGACTATGTCGGTATCGGTTCGTCGCTGAAGCTTTGCATCGTCGCGGAAGGCAAAGCTGATATCTATCCGCGCCTCGCTCCGACCAGCGAGTGGGACACGGCGGCGGGGCACGCAGTTCTGCTTGCGGCCGGGGGCCTCGTCGACGGACCGGACGGCGAGCCGCTTCGCTATGGAAAGCGGGCATTCCTCAACCGGGGGTTTGTCGCGACCGGCGGGTGGAAGGCGCCGCCAATCGGATCTTTCCTTGAGCAATTCTCCGGGGGCGGTGAGCTTCCCGCCGGAGTCTAATCTGGTGGCCGGAGTCTAGTCTGGAGGCCGGAGTCTAGTCTGGAGGGTCGAGCGAAGTGCTCCAGCCGAGCTTGCCCAGCCAGTCTGGATCGGCGCCCCGCAAGCCCCTTTCGGAAAGACCGCGCAGGGACTCGACCTCGATCCGGGCGTCTTCAAGCCTGCTGTACAGCTCGCGCGCCTCCTTCGACACGCTGTCGGAGGTGCGCAATTGCCAGGCCACGCGCTGCGCATCGTCGATCGCGTCGGAAAGACGCGCCAGCCACTGGGCGCGCAATGCGGCAATACGTTCCATTCTGACCTCTCGGAACCGGTCTCACCGGTAGTTTCCGGTATAGGACCAGATAGTTGCAAGCGGTGAGAGATTGGTCCGTTATGGAGCCGAAATAGTCTAACTTTTATCCGTAACGCGCGTTAAGTCGCTGATGCTCGGTTCTTGCATCTCATAGGGTGGTGCCATGAACGCGCGTATGACCGAAGACTCTCTGACTTACTCAGGTCCGCCACCGCTGCTTCTCGCTGCCAGCAGCGCCTCCGCGATGCGACGGGCCCGGGAAACGGCGCACGCCTCCGGCCTTCGGATAGGTTCCCAGCTCGGCATAGATGAAGCCCGTCAGCGGCTCCGCGAGCAGGCGTCGGCGTCGGCGATCTGGATCGAGGTCGACAGCGATTGCGGCGAGGGACTGGACTTGCTTCTCGATGACGTCGCCGAGGCGGTTGCGAGCCGCCGGTTCGGAGCGGTGCTCTCGTTGACGTCCGACATGATCGATACAGTCGGTCAACGCTTGTTCAATTCCGCCACCCAGATTGTCATCGACGGGAACGCGATGGACCGGGCGGTGGGCCTGGCGACCGCCTCGGCAATCGCAACAGCGCCCGAACGCGCCAATGACGTGTCCAGGGACCCCGGCGCCGAGAGACTCCGGCAGCTGAGCGACGAAGTCGGCCGGATCGCAGCGACTCTCGCCCGCCTGTCGACGGCGCCGGCAACGGTCGAACCGGAGACTCGAAAACCTGTCGGGGGGGACGTCCCCGACGTGTCGGTCGAGGCCGTTCGCGCAGTCATCCGCGCGCGCCGGTTGCGTGGCCGCTATTTCCCGGAGGACATGTTCGCCGACCCCGCCTGGGACATGCTGCTTGACCTCCTCCAGGCCGAGATCGCCCAGCTTCGGGTGCCCGTCTCCAGCCTGTGCATCGCCGCTTCGGTGCCGGCGACCACCGCGCTTCGCTGGCTCAAGAGCATGACCGACACCGGCCTGTTCATGCGCCGAGCCGATCCGCACGATGGACGACGGGTGTTCGTCGAGCTTTCGCCTGGGGCCAGCATTTCGCTCCGTCGTTATTTCGCGGAAGTCGGCAAGGCGGCGGTGGTTTGAGCAGCGCTCTGGCCGCTGGTGGGCGGTGACGGGCTCGAACCGCCGACCCTCTCGGTGTAAACGAGATGCTCTACCAACTGAGCTAACCGCCCGTGCTCCCGAGGCTGATTGGCCGGCCGCGGACCTAAATCAGTGGGGAAACGCTCGCGGCCAGTCAAGCCAGCGTCAGAGCTGAATCCACCCCATCACCAATAGCAGCAGAAGCGTCCCGATCGCGGTGATCAGCAACGAGCCCACGCACCCGGTGCGGTTGGAGAAGAACATGAACATCGCCGCTTGAAAGGCGGATCGGCCTAAAGGCTCCGGACCAGCTTCACGGCGAGCGCGATCCATGGCGGATTGGTGACGACCTGCTGGCGCCCGCCAGCCTCCAGCGGGAGCAGCTGCAGCTTCCCCTCGTCGCGGTTGATCAGGCGCCCGAACTGAAAGCGTCCCGCGGGCCGGGGCACCAGCACGTCGCGGTTGAGAGCGCGCCCAAACTCCTCCGGCGAAAGAGTTTCGCACCAGATCTCGTCGCCGGCACGATAGTCGCCGACGCTCGCCGACACCGTTACCGCGACATCCTTCGAACGGGGGCGTGGCGGGACCAGGATCGCACTTCGTCTGGGTGCGCTCGCGCCAGATGCTCCGATCACCGCAGCCACGGCAAGCTCGGTCCTGGCTTCGCCATTGTCGACGAGGTCGCCGGCGTCCACCTCGAGGGCCTGTGCGATTCGGTTCAGCCACCCGAGCGATACAGTCCGAGTCCCGGTTTCCAGCCTGCCGATGGTCTGCGGCGTTGTCGGCGGCTCGCAACGCTGCGCGACCTCGTCGAGAGTCATGCCACGAGCTCTTCGGACCTCCCGAATCCTGGTTATCATTGCTATTTTCTCCGAACCAATGCGGTTTTAACTGTCCTACAGTTTTGACGCTGTGGCAAGGGTCCTGCGAACCGATGCGTGGCTGGAGAAAGCGAATGGGACGAGTGACAAATGGGAGAATATTGGTCGAGCGGGCGATCGGTCGCGACGGCGAGACTCTTCCGGAAAGGGGGCGACGGGCTGTCCGGTCGGTGACCGTCAATTCGGCGGAATCACCGCTGGGCTGGCTGTTCGCGCGAGGCTTTGTCACTCGCCGCCAGTTCGATGCCGGTGAGCAATTGCGCCTCGATTGGGAGCGGGGCGGATTGTCGGCGCGGGTTACGATGCAATGGGATGCGGCTCCAGTAGGGCGCCAGCGCGGCGGATCGGGCGGGCCGCCGGACCTTGCCGCCGCGCAAATCGACGCTCGAAGACGGTTCGATTGCGCAATCGAGGCTGCCGGGCGGGGGCTGTCGGACATATTGTGGCGGGTGGTCTGCTCGGGCGAGGGAATGCGCGAAGCCGAGACGGCGCTCGGCTGGCCGGCGCGGGCGGGTAAGATCGTTCTGACGCTCGCTCTCGACCGGGTCGCCGATTTCTATCGGATGCCCTAGGAATGTCGCCGTTCGTTCAGCGGAAGGATCGGCTCATGATAATCTATGGCGCGTCCATGTCCCCATATGTGCGCAAGGTGCTCGCCTGTGCCGGAGAGAAGGGCGTCGAGCTCGATGTTCGCCCAATCGGCATTGGCGACCAGAGCCCCGAGTTCCGCCAGGCCAGCCCGTTCGGGAAGATGCCGGCGCTGATCGACGGCGATTACCACCTCGCCGATTCAAGCGCGATCATCCATTATCTGGAGGCGAAATATCCCGACCCTGCGCTGATTCCCGCCGACCCAAAGCTTCGCGGCAAGTGCATCTGGTATGACGAGTTTGCCGACACCATCTTCGCAGGCTGCGGCGCCAAAATGTTCTTCAACCGGATCGTCGCGCCGATCTTCCTGAAGCGGCCTGGCGACGCGCAAGCCGCCGATGCAGCCGAGCGCGATGAGCTCCCCAAGATGCTCGCCTATGTCGAAAGCGTCGCTCCCGAAGGTGACGGCTATCTGGTCGGCGACCAACTCACGCTCGCCGACATCGCGGTCGCGGGGCCGTTCGCCAACCTCATGCACCTCAAGGTGGAGATTGACCCCGGTCGATATCCCAAAACCGCTGCTTACACGCGGCGAATACTCGCCCGGCCGAGCTTTGCCCGTTGGATCGAGCGCGAGGCGGCTTTCCTGCAAAAGGTCGCCGCCTGACGAGAAAGCGCCGCGCTCCCGCCAAGGAACGCGGCGCGATCGCTTAGTCGAAGGCGAAGTTAGCTGCCGGAGCCGGAGCCGGACTCGCCGTCTTCGCTATCAGGCGCTCCGCGGCCCTGCTCGGCGAAATTCTGCTTTTCGCCTTCCTGCAGATATTCGCCGCTATTCTCGCTCTTCGAGCCGACGAAGCCGCCGCTCTGGGACTCGCCGCCCGAGCTCTGACCGCCGCTTTCGCTGCCGCTGGTCAGTGTGTCGGCGCCGCCGCTGCTGCTTTGGCTCTGGCCGGTCTCGCCGCTTGCGCCGGCGCTCCCGGTGCCGCCGCCTTGGCTACCCTGGTCGCTTTTGCTCCGCTCGGAGCCGGTCGGCTGCTGGCCCTGCTGGCCGAATTCACTGCGGCTGCCTTCCTGGCTGCCGGTTTCGCGGTCGCTGCGGTCGTTGGAGTCTTCGTTGTCTCGTTCGTTCGCCATGATCTCACTCCTCGTCGCCCGCCCAGCATTAGAACAAGGCAGCGGCT
>JACDCV010000146.1 GCA_013817375.1 Sphingomonas sp.
GTGTGCTTGCCCGCCGCTGCTCCTGCAGAGCCACACGAAGGGCGCTGATGTCTTGCTCGCCTGATGCGGAGATTTCGCCGCTCTCCGCGCTCGACATCTTGTCCTTTGCTGACCGGCCGTCATCTTGCGTTGAGGGGATCAATTACGCGCTCCTGATTTGGAATGTTCTTCAGAGGGCTTCGCTACGCGGGTTAAGGAAGCGACGGCTGTTAGGCAATGTCGGAAAACCGGCTTGTCCGCTGCTCAGCGGCCTTGCCCGCGCAGTGCGGGGGCGCTACCAGCCCAAGGCGAAACTGTTGAAAAAGAATGATCGGCGGACCTCTTGAAAGTCCACGAGAGGGTCTAAGGTCGATACTAGCCATGGCCGAACTTGTGAACAATAGCCAAAGCGTCGACAGACAGGTCAGTGATCTGCTGAAGCGGGCAGAGCTGAGCCTCAAAAGTGCCGTCGACGAAGACTTCCTTCAGCGAAACGACTATCTGAGGAAGCGCTTCAGCGATCAGCACATCCTTGAAGTCTTCAGGCTGTGCTTGATGAGGCCTGCGGGGCATCATTGGTCACCCGTTTATCAAGCCTTGCTGCTGCTGTTTCAGGCGGCGTTTTCGGAGTCCTACAAGACATCCGAAGTGCATTTCGCCAAAGTCGGCAATTATCTCATCCACCGCGTTCGCGCCGGGTCCAAGCCGGTCATTTATTCCTTTGGGGTCGGCAATGACGTCAGCTTCGATGTGGAAGCCGCGGACCTCTTCGGCGTCCCGGTCTTCATGTACGACCCAACGCCCAACGTCGCGCTGTTCATGAACGACTATCACGGCGACCAGCGGCTGGTCTTCAAGAATGAGGGCATCTACTCGCGCGATTCGGAAGTGAAGCTGTACACGAGCGACAAGGTCCTCAACTCCTCGCTCTACCCGATCCACGGTAAGGATAAGCACGAGATCGTCCGCTGCCGGACTCTTGGCGATTTCTTGGCGGAGAATGGCCACGATCACATCGACATCCTCAAGATGGACGTCGAAGGCGTCGCGGACGACGTTCTCGAGCAGATCATGGATGAGACGGAGATTCGGCCGAAACAGATCGTCACCGAGTTTGAGATTAAGGGGATCGAGAATCCCCTTACCTACTTGCCACGGATCCTGGCGCTGACGCAGAAGCTGCAGGACAAAGGCTACATGATTTTCAACCAGCTCCTAACCCGCAAGGCGACGATCGAGCTGATTATCGTGCATCGAAGCCTATATGACGAATTCGACGCAGAAGATCCGAGCGGCTACCTGCCGTGAGGGATAGAAGCGATCATATTCCAAGGGTGCAGTTCCGACCATGAACGAAGTAACCAAGGCCGAGATTGATCCGCGTCTGGAGACGCCAATCGTGGTGATGTCATGCCCGGAGGACCTGAGCGAGTTCGCCACGCCCGAACAGCAGGAGGAGATGCGGCGCATATACGCGCAACCGGGCATCATCGTCGTCGACAATGTGATGGGCGAGCCCATCCTCACGGGGTTGAGGGAGGGGCTGTCGGACTACCGCCGCAAGTTCAAGGAGAACTTCAACTTCGGCCGCCCCGAGACCGAAAGCTTCAAGCTCGCCTACAGTCCGGCGGTCGAGCGCATCACCGAACTTACTCGGATGTTGTTCGGCTACGATTTGAAGGACGGCGGAACGATGTCTTACCGGCCGCTGATTACCGCGGACGAGCCGCTCCATTACGACACATACGATGTGGAATGCGGTCAGATGGCTTTGATGGCCGTGCTGAACTTCGACATCCGCCCGCGGGTGTGGAACGTCGGCCCTACCTTTCGTGAGATCTGCCGGGACAGCGCCGCCGACATCGAGGAGATCCTGAAGAAAAAGAAGCCGGGCGAATCCCCGAGCGTTCCCATCCGGTCGGCAGGCCTGAAGGGGTTCGGGCCGCTCAAGGCCGGTACGCCGCTGCACAGGATCGAGTTCGCGCCCGGCGCCGTCTGGTACGCCAACCCGAAGACGATCAGCCATCAGATCGTCTACGGCGGCGGCGCTCATTTCCAGCAGTGGAACATCGATGTCTCAGACTGTGCATGCCAGGCCTGCGTGTTCGAAGAGCTCGCGGTCAAGGTGCCGAACCTCCGGGTGCCGGCGCCGGCTACTGCCGCCTGATCGGTCCCGTTGAGAGCGTGCGAAGCGTGGCGAACAGTCTCGCGTCCTTTGTCTTGGAATATCTGAGATGGACGTAGCATTGACCATCGACGTCACCCTCGACTTCGAAGGCGCGTCGGTGCTGCCGGTGAGCGAGGATGTCGCTCGCACTCGGCCGTACAGGATCGGCTGGCTGATCAAGTCGGTGGAGGTGGATTCCGCGAGCATCCGCTACCGGTGCTTTCACTTCGCGCGGGTATTAGCTCCGCGTTTCCAGAGCATTTATTTCACGTCCGCTTACGACCTGCTGAAGAAAATTCCCGAGCTCGACGCGGTCATCATCGTCAAGCGCATCGACCAAGCGGTTGTCGATGTCGTGGCGAAGGCGCGCCTCTATCAGGTGCCGGTCTTCATGGACTTTTGCGATGACATGCTCGCGCCCGGCTATGTGAAGAATGAGTTCGGCGTGAACCTCCTGCGCTTCCTCGGCATGGCGCCGTTCCTTGCTGGCGTCACAGTGCCGAGCGCCGAAATGGCCGAGCGTATCCAGGGCTATGCACGCGAAAACGGCGTTTCCGGGCTCAAGGTCCACAATGTCCCCGACGTAGCGGAGACCTGGGACATTTACCAAGCGACTTATGAGTTCGTGACCGGTTGGACACTACCGCCGCGCCTGCCGGCGCCTACGCCGAGCACGACGCCCGGCCGGAAGAGGATCGTCTGGTTCGGAAACTATGGCGCCAGCCACAGCAACTTCGGCATCTATACGCTTCGGCCCAGCCTCAAGTCACTTTACGCCGTCAATGAGGACGTCCCGCTCGAGCTCATCGTCGTCAGCAACAGCGAGCCGGTGTATCGCGCTCTGGTCCAGGGCTGCGGCTTTCCCACTCAGTATGTCCCTTGGTCGGCACCGGCTGTTTATGCCGAACTCGCCGCCGCTGACGCGGCACTGCTCACGACCGGCGACGACGGCTTCTGTCAGATCAAATCGTCGACGCGCGTTCTCCAGGCCTTTGCCGCCGGCGTGCCTGTGATCGCAAGCAAAGGTTCTGCGGTCGCAGAATTCGATGAGTCCATCCCTACTGGCAAAATGCGGGATGCGCTGCGCGCCTGCCTTGGCCCGCAGCGAGAGCGGTTGATACCTGCTCGCCTCAATGAAGCGAAGCGAGTACTTGCCCGCTACACGCCGGAGCGGATCGGGAAGATGTGGGCCGGTTTGCTGACGAGCGCGATAACGGCCGCGAAGACTAAGCCTGGTGCGCGCCGGAGTCAGAAACTGCTCATCGTTCTTGAGCCGGGCAATAATTTGCGGGCCGTCACCAAACTCGTGAAGGCTCTCAGGCATTATGAGGAATTGGATTACGAGCTGCTGGTGTCGACGCAGCTTCTGCAGTCAGACCCGCGATACTGGAACGTGTTGCGCTCTTCGCGACTGATTCCACGATTCTTCTCCGGAAAGCCGAAGGGCATGCGGAACCTGCTCGGCGACTGCTCGGTGATAGTCGTTGAACGTCCGAATGCGCCTATCGCGAGGCTCCTCAGACACCATGCTGCTCAGCTTGGCGTTCCCGTCCTCACAAACGCGGAGGCCGTCTACGGTGGCCTGTCGGCATTTGTGAAGGAGCCTGAGGCGCCAGGCGCGAGCGCGATCCGTGCAGGGCCATATTCGGAACGGCTAAACGAAGACGGAAGCGTCGAATGGGCGTTCATGGTGCACGAGAAATCGCGCGGCTGGATCCTCGACGCGATCTGCAGGGAGATCGGCTCGCGCGAGGCCGCGAGCTGGAAGGTCGTCTATTATCCGGACACCGGCCCGCCCGCGAAAAATTACTTTTTCTCGCATCACTCCTTATTCGAGACGTTCGTCGCAAGGGAGTCGGACAAGCTGGGGGATGCCAAGATCTTCGTTTGGTACACGCACCCCCGTGTCGAAACGCCGCTGTCGATCGCCAAGCTGCTGGTGGCCTTCGACCGCGCGACGAAAATCATTTTCACCTGCGAATCAAATCGCCAGGTGTGGCTGGACCGCGGCCTGCCGGAGGAGAAGAGCGCCGTCGTCCTCGGCGCCGCGGATCCGGCCCTGTTCCGATATCATGAGCGGACCGGCGACGGCGTCGTCGGCCTTTCCTCCGCCTTTTACGAGCGCAAGAACCCCGATGTCCTGCTGGACGTCATCAAGCGACTCCCGCATCGGCAATTCCTGCTGCTCGGCCGCAACTGGAACCAGTTCGCGCTGTTCGAGGAGATGCTCGCGCTTCCGAACTTCACCTACAAGACCGCGCCTTATCGCGAATATGGCGACATCTATTCGACCTTCGACGTTTTCCTTTCAATTTCAAGGCTCGAGGGCGGACCGATCCCGCTAGTTGAAGCGATGATGAGCAATGCCGTGCCGGTGGCGAGCAGGACGGGCTTTGCACCCGAGCTCGTCCGCCATGGCGAGAATGGCTTCCTCTTCGATATCGACGCGTCTGCGGAAACGATCGCCAGCCTGATCGAGTCGGCTTACGAGCTCACCGGCAATGTCCGGCAGACAGTGGAACAGCTGACCTGGGAAAATCTCAGCGCGAGCATCGTGAAGCTCGCCGCATGAGCACTAAGCAGTTTGTCGCTGGGATGTTCGCATGGCGGCGAGCGCTTCTCTCCCGCCACGCTGATACCGCGGCCGCCGTCACTACCGAATGGGAGAAATGGCTGCAGCTGCAGCGCAACGAATCGCCGGATGTCTCCAAGCCCCTGCTGATCGTCATGGCGCACCTCAGCTGCCTCGAGGATGTGAAAG
>JACDCV010000147.1 GCA_013817375.1 Sphingomonas sp.
CGACCGGAGAGCGGACGTGCCGCAGTTCTCGGCCTTGCCAAGGACCAGCCCGAGTTGCTCGATCTGTTCGGCGAAGTCCGCGGGCCGGAGCGCCACGTGGATGGCGAAGCTGCAAGCCAAAGCGGAGTTGTTCCCGACTGGCTCGTTCCGGAGCTGTCGCCTCTGGTCGATCGCGGCGAATGGTCATCTTTTATCGAGCGCGCTCCGCTCGACCTTCGGGCAAATGCGGCCCGGACTTCGCGAGAGGCGCTGCTCCCGTCTTTCCCCGACGCCAGCCCAACCCTGCTGAGCCCCTGGGGCCTTCGACTGCCGGCCGACAGCCGTGTCGATGATAGCGCCGCCTATCGCGATGGGCTCATTGAAGTGCAGGACGAAGGAAGCCAGCTCATCGCTTTGGCCTGCGATCCCAAGCCCATGCAGCATATCCTCGACCTTTGCGCCGGTGCCGGAGGCAAGTCGCTCGCGCTCGCCGCGGCGGCCCCCGACGCAATGCTCCTTGCGACCGACACCAATCGCGCGCGCCTGTCGAAGCTCGCGCCGCGCGCCGCTCGGGCGGGCGCCCGGATAGAAACGCGCCTGCTCAATGCACCGCGAGAACTCGACGAGCTCGCCGACTGGCATGGCTCGGCCGACCTCGTGCTCGTCGACGCGCCCTGCTCGGGCAGCGGCACCTGGCGCCGTAACCCCGAATCCCGCTGGCGGGTGACTCCGGAACGGCTCGAGCGAGTTGCCGCCCTTCAGTCGCGCTTGCTCGAAATTGCCGCGGAACTGGTGAAGCCTGGCGGAGCTTTGGTCTATGCGGTCTGCTCGCTGCTCTCCCGCGAAGGCTCTGGCCAGATCGAAAGCTTCTTAGGTCGCCGTTCAGGTTGGATGGCGCAGGATAGTCTTGAAGGTGCCGGACGATTGGATGGCCAAGGCCGTCTGCTCACTCCGGCTCACGATGGGACAGACGGGTTTTTCATCGCGCGGCTGATCAAGCCATGCTAGAGGCTGAGCCCGACATGTTGGAGAGAATGATGCGAATTTCGGTGCGTTTTCTGGTGCTTGGGGCAGCAGCTGCAATGGTCGCGAGCCCGGTCGTCGGCCAGAGGCCCGACAATCAGATCCTTCCGCTTTCGGTCGAGCTTCAGCAGCAGGCTCAATCGCTCGCCAGCGCCGGCAAGCTCACCGATGCCGCCGGCCTGTTGGAAACCGCGGTTGCAGTCGATCCGCGCAATCGCTCCGCCTTCGTCGAAATGGCCCGCGTCGCCAAGCAGCAGAAGCTGTTCGGAAAGGCCATCCGGCTCGCCAACGAGGCTCTCCAGCTGGAGCCCAATGACCTCGACGCGCTTGCCCTCCAGGGTGAGGCGATGGTCGAGCTCGGCGCCATTCCGCGCGCCAGGGTGAACCTTGTGAAGCTCCAGCAGCTCTGCTCGAACGATTGCAGGCAGGTCGCGACTCTCTCGGCGGCAATCGCCCGCGGTCCGACCGTCGTCGCAGCGGCGACGAAGCCTCAGGCTCCCAAGACCAACTAGCCAAGCTCTCGCGCAAGCGAGACGAAATCGGCAACCGCCAGGGTTTCCGCGCGCCGCTTCGGGTCGATTCCGATCCGCTCGAGCGCCTCGATTGCTCCCGGAACGCTTCGCAGGCTTGACCGCAGCATCTTGCGCCGCTGGCCGAACGCCGCCTGAGTGATCTGCTCGAGACGCTCAGAACCGACGCCGTCAGGTGCGCTGGCAGGAATGATATTCACCACTGCCGATTCGACTTTCGGGGCAGGCACGAATGCAGAGCGGCCAAGGCGCATCGCCAGTTTCGCTTCGCAGCGCCACTGGGCGAGGATTGAAAGCCGTCCGTAGGCGTCGCTTTCCGGGCTGGCGACGATCCGCTCGGCAACTTCCTTCTGGAACATCAGGGTCAGCGACGCCCACCAGGGCGGCCAGCCGTCGGTCAGCCAACGAAGCAGAAGCGCCGTCCCGACATTGTAGGGCAGGTTGGACACCACCCGAGCACCGCGGCCGGCAAGTTCGGATGCCTCGACCTTGAGCGCATCGGCCTCGACGAATTCGAGCTTGCCTGGGAATTCATCACCGAGCTCTGCAAGCGCGGGAGCGAAGCGGCGATCGCGCTCGACCGCGACCACTTGCGCTCCGCGCTCCAAAAGCGCCCGTGTCAGCCCGCCCGGGCCAGGCCCGACCTCGTAAATGGTTTGGCCATCAATATCGCCCGGCACCGCTGCGATCTTGGCGAGCAGCTGCCTATCGAGAATGAAGTTCTGGCCCAGCGCCTTGCTCGCCTGGAGCCCGTGGCGGGCGATGACGTCTCGAAGCGGCTCCGGCTGGCTCACGCCGCCATCGAGCGGTTGAGAGCGCAGTGGGCGGCGAGGCACAAAGCAGCGGCCATGGGACGGGGGTCTGCGCGATCCTGACCGGCAATATCAAAGGCGGTACCATGGTCGGGCGCTGTCCGAATGATCGGCAGGCCAAGAGTGATGTTCACTGCGTCCACGAAGTGGAGCGCTTTCACCGGTATCAGCGCCTGGTCGTGGTACATGCAGAGCGCCGCGTCGTAGCGCGCCCGGGCGCTCTCGTGGAACAAGGTGTCGGCGGGGTGCGGCCCGGTAACTCGCCATCCCTCGGCGCGAAGGGCGGCGATTGCCGGCTCGATCACCTCGATCTCCGCCCGCCCGAGCAGGCCGCCTTCGCCCGAATGGGGGTTCAGGCCGGTGATTGCCAGCCGGGGCTCGGCGATTCCAAAGCTTCGCTGGAGGCCCCGAAGGGTGGTTCGGCCACGCGATTCGATCAGGCCGGCGGTCAGCATATCGGGAACGTCGCTGAGCGCGATGTGGGTGGTGACCGGGACGGTTCGAAGGGTCGGCCCTGCAAGCATCATCGCGACATTGCCCGCCGCGATCCCGCAGCGCTCGGCGACGAATTCCGTCTGACCGGGATGCCTGAACCCGATCGAATAGAGCTGCTCCTTGGAAACCGGGCCGGTGACCACCGCTCCCGCCGACCCGGAGCGGGTAAGCCCGACCGCGATCTCAAGCGCATCGAGCGAGCAATGCGCTCCCGCAACGCTGGGATGACCCGGCCTGTCCGACTCCGGCGAGCTGATCTGGATCAGCGGCAAGCCCACGTCGAACGCCGATTCGGCTTCGCGGGGGTCGTCGATCGTGGCGATGGGCCCGTCCCACACGGCTCTTACGGACCGGGGATCGCCAATGGCCACGAAGGGAGCAAGCGAGAAGCGGTCGCGATTGTCCCAGCATTTGGCCAGCACTTCCGGGCCAATACCGGCGGGGTCGCCAAGCGAAACGGCAAGCGGAAGCAGCGGAGCGCGCGTCATGCGCGCCCTAGCGGAATTCGATTACCGCATCACGCCGCAGGTCGCGAAGGTAGCGGCGCGAGCGCGTGTTTACCCGCTCCTCGTTGAGCTGGGCATAGACCTGGTCGAAGCTGGGCGCCGTTGGATCGACTTCGTCGCGGCCGCACAGGACGAGCACCCGGACGCCTTCCTCTACCGAGCCGAACGGCGGAGTCGCCTGGCCAACCTGCATCGGCAGGATGATATCCTGCAGTGCGGTCGGCAGGTCGCGAAGCTTGATCTCGTCGCTTGTCACGACCTCCGCGTTAAGCTCCGCGGCGATCCTCTCGGCGCCGCCGCAGCCGCCGATGGCGCGGGCGGCGGTGGCGAAGCGGGCGACGAGCGGCTCGGCTGCCTCGCGAGAGGTGCCTTGAGGAAAGCTCACCGAAACCTGCTTGAGGCTGAGGACGGCGTTGCGCGGATCGGGACCGAGCACCGTTCGCTCGTCCTGGACAGCGATGATCGAGATTCCGCCCGGAACCGGGATCGGGCTGCTGATTTGCCCGGGTCGAAGAGTCTGGACGACCGCCGCGATCGGAGCGGGCAGCTGAGCTGGCCGGATCCAGCCAAGGTCGCCGCCGACAGCCGCTGTCGAAGCTTCCGAATATTGACGGGCGTAGGCCGCAAAGGATGCACCGTTCTGAAGCTGCTGGATGATCTGCGTGGCGGTGGTCATCGCCTGCGGGTTGCCGCCGGGCGCCGGAATGTAGATTTCGCCGACTCGATATTCGCTCGTGCCCTTTGCGGCATTGAGCCGGTCAAGCACGGCCTTCACTTCGTCGTCGCCGACACTGACGCCACTTTCGATTCGCTTCTGCTGGAGACGGCCCCAGGCGAGCTCGCCCTGGATCTGCCTTCGCATCGACTTGATCGACGAGCCATTCGACCGGAGAAATTCCGCCAGCTGCTCGGGGGTCTGCTTGTTCTGAGAAGCGACCCGCTCGATCATTTTGTCGACGTCCTTGTCCGCGACAATGATCTTGTCCGCCTCTGCCGCCTGGATCTGCAGAGTCTCGTCGATCAGGTTGCGAAGAACCTGCTGGCGAAGCTCGTCGATCTCGCTGGCCGGAATCCTGCCGCCGCCCGAGACCGCAAGCAATGTCAGGCGCTGGTCGATGTCGGTCTGGGTGATCACCGCGCTGTTGACGATTGCGGTCGCCTTGATGACTGACGGCATTGCGGTGCCGAACATCTGCGGGTTTTCGGGCAGGTTCAGCGGCCTGTTGCCAGGCGCCGCCGGCGCCGGCTCGGGAGCGGTCTGAGCGGCTGCCGCCGTCGCTGCGCCAAGCGCCAGAACAATCATTCCCATCCGGGTTCGCGACCGGACGAATTTCGAGACTGCCACTAGTGATTTTCCTTGTTGCCCAAACAAATCCGCGACTTCGCCTTTAGCCGGCTCCGCTGAACGCAAGCTTAGCGGCCGAGGCCCTTCAATCCAATCTGGAGCGCGAAGGTGCTGCCTTTGCGAAATTCCCCGAGCCGCTCATAGTCGCGCCTCCAGGTAACTCCAAGCTCCAGGCATT
>JACDCV010000148.1 GCA_013817375.1 Sphingomonas sp.
GAGTGGGAGTGGCGCGAGCCATTAGCGGCTTGACCGGGAGCGATTGCCCCGCAGCCGGCTTCAGGTCGGCCACATTCCCGCATGCCGCAAGCACGGTCAGTGCGGCGGCGGCGGCAAGGCGGAGAGGAATCTTTATGCTCACGCGGTGCGGATTAGCGGCTCGGCAGCGCTTCTTCCAGCCGCTTGTGCCCGCACCGGCCGCCGATTATCGGCCGTCTATGCGACGCCACATCCTCCTTTGCCTGCTCGCGATGACCGGAGCAGCGTGCCAGCAGCAGCAGCCTGAGAGTGAAGTCGAGACGCCGGCGGGGCCAAGTAAGGGCGCCGACCGAAGCCTGGCCGGAAAGCCGATTCCGGATGTCGAGCTGTTCAATCCGGAGGATGAGGCTGCGAGCCTCGCCGACGCGGCCGGCAAGCCGCTCCTGGTCAACCTGTGGGCAAGCTGGTGCGCGCCCTGCGTGAAGGAGCTGCCGACGCTCGATGCGCTGAGCAAGCGGCCCGGAGCGCCGCGGGTGATCATCGTCGCGCAGGAAATGGCCGAGCGGCCTTCGGTCGAGGCCTTCCTCGAGCAACACGGAATCAGCAACCTTGAGTCCTGGCGCGACCCCAAGATGGCGCTTTCGGGCGCTCTTGGGGTGCAGGTGATGCCCACCACCATTTATTACGACTCGGCCGGGCGCGAAGTGTGGCGCTATGTCGGCGACCTCGACTGGAGCGGGGACGAGGCTGCCAGGCTGCTTGCGGAGGCGACCGCCGGGCCAGGCTGAGCATCGGCCATCAAAGATGTCGCCGAGCTTCGCTATCGTCGCACTGATCAGTCGCGAAGCAGTTCGTTGATGCTGGTTTTCGAGCGCGTTCGCTCGTCGACCCTTTTGACGATGACCGCGCAGGCGAGGCCGGGGCCGCCGTCTTTCCCAGGGAGAGAGCCCGGCACGACCACCGAATAAGCCGGAACCCGGCCGTAGAGGATCTCGCCGGAATAGCGGTCGACGATCTTGGTCGACGCGCCCAGGAACACGCCCATCGACAGCACCGCGCCTTGCTCGACGATGACTCCCTCGGCGACTTCGGAGCGAGCGCCGATGAAGCAATCGTCCTCGATGATCACCGGCCCCGCCTGAAGCGGCTCGAGCACTCCGCCGATCCCGGCTCCGCCGCTGATGTGGACGTTCCTTCCGATTTGCGCGCAGCTTCCGACGGTCGCCCAGGTGTCGATCATCGCACCTTCGCCGACGCGCGCGCCAATGTTGACGAAGCTCGGCATCAGGACCGCTCCAGGGGCGACAAAGGCGCCGCGGCGGACGATCGCTCCAGGAACCGCGCGAAAGCCGGCCGCCTTGAATTCCGTCTCGGTCCAGCCTGCGAACTTGGAGGGCACCTTGTCCCACCAGTGGGACTGGCCCGGCCCGCCGGGGATCATCTCCATCGCGTTGAGCCGGAACGACAGAAGGACCGCCTTCTTCAGCCACTGGTGGACCGTCCAGTCGCCGTCGATCTTCTCGGCAATCCGCGCTTCGCCGCTGTCCAGCGCCGCAATTGCTCCGTCGACCGCCTGCTGAACCTCGCCGCGGGTGTCGGGGCCGATCGATTCGCGCTCGTCCCAGGCCCTGTCGATCAGCTGCTGAAATTCCGGCCTCATTGTTCCTCCGCGAGTATCTGTTCGAGCCAGTCGCCGACAGTCTCGATCCGGTGATCGATGAAGTCGCCGACGCCGTGGTTGCCGCGCTCCGACCCATTGTCGACCCACACGGTTGTCATTCCCAGCGATTTCGCCGGTGCGAGATTTGCCGCCATGTCGTCGAAGAGAATGGCCCGATGCGGATCGATACCGAACCGCTCGCACAGCAGCTCATAGCCGTGCAATTGGGGCTTTGGCCGATAGCTGCAGGAATGGATGTCGTGAAGGTCGTCGAAGCTCTCGTGGAGCCCGATCGCTTCGAGCACCCGCCGCGCGTAGCAGGCATCGCCGTTGGTAAACACGAACTTGCGCCCCGGAAGGCGTCCGATCGCCACGACGAGCCGGTCGTTGCGAGTCACCCGGTCGAGGGGAATCGCGTGGACGTCGTCGAGGAAGTGGTGCGGGTCGATCGAATGATCCTTCATCAGGCCGGCGAGCGTCGTTCCATGCTCGTGGAAATGGGATTTCTGCACCCTCCGCGCTTCGACAGGGTCGCAACCGAGCAAGCGCTGGATATAGCTTCCCATACGCTCGTCGATGAGCGAAAACAGACCCGTCGAGGCTGGATAAAGGCAGTTGTCGAGGTCGAAGACCCAGTCGCGGATATGATCGAGGCACGGGTCCATCAGCAGAATGGGCCTTAGCCATTTACCATCTTCAGGAAAATGAAAGGATGTTTGGACCATAAAGAAAAAAAGGGGAAGCTGTTATTTTTCAGCAGCTTGAGAGGAGTAGTCGCACGATGAACACGCGTTTCCTCACAACTAGCGCAGTGGCGCTGACGTTCGCGATCGGTCTGTCCGCATGCGGCGGCGGCGGTGGCGGGGGCTCGGCTCCTTTGCCTTTCACTCCGACTCCGACACCCACTCCGACTCCGACGCCCACCCCAACTCCGACGCCCACCCCAACTCCGACGCCGACGCCGACTCCGCCGCCCGGGACGAATTATGATGATTCCGAGTATAAAGCGTCCAACTATTCCGTGGCCGCAAACGCTATCGCTGCCTACAACCAGGGCATCACCGGCAAAGGCGTGAAGATCGGAGTCATCGACAGCGGGATCAATCCGCAACTGTCTGAGTTCGCCGGGAAGATCGACCCGGCCAGTGGCGATGTCTACGGCACTCGCGGAGTCAGCGACGAGGACGGGCACGGAACCGCCGTGTCCGCAGTTGCTGCAGCGGCCCGCAACGGGAGCAACGCGATGGGAGTCGCTTTCGACGCGACGATCATCAACATGCGCGTGGACAAGCCTGGCACCTGCGAGACCGAAGACGGCTGCGCTTTCTACGACGACGCGATCGCCAAGGGTATCGATGCCGCCCGGATCGGCGGCGCGAAGGTCATCAACCTCTCGCTCGGCGGCTCGTCGCCCAGTAGTCTTCTCCTCGCCGCCATGCAGCGAGCGGTGAGCGTCGGGATCGTGCTTGTGATTTCCGCCGGCAACGACGGCGAAGATGCGGCCAAAGGCACCAACCCGGACTCGTTGGCGCTTATTCCGGCTAATCAATTTCCGGGAATGGTGATCATTGCGGGCTCGATCGGCGCGCCGACTGCCGACGGTGGTACTGACCTCGACGCCCTCTCCTCCTTCTCCAACAAGGCCGGTACCGGAGCAGTCCATTATTTGACTGCACTTGGCTACCGGAACCGGGCGCCCGACAATACGGGTACTCAGTATCTCTGGTCGGGGACGAGTTTCGCCGCGCCGACAATCTCCGGCGCTGTCGCTTTGCTCGCGCAAGCGTTTCCGAACCTCACCGGGAAGCAGATCGTCGACATCCTGTTCAAGTCGGCCGACGACCTCGGCGCTGCCGGAACCGATTCGGTATTCGGTCGCGGTCGCCTCAACATCGCGACTGCGTTCAAGCCTATCGGGGCAACGAGCCTTGCTGACAGCAAGGTCGCGGTGAGCACTAGCGAAAACGGCGAGCTCCCGCCGGCTTCAGGAGACGCCAAGGGTGGCGATTCGCTGGGAGCGATCATCCTCGACGGCTACAACCGGGCGTTCGTGCTCGATCTCGCCAAGACTCTCCGCACGGCGGAGCTTTCAAAGCCGCTCACCCACGCGATCCAGAGCGACGTCAAGGTCAATACGGCTTCGGCGGGTCCGCTGACGATCGCCATGACGGTCGCCCATCGCCGTGACCTTCCGCAGGGCTTTGCCCTCGAAAGAATGGGCATCGGCCCCGAGGATGCACGCAAGTCCCGCCTGATCGCCGGCTCCGCGATCGCCCGGATCGACAACAAGACTGCCATCGCCTTTGGTTTCGCCGAGGGCGCGAAAGCCATGGAACGGCGGCTTTCGGGTGCCGAGTCCGGCGCCTTCATGATCGCCAAGGACATCGCCGGAGACCCAGGCTTTTCAGCAAGCCGCGGGACGAGCGTCGCGCTCCGCCGCAACATCGGCCCGGTTGGAGTGACCGTCGCGGGCGAAAGCGGCTCGGTGTGGAAAGAGGTGAAAACCACAGCCACCGGATCGCCGTACAAGTTCGCGAGCGTGGCGGTGGACAAGAATTTCGGAAGCACCTGGCTTTCGGCCGGCATCAGCAGGCTTGAGGAAAGGGAGACGCTTCTTGGCGGCCGGATGGGCAGTTCGCTCGGCGGTGGCGGGTCGAACACCCTGTTCCTCGACCTCGAGGCGCGGCGGAAGCTCGGCAAGGGTTTCAGTGCCGGGTTAATGGCACGGCACGGGCGAACGGACTTTGCGGCAGGCAGTTTCCAGAGCAACGCCTTTGCGGTCGACCTCACCAAGTCCGGAGTGTTTAGCGGCAAGGATCGCCTCGGCTTCCGCGTATCGCAGCCGCTGCGGGTATCGAACGGTGGTTTCGCGATGATGCTTCCGACCGCTTATGATTATTCGACGGAGACTGCGACGAGCAGCTGGTCGACCTATTCGCTCACCCCAAGCGGCCGCGAGATCGATGCCGAGCTGAGCTACGGCTCCAGCTTGTGGAACGGGAGCGGCTGGCTGGGAGGCAATCTATTCATGCGCCGCCAGCCCGGGCATATCGCGGACGCCGACAATGATTATGGCGCGGCGGTACGGTTCACCCTCGGTTTCTGAGCCTAGGCTCAGGACCTGTTAAATCACTTGCGGAGTTGGAGTTTGGTTGATTCAATGGCGGCGTGAAGGAGGCGCTGCCATGAGTGATCTGTTTTGGTTGTCGAAGGCGCAGATGCGTCGGA
>JACDCV010000149.1 GCA_013817375.1 Sphingomonas sp.
CGAAGATATCGAGCTTCGAACTGTCGACGTCCACATCCGCAGGCTCCGCCAGGCGCTCGAGCAGACAGGCGGGCAGGACGTCATTCGCACAGTGCGCTCGGAAGGATATTCGCTGGACTCGAACGCTTCCTGACAGGCGCGCGCGCGCGCGCGCGGGCATTTTCGCTATGCAGCCAAAGCGGCTTCCAGGGCTTCTGACGCTCGGAGCCATTGAGCTTCGGCGGCCTCGATGCGCGCCACGACGTCGGCGTGGAGCTTCATCAATTCCGACATCGGCAATTGGGCATCGGCCGGAGCCGCGGACGACGGATCGAACATTGCCCGTTCTATCTGGCTTCGCCTCTCGTTGAGCTTCGCTACTTGGGTCTCGGCCGCTTTGGCTGCTTCCCGCAAGCTTCGGCTGCGCTCGCGAGCCTCTGCTGCGGCGCGGCGCGCGTCCTTTCGCTTCGGTGCTTCCGAAGCCTTGCCCTGCTCAGGGCCTCCCGAAGCGGCTCCGAGCACAAGCTTCATATAATCGTCGAGGCTCCCATCGAACTCGCGAGCGGTCCCGGCATCGACGAGAAACAGGCGGTCCGCGGTCAGCTCGAGCATGTGGCGATCGTGGCTGACGATCACCACCGCGCCCTCATATTCGTTGAGCGCGTGGACCAGCGCCTCGCGCGCATCCACGTCGAGGTGGTTGGTCGGCTCGTCCAGGATCAACATGTGCGGGGCGTCGCGGGTCACCAAAGCGAGCGCCAGCCGGGCGCGCTCGCCTCCCGACATGGTTGCGACCTCACGCTCCGCCATCACACCCGAAAATCCGAACCGGCCAAGTTGCGCGCGAACCACCTTGGGAGCGGCGCCGGGCATCAGCCTGCTCATGTGCTGCAGCGGCGTGCCGGAACCGTCCAGTTCCTCGACCTGATATTGGGTGAAATAGCCGACCCGCAGCTTGCCTGGAGCGCGCACCTCGCCGCTCATCGGCTGCAACTGCCCGGCCATCAGCCGCGCCAGAGTGGTCTTGCCGTTGCCGTTACGGCCCAGCAGCGCGATCCGGTCGCTGGGATCGAGACGCATGTTCAGGTGAGCGAGAATCGGCTTGCCTTCGTCATAGCCGACCGACGCGCCGTCGAGGTTCAACAAAGGCGGCTTGAGCTCCGCCGGATTGGGGAAGTCGAAGCGCAACGAGGGATCCTCGCTCGCCGCGGCGATCGGCGCCATTCGGCTAAGCGCCTTCATCCGGCTCTGCGCTTGGCGCGCAGTATGCGCCTTCGCTCGCCAGCGGTCGACGAACGCCTGAAGCTTGGCACGCTCGGCGATCTGTTTCTCCCGCGTCGCCTCTGCCTGGGCCTGCCGCTCGAGCCGCTGCCGCTCGAAAGCATCGTAGCCGCCGCGATAGAGGGTCGTTCCGCCATGCTCGAGATGGAGAATGTAGTTGGTGACGTTGTTCAGCAAGTCGCGTTCGTGGCTGACGATCAGCATCGTCGCCCGGTAGCCGCGGAGAAAATCCTCCAGCCACACCGTGGACTCAAGATCGAGGTGATTGGACGGTTCGTCGAGGAGGAGCACGTCCGGCTCTGAAAACAGAAGAGCTGCGAGCGCGACGCGCATCCGCCAGCCGCCCGAGAAGGTCTCCAACGGCGCCTGTTGCATCTCTTCATCGAAGCCGAGCCCGGCAAGGATCTTCGCGGCACGGGACGGAGCGGCGTGAGCGTCGATCGCATTCAGCCGCTCATGTGCCTCGGCAACCTGCTCGGGATCGTCGCTTGCCTCGGCGCTTGTCAGAAGACGCGTGCGCTCAACATCGGCGGCGAGAACATGGTCGAACGGAGAACCGGAGCCGCTCGGCGCGTCCTGGGCGATATAGCCGACCCTTGCGCCCTTGGGCAGCTCGACAGATCCCCCATCGGGCTCAAGCTTCCCGGCAGCGATCCGCATCAAAGTCGATTTGCCGGCGCCATTTCGTCCGACCAGGCCAACACGAGCGCCGGTAGGAAGCGCTGCGCTGGCCCGATCGATGATGATTTGGCCGCCCAGCCGCACAAGGATGTCGTTCAGGTTCAGCATCGCTTGTGTCTCAGCTTCGCTCGCGAACGGCGAGGAACTGGATCTCCGGCCAATCCTCGATGAAACGGCTGAAATCCCACTCGTTGCGCATCATCAGCACCGGCGCGCCGTCCTGGTCCTCGGCCATTTTGCCACGATTGCCCTCGACCAGCCGTTTCAAAATCGAGTCGCTCTCGGACCGGACCCATCGCGCGACTTCGAAAGGTGAGGCTTCGAAGCCGAGCATCACTCCATATTCCTGTTCCAGGCGGGCGGTCAGCACGTCGAGCTGAAGCTCCCCTACCACTCCGACGATCCACTGCGAGCCGATCGCCGGCCTGAACAGGCGAATGACTCCTTCTTCGGCGAGATCGTTGAGGCCTTTTCGCATCTGCTTGACCTTCAGCGGGTCATCGAGGCGCACTCGCCGAAGGATCTCCGGTGCGAAGTCCGGAAGGCCGGTGAAGGCCACATCCCCGCTTTCAGTCAGCGTGTCGCCGACGCGGAGGGTTCCGTGGTTGGGGATGCCGACGATGTCGCCGGCCATTGCGACATCGGCCACTTCCCGGTCCCGGGCAAAGAAGGTGATCGGGTTGTGGACGGTAATCGTCTTGCCCAGCCGCGGGTTCGACAGCTTCATTCCCCGCTTGAGCGTGCCCGAGCAGATTCGAACGAAGGCGATCCGGTCCCTGTGGTTGGGATCCATGTTGGCCTGGACCTTGAAGACGAAGCCGGTGACCCTCGGGTCGTCCGGATCGATGGGCTCGGGTCGCGCAGGCTGCGGCTGCGGCGGCGGTGCGAAGGCCGCGAGGCCCTCCAATAGCTGGTCGACTCCGAACAGCTTCAGGGCGCTTCCGAAATATACCGGAGTGAGATCGCCCGCATCGAATGCCGCGCGGTCGAACTGCGCATAAGCGGAACGCGCCAGGCCGCCTTCCTCGCGAAGTGCCGCGGCAGCCTCGGCCGGGAGGGCGGCATCGATTTTCGGATCGTCGAGACCGCTGCACTGAACCACCGATCCAGGGGAGAGGCCATCGCTCCGGTCAACAGTGTGAAGAGTCCTGTCGGCGAAACTGTAGAGGCCGTGGAAGAGCCCGCCCATTCCGGTGGGCCAGTTTTGCGGCGACACATCCAGTTGCAAGGTCTCGGCGATCTCGTCGAGAAGCACGAACGGACTTAGTCCCTCCCTGTCGACCTTGTTGATGAACGTCACGATCGGGACGTTTCGAAGCCTGCAAACCTCGAACAGTTTGCGGGTCTGGGGCTCGATGCCCTTGGCGGCGTCGATGACCATGATGGCGCTGTCGACCGCGGTCAGCGTCCGATAGGTGTCTTCCGAGAAATCCTGGTGCCCGGGAGTGTCGAGAAGGTTGAACAGGATGTTGTCGCGCTGGAACGTCATCACCGAGCTGGTGACGGAGATTCCGCGTTGCTGCTCGATCTTCATCCAGTCGGACCGGGCGCGACGGTTGTTGCCGCGAGCCCGGACTTCTCCCGCTTCGCGAATTGCACCGGCCGAATGGAGAAGCTTTTCGGTCAGCGTCGTCTTGCCGGCATCAGGGTGCGAGATGATTGCGAAGGTGCGGCGCTGGAGGGACGCGAGATCGCCCGACCACGGCTCCGCACCATCGGCGTCCGCCGCTACGGCTTCGGAATGATCCTTATCGGGCGCCAATTGATCCTCCGGACACACATGCAGAAAGACTGCCCCCGAGACCCCCCGCACACATCGGCAAAGGCTCGGATACAAGCTGCGATCGAGAGAGCTTCATTGCTTGCACGGCCGGCCTGGCCAGCAGCTAAGCCACTGAGTCTCTTCGCGAAAGCTGGATGCCCCGCGTGGATTCGAACCACGATTGACGGATTCAGAGTCCGTAGTCTTACCATTAGACGACGGGGCAACGCCTGGCTCGGCGAGGCCGCGAGATAGAAATCGCCCCTGCCTAAGTCAACGCTGCCAGGGGTGCAAAAGACCGCAAACTTGCCCTTGCCCGGTTTTCGAGCCTACACTTGCGCCAAGTCAGCCGTCGGTATCATCCGGCGGTGGTAGGATAAGAATGGGTTCGGTTATGGCGCAAACTGCCGCCAGCGGGCCGGCACCGCAGATGCGGCATGAGCCAGCCCTGGAAAGCCCGCCGCAACGGCGGCACCAGCAGCCACATGTCCAGCGCCACACTTATGGTGCGCTCGATCTTGGCACCAACAACTGCCGGCTTCTGATCGCTCGCCCCAACGACGACGGCTTTACCGTAATCGATGCCTTCTCGCGCATCGTCCGCCTGGGCGAAGGGCTCTCGCACTCGGGCCGGCTTTCCGACGAGGCGATGGACCGCGCGGTCGCCGCGCTTTCCGTCTGCGGCGACAAGCTGAGGCGGCGCAACGTCTCTTTGTCTCGTTCGGTCGCGACCGAGGCCTGCCGCCGGGCCGCCAACGGGCGCAAGTTCGTCGAGCGGGTTCGCAATGAGACGGGGATCGTGCTCGAGGTTATCGAGCCCGCCGAGGAAGCGCGCCTGGCGATGCTTGGCTGCCACAAGCTGCTCGAGCCCGGCGACGGTCCAGCGCTGATCTTCGACATTGGCGGCGGCTCCACCGAACTGGTTCTGATCGATCAGCTCGACGGCGTCCCGAAGATCCGCAGCTGGTGGAGCGCCCCCTGGGGCGTGGTGTCGCTGACCGACAGCGAAGGCCGCGACGCAATCGAGGGCGCCGAACGGGTGCGCGCTTACGAGCGGATGCGGCAGCGGGTCCGCCGGTCGTTCGACCAGTTCGAAGCGATGCTTCCGAAGGGGCGCGACGGAATCCGGCTCCTTGGCACAAGCGGCACCGTGACCACTCTCG
>JACDCV010000020.1:0-20504 GCA_013817375.1 Sphingomonas sp.
ACCTCTTTAGCACCGTCCCGAGCTTCTAGCATAAGTGCTGCGGCCGGCACTGGATGACCTGCCCATTCATCGGCTAGGGGCAGCCGATGACAGATGAGAATGACCCAAGCGGCGCCACCCCCTCGCGGCGGCAAAAACAGTCGGTCACCAAGATCGGCAACCACGCGCTGAACCCATCAACAATGATGATGGGCTTCGGTTTCGATCCCGCGCTTAGCGAAGGGTCGCTCAAACCGCCGATCTTCCTGACCTCGACCTTCGTGTTCGAGACCGCCGCCGCCGGAAAGCGCTTCTTCGAGGGCGTTACCGGCAAGCGCCCGGGCGGCGCCGAAGGGCTGATATATTCGCGCTTCAACGGCCCCAACCAGGAAATCCTCGAAGACCGGCTGAGCATCTGGGAAGGCGCCGACGACGCGCTCGCTTTCTCCAGCGGAATGTCGGCAATCGCGACTCTCTTCCTCGCCTTTGTCCAGCCCGGCGACGTCATCGTTCATTCCGGCCCGCTTTACGCGGCGACGGAGGGGCTGATCTCCAAGATCCTCGGCAAGTTCGGCGTGTCCTATGTCGATTTCCCTGCGGGAGCGACCCGCGAGGAGATCGATGCCGTCCTCGCGCAAGCGAAGGCAAAGGGGCGGGTCTCGCTCATCTATCTCGAAAGCCCGGCCAACCCGACCAACGCGCTGGTCGATGTCGAAGCGGTCGCCGCGGCGCGCAAGGCCGCGTTCAGCGGCGACGACGTGCCGCCGATCGCGATGGACAATACCTTCCTCGGGCCATTGTGGGCAAAGCCGCTCGCCCAGGGCGCCGACCTCTCCATCTACAGCCTGACCAAATATGCGGGCGGGCACAGCGATCTCGTCGCCGGCGGCCTCGTCGGGCGCAAGGATTTGATCAACCAGGTGCGGATGATGCGCAATACGATCGGCACCATCTGCGATCCCAACACCGCCTGGATGCTTCTTCGAAGCCTGGAGACGCTCGAGCTCCGGATGGACAAGGCCGGAACCAATGCGGAAAAGGTCTGCGCCTTCCTTCGCGATCATCCCAAGGTCGAGACCGTCGGCTATCTCGGTTTCCTCGAGGAAGGTTCGCGCCAGGCCGACATCTACCGCCGCCATTGCACGGGCGCGGGTTCCACGTTCTCGCTCTATCTGAAGGGCGGCGAGAAGGAGGCTTTCGCCTTCCTCGACGCGCTCCAGATCGCGCATCTCGCGGTCAGCCTCGGCGGCACCGAGACTCTCGCCAGCGCGCCGGCGGCAATGACCCATTTGTCGGTGCCGGACGAGCGCAAGGCTGCGCTCGGGATCACCGACAATCTCGTCCGGATATCGATAGGCGTCGAAAACCCCGACGATCTGATCGCAGACTTCGAGAATGCGCTAAAGGCGGTCTAGGGCCCGGAGTCCGTCGTGGATCGAAAGCGCGGAAAGACTTCGTAGCACTCCCGCTGCTTCGGAAATCGCTTGTCCCCTCATGCAGTTCGTTGCACGGTTCCAGCCCCAAGGGGGTGCACGCGTGTCTAGCATCTTTCTCAGCTACGCGCGTGAAGATGCGGCAAGAGCGAAAGCATTGGCCGAAGCGCTGCAGGGTGCTGGCCACGATATATGGTGGGACCGGCATATTCGCGGAGGATCTGAATATGGTCTGGAGATCCAGACCGCTTTGGATGGTGCTGACGTGGTGCTGGTGCTCTGGTCGAGCGCGTCCGTGAAATCCGAATGGGTCCGCGACGAGGCGACTGAAGGACGGGACAGCGGCCGGCTGCTGCCTGTGACGCTCGACGACAGCAAGGTCCCGCTTGGGTTTCGCCAGCGTCAGTCGATCGACCTGTCGAGCTGGAAAGGCTCAGGGCGTCCTCCAAACATCGCTGCCCTCCTGAAGGCCCTCGAAACCAGGACTCCCAGTGAAGAGCGCCACGACAATGGGCCATTGCCTGCACATGGGAAGCCCAGGCATCCCTTCCTGCTCGCAGGCGCCGCACTTGTTGCACTAGCGCTGCTCCTGGTTGCCGGATGGTATTTTGCGGGAGAGCGCTTCTCGCGCGGTGAAGCGACCCCGACGCTGGCCGTAATGCCGTTCACCGACCTCTCCCCTGAAGGGAAGGCATATTTCGCCGAAGGGGTAGCGGAAGCGATCGTGACCATGCTTGCCAGAGATCCGGGGATCCGCGTCGTTGGCCGCAGTTCGGTGAGGCAGTTTCAGCCAGGGTCAAGCGACGTTGACGCGGTCCGCAAGGCCTTGGGCGTGACTCACATATTGGAGGGCAGTGCGCGCACTTCCGGTGACGATTTGAGAATGAATGTGCGCCTGATCGATGCGGCGACCGGCCGGCAGATCTGGACCGAGGAATATCAGCGCAAGATGAGCAATGTCTTCGCCGTTCAGGACGAAATCGGAAGGGCGGTCGCCGAGCGGCTGAGTGGCAGCATCTCAGCGCCGACAGAATCAAGGACGCAGGTCACAGGGGCCGACGCCTATACCCTGTATCTGGCCGGCCGGGCAAAGATGCGCGACCGCGATCCGCAGGAGCTCAAGGAGGCGCTTCAGCTTGCCCGCCAAGTAATCGCTGCCGATCCGGACTACGCTCCCGGGCACGCGCTCTACGCGGAAGCCTTGTGGCAGCTGTCGTCCGCCAATTACGGGCAAATTCCAGTCGAGCAGGCCCGGAAGCTTGGCCGGCCTCACGCACTTCGCGCCATCGCGCTTTCGCCCGATCATGCCGACGGCTACGCTGCGCTTGGATTGTTGCTGCTCGACAGGCCGGCCGAGGCGCTAAATCCGCTCAAGAGGGCAATCCAGCTCGACCCGTCGCGCGCGGAGCTTCGGATGTGGCTTGCAATCGCCTACAATAATCTTGGGCGTAACGCCGAGGCGCTGGAGCATTACGGCCGGGTCCTTGAGATGGAGCCCGTGTGGCGCGGAGCTGTGGGCCTCTATCCGTTCGCTCTGGCCGGATCGGGGCGTCTCGACGAGGCCGTTTCGATCTTGAAGCAGTTCGAGGCGCGCGGAGGATCGGCCGCGCGCGCAGCCCAAGCGAGATCGGAACTGGCAGCCTTGACCGGAGATTTGTCGGCGGCAGTTCATCATTCGCAGCGAGCGCTAAAACTCGACCCGGACGATCCGTTTGCCGCACCGACACTGGCATGGATTTATCATCGGCTGGCCATGCCGGACCTGGCTCAGGAGTTTGCAGCCGGAGCCCCCCTTTACTCGCGCCTCTTCTACACAGCGCGTTACGCCGAACTGCTGAGCGAAATCCGACGGGCCGGCGCGGCTGTGTGGGCTAATCCGGATGCAGCGACGGCGATCAGCCTTCTTGGCCACGCGCGGGACTGGCCAACGCTCAACCGATTGTACGATGGCCGCCCGGGGACCGTCGCACACCTTTGCTATCAGATGGGCGTTCCCTCGGTCCGCACCGACCCTCTCATCGCTCTCAACTTCGCTGTCTCCCTTAGCAAGGCGGGCAGGACTGAAGAAGCTGCGCAACTGGTCGGGTGCATCAAGCGTCGGGTGGCGGACCAGGCCAGAAGCCCTGTCAGGTCGCCGCACTTCAGCCCCTCAAGCCTCGCCTTCTACAGCGCTCAGATACTCGCCATCGAGGGGCAGCGGCCCGCCGCACTGGGAGAGCTGGAGCGTGCGATAAGGCTCGGTTGGGTCGGACCGTGGCCAAGTCTGAGAAGCTACCCCGCTTTCGAGGGGATGGCGCAGGACGCGGCTTTCAACCAGCTTCAAAGGAAGCTCGACAACAGTATCGCAAGAGAGCGCGATGAGCTTTTGCGCGAACGGCCTGGTCCAGGCACCTGAATGTCCGCAACGGGGTGTGTGTGCGAAGCGCCCTTTGCTATGCCAATGTCTCGACGCATTGACATCGCGAAGACGACCCGCGCTCCTGTTCATAAGGATCAAACGTCGGTGGGTGCACGCTGGGGCACCGGAATGACGCCCCAGCGTGCTGCTCAAATGCATCAGGCCGAGGCGGTGCTTGGCTCTGGGATAATAAGGACCTGCCCGGGATAAATGTCGTCCGGATCTTTCAGCATCGGCGTGTTGGCTTCGAAGATGCGGTTGTACGCGTTGGCATCGCCATACTCCCGTTTGGCTATTGCCGACAAAGTGTCTCCGCTCTGCACTTCGTAGACCCGGGGGCGCTCAGCCTGCTGTTGCGTGCCGGCTTGCTGAAGGCCACCCGACTCATCCTCCACCTTCTCGACACCCTTGATGTTGCCGATGATCATCATGAGCTTCTGGCGGGCTTCGGGGTCCGGCACAGTGCCAAGCACTCTCACGCTTGAGCCTTCGACTTTCACCTCAAGGTCATCTGACAGCCCTGCGCGCTTGATTTCCTTGCTTATTGCCTCTGCTTTAGCTTGAGCATCCGCGTCCTGCGGGAACACTTCTTTGCCTTTGTCGCGTTTGAAAAAATCGAACAATGCCATGCGCTTCCTCCTGATCTGCCGCCGCGGAATCGATCCCGCGCAATGACCAAAAGCATATTCGATCTGAGCAGTTCCGGCGGAAGCGACGAACAGGCGGCAGGGCGGGGCGACTTTCCGATGGTGTCGCGAGGGCGGACTCGAGCCGAAGGTCGTTGGTGAGAATGAGAGCTGGGTGGCCTCATGGTAACCGTTGCTAGGACCCCCAGTCCTCCACCGCCCAACCCCGCTTCGCGGCCAGCCGCCGCAGCCGCTCATGCGGGTTCACCGCCACCGGCTCGTCGGCCCATTCGAACACCGGCGCGTCGGACGCATGGTCGGAGTAGAAGCGGACGTGGCCGTGGGTGCCCAGCAGCCCTGACGCATCGACCCAGCTATCGATCATCCGTTTCTTCGCCTCTCCGTAGCAATTCTCGCCATCAATCTTCGGCCGGACGCGATCGTCGAGGCCGATGATCGAGCCGGTGCCGATCACGTCGTCGAAGCCGAGCCGCTCTGCGATCGCGGACGCGTATAGCCGGTAGGAGGCGGTGGCGAGGACCAGGCGGCGGCCCTGCTCGCGATCTTTCTGGATCGCCCGGCGCGCTCCCGGCCGCACATTGTTGGCGACGGTCGAATCGGCGAAGCCCTCGACCAGCGGCTTGAGGTCGGCGGCGTGAACCCTTCGCCCCAGAAGCAGCGCGTGGTTGATCTCCTTGAGCTTCCCGCGGCCGATCAGCCTGGCGACATAGGCGGCCATCGACAGGATCACGAGCGGGAGAAACAGCAGCCGCCATTGCTGCCGGCGAAGCGCGCAATGGAGGAGGAACGGAGTATAAGTCGCGCGGCGGGTGATCGTCCGGTCGAGGTCGTAGATTGCAAGGTCGCTCACGGCCGCTCCGCGAGCAGCTTCTCGACCAGCTTGTGGTCGGAAAGCTTGTCGACATCGACCGCGGCGAGCGGGTCGGACAAATCGATCGCCTCGACCCTTGCTCCCAGCCGCTCACCGATCCGGTCCAGGGTCTCGTGGATGGTCCGGACCCGAAGCGCGGCGGCAAGGAAATTGAGCGGCCCGAACCCCCACAGCAGCGCCCAGGCTTTCTTGCGGTCCTGCTCGACCGATCGCCAAAGCTCCAGCGCGGGAAGCGCCCTGGTGCCGCTGAGCTGGAACAAATTGGCGCCGCTATAGGCGCCCGAGCGAAAGTTGATCCAGGTGCGCTGCGAGTTCGGCAGCCGAGCCGTCAGATTGTCGCGCTCGACCACCCCGATCGCGATGTCGGCGAGCTCCGCAAGATCGCAGAATTCGTCGATCATGCCCTGGTCGAGGAGAACGTGGTCGGCCGTGGTGACGAGCAAAGGCCATTGGATTTGCGGGTCGAAGACGAGCTTCTCGAGAGTCGCGGCGATGCTCGCGGCCGACCGCTCGACCACCAGGCGGGGGTCGGCGGGAAGCACCTCGCCGATCCGCTCAGGCTCCTGCGCGAGGACCCGTACCTGCGAGAATCGGTCGGACGCGAGCAGAGCTTCGACCGGCCAGCGAACCATCGGCTTGCCTCCGACCGGCACCAGGGCCTTGAGGTCCGTTCCGAAGGCCGCCGCGAGTGGATCGCTGCCCGGGCGCGATCCGGCGAGGACGATGGCTGTCGTCTTGCTCATGCCAGCCAGGAGACCAAAGGCTCGCCGCGCCAAGCACGGGCCTCGGCCTGGGCGAACCGGACGAGGTGGAAGATGAGCGACAGGATCGTCCACAGCCCGACCAGCTCCAGCCCGATGTCGGGGCGGGTGAACAGCAACGCCCCGACCAGAAGCACCATGTTCGGGTTGCGCCTGGCGGTGACGAGCCGGAACCGGCTGTCGATCGGCTGCCACACGTGGATGTGTATCTTGAAGCGGGCGATGAACAGGCCCTCGATCACCCGCTGCGCGACATAGCCGATGATGATCGCGGCCAGCAGCATGGTCGAGTAGACGGGCTCGAGCGGAGTGCCGAAGGCGGCCAACCCGTGCGCCCAGGCCCACCACCAGAAGGGCGGGTGGATGAGGTCTATGCCATGGTCGAAGACATTGCCCCATTTCGACGACGTGCCGGTGCAGCGGGCGAGCTTCCCGTCGACGGTGTCGAGAACCATGAAGATGAAGCCCGACAGCACGCCCAGCCAATAAAATCCGGTCCAGAACAGGAAAAAGGCGGCGACGCACAGCAAGGCTCCGATCGCAGTAACCGCATTGGGTGACACTCCCGCCTGCGCTGCCCAGCGGGTCAGGTAAAAGGCCGGCTTGCGCCACAAATAGAGGGTGAGTGCGTCGGTGACACCCTTGTAGGATGCGTCATAGGCAGCCCGTTCCACCGGCTCGACATTGCCGGGATCGAGCGGGAGCACGAATGGCTGCTCGCGCTTGCGCAATTCGTCGTAGCTGACCTGCGCCATCTCGGCATCGATCGGCTCGAGGCCGTCGAGCGAGCCGCCATTGCCTAGCATCGCCTGTTCGACCGCCTCTGCTCCGCCGCCGGCCGGAACAAAGGCAAGCACCGGCTCGCCCCGAAAGGTCAGGACGGATGCCGGCTTGGCGGCCACCACCTTCAGCCAGGCCGGATCCCAGGCGAAAGCCATGTTGGCCAACAGCGCTCCGCGTCCCTCATCCGAGGCCCGGGCGCGATCGCCGGATTCGAAGCCGGCATTGGCCGCCAGACGGCAGGCTCGCTCGGTCGCGTCGAGACCGAACAGGCGGGCCGGGGTCGAACCGACGGGGATGAAGAGAAAGCGGCTTTCGTCGTCCATGAGCTTGCGCTTCTTAGGCACGGCCAATGCGGCGCGAAAGTGGCCGGCGCCAATGGCCTTGCTGAGCGCAGGGATTTCGAGCAGTGTCCGCGCGAGAGATGGACCGGGATCCGCCAGAGGGGGCTCAAGAGGGGAGCGGCTCGACCTACCGCATGACGGGGGCGATTACGATTTCGCGCGCCGGAAGCACAGCTCGCGAGCTTGCCGCCGAGCCTGACCCGCTGACCATCGACCTCAGCGGCGTGACCCGGATGGACACGGTCGGCGCCTGGCTCGTCTATCGGTCCGTCCGCGATCGCAATGCCAAGGTCATCGGCGCGACCGACGAAACCAACAGCCTTCTCGAGCAGGTCGCCGAGGCGGACAAGCCCGCCAAGGTTCGCCCGGAGGAGCAGGGCGGCTTTTACGGTATGCTCCGCGAAGTCGGCGAGTGGATGTCCGATGTCGGCTCGACCCTTCTTGGCCTGCTCGGCTTTTTCGGCGCCACTCTGGTCGCCTTTGCCAACCTCATCCGCCGTCCCAAGCGCTTCCGGCTGAACGCGGTCGTTCAGCGGTTCGACGTCGTTGGGGTCCGGGCTCTGGGGATCATCGGCCTGATGAGCTTCCTGATCGGGATCGTCATCGCCCAGCAGGGGTCGGTCCAGCTCGAGCAGTTCGGCGCCGAAATCTACACGATCAACCTCATCGGACGCCTGACGGTGCGCGAGCTTGGCACCTTGATGACTGCGATCATGGTCGCCGGCCGCTCCGGTTCCGCGTTCGCGGCGCAAATCGGAACGATGAAGATCACCGAGGAAATCGACGCCATGCGAACCATTGGCGTCTCGCCGATCGAGGCGCTGGTCATTCCGCGGCTGATCGCGACGGTGGTGATGATGCCGCTGCTTGCCTTCTGGGCGATGATCATGTCGCTTCTTGGCGGCGGGCTATTCGTCTGGCTGGCGCTCGGGATTCCGCCGATCACCTATTTGCAGCGGCTCCAGGAGGTCACTCCGATGACCGACCTTTGGATCGGGCTCATCAAGGCGCCGGTGTTCGGCTTCATCATCGCCCTTGCCGGCTGCTTCCAGGGAATGCAGGTCGAGGGCAATTCCGAAGAAGTGGGCACTCGAACAACGACCGCGGTGGTCCAGTCGATCTTTCTGGTGATCGTGCTCGATGCCGTCTTCGCCGTCTTCTTCAGCTCTTTGGGGTGGGGATGATGAATCCCAAGGACTGCGATCCAGTCATCACCATCACCGGCCTTCGCAACGCCTTTGGCGAGCAGGTGATTCACGACAATCTCGACCTGACCGTCTGCCGCGGTGAGATCATCGGCGTCGTCGGCGGCTCGGGCACCGGCAAGTCGGTTCTGATGCGGTCGATCATCGGCCTTCAAAAGCCGGAGGAGGGCGAGGTCGATGTTCTTGGTGAGAGCATGATCGACCGGGACGAAGACGAAGCCAAGAACATCCGCCGCCGCTGGGGAATCCTGTTCCAGAACGGCGCCTTGTTCTCGACTCTCACCGTCGCCGAAAACATCGAAGTGCCGATCAAGGAATATTTCCCCTTCATCGACCAGCAATTGCTCGACGAGATCGCGTCCTACAAGATCGCGATGAGCGCTCTTCCACCGGATGCCGGCCCCAAGTTCCCGTCGGAGCTATCGGGCGGAATGGTGAAGCGCGCAGGGCTGGCCCGCGCGCTTGCACTCGATCCCGAGCTCCTGTTCCTCGACGAGCCGACCGCGGGCCTGGATCCGATCGCAGCATCGACATTCGACGAGCTCATCCTGTCGCTTCAGAAGAAACTTGGCCTCACCGTGTTCCTGATCACTCACGATCTCGACACCTTGTACGCAATCTGCGACCGGGTCGCGGTGCTCGCCGACAAAAAAGTGATAGCGGCGGCACCGATTCCCGAACTACTGAAGCTGGATCACCCGTGGATTCAGGAATATTTCAACGGGCCGCGTGGACGGGCTGCGGCCGACACGGCTCAGGAGCATGCGGAAACGCTGGGGAGCATTGAGGCCTGATGGAAACTCGGTCCAACTTCGTGCTTGTAGGAGCGGTCACGCTGGCGATGCTCGCCGGCCTGCTCGTCTTCACCGTCTGGCTTGCCGGCCTGTCGGGCAAGGAGACCAAATGCTACGACATCTACTTCAGCCAGGCCGTCGGCGGGCTCAACAAGGGCTCGGCCGTCACCTTCTCCGGCGTTCCGGTCGGTCAGATCCAGCAGATTTCGCTGCTTCCTGACCGGCCCGAGTTTGTCTGGGTGCGGATCGAGATCGACCGCGACACTCCGGTACTCCAGGGAACGACGTCCGAAATTCACGGAGTGGGCTTTACCGGGGTCAGCGAAATCCAGCTCACCGGCGCCAACCGCGGCGCCCGGGCGATCGAGCAGATCGGCCCGCAAGGCTGCCCGGTGATCCCGTCGAGCACCAGCGGCCTCGGCGCCCTTCTCAACAGCGCTCCGGAGTTGATGGAGCGAATCCAGCGGCTGACCGAGCGCCTGACCGAATTGCTTAGCGACGAGAACCAGAACGCAGTCTCCGACATCCTGGAGAATGTCGAGCGGACCACCGCCGTCCTCGCCGACAAGGCGCCCGAGCTCGGCGCCGTTCTCACCGAGACCCGGGTCGCGGTGCGCAATGCCGGAATCGCCGCCGAGCGGGTCGGAGCACTTGCCGACAACACCAACCGCCTCGTCACTGAACAGGCGCAGCCGGCCGCGCAGGACCTTCGCAAGGCGATCGCAGGCATGCAATCCGCGACCGAGAACCTCGACGGGATGATCAGCGACGCCCGCCCGGGCGTTCAGAATTTCAGCAAGTCGACTTTGCCCGAGCTCAACCGGCTGGTCAGCGACATGCGCGAACTCACTCAGTCGCTCCGCGCCGTGTCCGAGCGAGTCGAGCAAGGCGGGATCGGCGGCGCTCTGGGGCCGCAGCCGCTGCCCGACTACGAACCTGGGAAAACACCATGAGAGCAATCGTGCGAATCGCTTCAGCTGTCGCTTTGGGGGTGGCCGTCGGCGCCTGCTCGCTCAGCAGCCTTACCGGTGCGGGCAAGACGCCGGCGCATTTGTTCGACCTGACGCCCGACGTCACGGCAGCGGCCGCGACCCGATCCGCGGCGGCTGGCGAGATTGTGACGATTCGTGTTCCGGTCGTGCCCCGCGAGCTGAAGACCACTCGGGTGCCGGTCCAGGTCAACCCGATCGTCGTCGAATATCTGAAGGACATGACGTGGGTCGATACGCCCGACAGGCTATTCCAGAACCTGCTTGAGGAAATGGTGCGATCGACGACCGGACGAGTCGTCCTCGATCCCAGCCAGTCGGCCCTCGACCCCGGGCTGGTGGTCACCGGCCAGCTCCAGAAGTTCGGTTTCGACGCTCAGCAGGGAACGGTCGTCGTTCAATATGATGCGTCGCTCGCGACTCAAGGCGGAACCCATGTCCAGACTCGCCGCTTCGTGGCAGCCCTGCCTGCGGACGGGACCGCAGCGACGGTCGGGCCGGCCCTGAACCAGGCAGCCAACCAGATCGCTCGCGAAGTTGCGGCCTGGATCGGGGGCTAGGCGCAACCGGCATTCCTGTGGCGCTGCCGCCACAAATGATTTTTTCGTAATCGACAGGAACGAAAACTGTTGTTTTGCCTTTAATTCAAAGCGGGTGTAGTAGCGCCCATTCCGGTTCAGGAGGCACACATGCCCACGTTCATTCGTTGCGTACTGCTCGTGGGTGCGGCCGCCCTGTTTTCAGCGCAGGCCGCTACTGCCGCGCCTCGCGCTCTTCCAAGTGTCGATCCGCTGATTTCGCTGAGCGTCTTCGGGACTGCTCAGTCCCGCTCCGCTGTGTGCGCCGCCGGCGCTGCCGCTGCGGCGGCCGGGGCTGCCACTCTGGCCGGATCCGCTGCCGCTGCTCAAGGCGCCGGGCCGGGCTGCGTCCTTCCGATCACTGCGCCGGCCGCTCCTCCGCCGTTCGTCGGGCAGGCGGTTCCGCCGCCGGTCGCAGCGCCGTTCCGGATCGGTGCATTGGCGTTGATCCCCCTGCTCGGGCTGCTGGCACTGCTGGCGTTCGTTGCCTCAGGTGACGACGACGACGACGATTTGTTGCCGCTCAGCCCGTTGTAACTGAGAAAATATTGGCGAGTGTCCTCGCCGGGCCGGCCGGGCGAATTGCTGCGCCCTTAAGTCAGGCTCTTCGAGGCCTGCTCGTAAACGTCCTTCGACAGTCCGGGCGTTGAGACGATACGCTCCAGCTCCGCGCGCATCAGTGCCGCCCGCTTCTCGCCGAACCGCCGCCAGCGGCCGAACGGCGAGACCAGCCGTGCCGCCACCTGCGGGTTGAGCCTGTCCGCCTGCAGGACCAGATCGGCAAGCAGCCGGTAACCGCGGCCGGAAATATGGTGGAATGCCCACTGGTTCATGCCGAACACAGATCCGACCGAGCGGAGCCGGTTCGGGTTCGAAGGGTTGAACTGCGGGTGCGCGAGCAGCGCCTCGACCTGCTCGACCATATCACTCCTCTGGGCCGATGCCTGGACTGCGAACCATTTGTCGATGACGAGCGGCGAAGCCTGGTACCGCTCGAAGAATGCCCTTAGCGCTTCCTCCCGCTCAGGAGCCTCCAGCGACACCAGTATGGCAAGCGCGCCCTGCCGGTCCGTCATATTGTCCGCTTGGTCGAACTGGGCCTTGGCGAGTGCGGCACCATTGTCCGGATCAGCGGCGGCGAGAAGGCCCAGGGCGACGGTCCGAAGCCGCCGCGCGCCCTTCGCCTCGGCGCTCAGGTCGTCGCCCGCGAAGCCGGACGGCCGCTGAGCGCTCGCAAGTTCGCTCGAAAGCGCACTCCCGATTGCTGCCCGAAGCTTGTCCCTGGCGGCATGGATGGCGTCGGGATCGATCACTTTCTTCCGCTCGCCGATGACGCTTTCGGTGGGCGCGAGGATCGCTTCCGCCTTGAACGCGGGATCGAGCGTGTTTGACCGAAGCGTATCGGCCACTGCGCGAACCACTGCGTCCGGGTCGCCTGCGTCGCCTTCGGCCTGCGCCACCAGCCAGCGCATCATCAGCTCCTGAATCGCCTCGTAGCGGGCAAACGGGTCGGTGTCGGTCGCCGCGAGCTTCTCGAGCTCGCCGTCGCGCCGCTCGACCTCCATCAGCACCGGTGCCGAAAAGCCGCGGTTGATCGACAGCAAAGCCGGTTGGCCAAGGCCGTCGAACGCTATCGTCTTTTCCGCTTTGTCGAGGAGGATCAGCCGCTCGGGAGCAAGCTCCTCGCCGCTCGTCTCGCCGATCAGCGAAGTGAGGAGGGGGATCGGCATTGGCGACTTTACCGGTTGCCCCGGCGTGGGGGGAACCGTCTGAGTCAGGCGGAGCAATGCGCTGCTGCCGTCCTGCTCCAGCCGCGCGGTCACTCGCGGAGTGCCGGCCTGAGAGTACCAGAGCTTGAAATGGGTGAGGTCGACGCCGCTCGCATCCTCGAGCGACTTGACGAAATCGTCGCAGGTCGCGGCCTCGCCGTCGTGCCGGTCGAAATAAAGATCGGTGCCGGCGCGGAATTTCTCCGCTCCCAGCAAAATATGCATCATCCGGATCAGCTCGGCGCCCTTGTTGTAGATGCTCGCCGTGTAGAAGTTGGAGATCTCGAGATAGCTGTCGGGACGCACCGGGTGGGCAAGCGGCCCAGAATCCTCCTGGAACTGAATCGCTCGAAGGGTCCGGACGTCCTCGATGCGCTTGACCGCAGGGCTGCCGGTGTCGGCGGAAAAACCCTGGTCGCGGAATACCGTGAAACCTTCCTTCAGGCTTAGCTGGAACCAGTCGCGGCAGGTGACCCGGTCGCCGGACCAATTGTGGAAATATTCATGGGCGACGACGCGCGCGATATTGTCGAAGTCGACGTCGGTCGCGGTGTCGGGGTCGGCGAGGATATAGGCCGAGTTGAAGATGTTGAGGCCCTTGTTCTCCATCGCCCCCATGTTGAAGTCGGAGACGGCGACGATGTTGAACAGATCGAGGTCATACTCGCGCCCGTAGACCTGCTCGTCCCAGGCCATCGATTGTTTCAAGCTCTCCATCGCATGGGCGGTCTTCGCAAGATCGGGCTCGCGGACCCAGATGTTTAGCTCCACCTTCCGGCCCGACATGGTGGTGAAGCTGTCAATATTGGCCTTGAGGTCGCCGGCGACCAGCGCGAACAGATAGGAAGGCTTGGGGAACGGATCCTCCCATTCGGCCCAGTGACGCCCGTCCTCGCTCTTGCCCGAAGTCACCGGGTTGCCGTTGGTCAGGAGGATCGGGAAGCGTTCCAGGTCCGCCCCCATCCGCACCCGGTATTTGCTCAGGACGTCGGGCCGGTCGGGGAAGAAAGTGATCCGGCGGAAGCCTTCGGCCTCGCATTGCGTGCACAGCATCCCGCCCGACGCGTAGAGGCCCATCAGCTTGCTATTGGCCGCCGGATGCACGTCCACCTCGGTCTCGACAATCGCCTTGTCGCCCGATAGCTCGACGACCAGCGACGGACCGTCCATTCGCCAGTCGGCCTCGGCGCCATCGACCCGGACGCTAAGCGGCTCGATATCGTCGCCATCGAGGCGGAGCGGCCGGCCGTGAGTCCCGTTGCGCTCGACAATCAGCTTCGCGCTTACGCGGGTCGTCTCCGGGGCGAGGTCGAACGAAAGCTCGATCTTCGGCACCAGCCAGTCGGGCGGCCGATAGTCCTCGCGCCGGATTTCGGTGTGGGTGGGGTTTTGCGGGGCTTCCGCATTCACTCTGATATCGACCATCGGTCCGGCTTAGGCGGCGTCGGGCGCCGCCACAACCGAACGGGGGCGGCTCAGCGCCCCGATCATTCCGACGAGCGCGAGCAGAGCCCCGGCCGCAGCCAGCGGACTCCAGCGATATCCCTCAAGCCAGGTCGAAAAACCCATCGCGATGATCGGAATGAGGACGCTGGAGTAAGCGGCCTTGGCTGGGCCGATCTTGCGGACCACCGGATAATAGAGGCTGAAAGTCAGAACCGACGCCGGTATCGCCAGATAGACTATGCCTAGCCAGTATCCGGCGCGAAGCTCGATCGTCGGAGGCCCGGCCATCAGCAAGGCGAAGGCGATGTTGACCACCGCTCCGATCGTCATCGACCAGGCGAGGAGGGAAAACAGCGGAAACTCCCGGACCTTCGGCCGCGCCTGAAACACATTGGCTCCGGCTGCGCCGATCATCCCGGCAAGAGTGAACCCGAGTCCGACGAGCAGTTCATCCGATTGCGCCGGGTTGTTGCGAAACTCGTGGGTGAACAGCAAGGCAATGCCGGCGATTGCCACCAGCGAGCTCCACAGGAAGCGGTTGCTCGGCCGATGTCCCAGGAACGCCCAGGCAAGCAAAGTGCTCGGGATCACCAGAAGCGCGAAGAAGGTCGCGACTACGCCCGACGTGATGTGCCGCTCGGCGAGATAGACCGCGTTGAAATTGATCGCGAACTGGGCGACCCCGAGGAAGGCCGCGGCGAGCAGCATTCCCCGCGAAAGCCTGAGGCCCTCGCCTTTCCACAGCGCCACCGCCACCATTGCCGTCGCGGCGATGATGAAGCGGTAGGCCACCGACCATTGCGGGGGAACCGACCCGAGCTGGTCCTTGATGACGATCCAGGTGGAGCCCCAGATCAGGGTGAAGATGACGAACGGGATAGCGACGGAAAGGTCGATCCGGCGCTCCGTCATAAGCTGGCGCTCACAGCCTTACGATCGCCTCGGCGAGCTTCTCGACCGGAGCGCCCGACTGGTCCCAGCTCGTCACCAGCCGGATTTCGCCTGGTGCCCAGTCGTAGAAGTCAAATCCCGCCGCTCGGAGCGCGGTAGCTTCGTCGGGCGACGCTTTCAGGAAAATCTCATTCGCTTGGACGGGATAGACGAGCCGGTGCGGAGCGGCTCGCGCCAGTGTCTGCGCCGCGGCATTGGCGGCTCGCGCATTCTCAAGCCACAAATCCTCCTCGAGCATCGCCAGGATCTGGGCGGCGAGGTACCGGCCTTTGGACAGCAGGTGCCCGGCGCGCTTGCGGCGGACCGCGACCTCGTCGGCAAGCTCCGGCCTGAACAGGATCAGCGCTTCGGCATTGAGCCCACCGTTCTTGACGAAGCCGAACGACAGAGCGTCGACGCCCGCCCGCCAGGTGGCGTCGGCGGGGCTGTCGCCGGTGGTTGCAAGCGCATTGGCGAAGCGCGCCCCGTCCATGTGCAGAGCGAGCCCTCGCGAGCGCGCCAGCTCGCCGAGCGCAGCGACTTGGGGGGTCGTGTAAACCAGACCATATTCGGTGGCGTTGGTGATCGAGATGGCGGCTGGCTGCACTTGGTGCACGTCGTTGCGAATCCGGTCGCAGGCGGAAGCGACCGAGTCCGGCGTGATTTTCGCGCCTTGGCCGTCGAGAAGCGCCAGCTTTGCGCCGCCGGTGAAGAAGCCCGGAGCCCCGGCCTCGTCATTTTCGATATGGGCGTCGCGGTGGCACAGAATCGCCCGGTACGGCGGGCACATGGCGGCGAGCGCGAGGCAGTTGGCCGCAGTCCCGGTGGTCACCCACAGGGCGCGGACCTGGGTCTCGAAAAGGTCCGAGAATGCGCCGTCCAGGCGGCTGCTCCACTCGTCGCCGTCATAAGCGGTGTCGAGCCGGTTGGCCCTAGCGATCGCCTCGATCACCTTCGGATGAGCGGCCGCCGCATTGTCAGAAAAGAAGCGCATGGCGCCGCCGCACAAGCTGATCGCGTCTCGCATGGCAAGCCAAAGCTGGTAGGTTTCGTAAAAGGAGACTCGGGGACCAGGGTGAAGTGACTGACCGGCAAGACGAATTTGACCCCGCCAGGATCATGGGCGGTCTTTGCGGCGACGGCATCATCGGCCTGAAAGGCGCTTTTGCGCCCGAGTGGGCGGACTCGGTGCACGAAGACATCATGGTCCTGTTCGAAGAGGCAAAGGCTATTCCGGGCGGGGCGCTGCCGAGGGGGCCGGAGCGCTGGTACGTCGAGGTCCAGCCGGAGCGGGTCCGGGGCTTCGTCGATATCGCCACTCACCCATGGTTCGTCGCCGTTTGCGAATCGGTGCTCGGCCCTGACTATCGGATCGTGGAAATCGGTTTCGACATCCCGTTCCCCGGCGCCGCCGACCAGCCGTGGCACCGCGATTTCAAGTCGCCGGAAGCAACGCTGAAGGGCCGCCGGCTCAACAGCCTCGCCTTCAACCTTACCACTGTGGACACTCGCCAGGAGCATGGGCCGTTCGAGATAGCGCTTGGCACCCAATGGGACGACATCGCCGGCGCCAGGGACGACATGTTCCCCGACCGGAGGCTGTGGGATCGCTATGTGTCGCGCGCCGTTCAGAAACTCCCGCAGCGCGGCGACATTTCGGCACGGTCGGCGCTCACCATCCACCGCGGCACCGCCAACCGCTCAAACGAGCCGCGGCCGGTCCTGGTCGTCGGCGTAGATGCGCCCGACGCGAGCAATGCCGACCACCACGATCTTCAGGTCACTCGCGGCTATCTGCATAAGCTTCCGCCTGGGGTCCGCGAGCATTTGACCTACCGCGTCGCCGATGACCTCGAGCCGGTCATCCAGCACCATGTGATCGAGGGGCTATTGAAGCCGGTTTATTGAATTTTGCGCTGATCCGTGTCCTCGAATGTCCCCCGGACATTCTGGGGGCACGGATGGTGCTGCCGGTGAGGATCGAACTCACGACCTCAGCCTTACCAAAGCAGGTGAACGAGATAGTTTCTCGATGTTCGAAGATGATCGGCATTCGCGAAGGCGTTGTGAATGCGGCCTTTTCGAATACGATCCTTGCTTCCCCGTGATTTGAATGTCATCAGATTACCGACACCGTGCTACCCCGGTGCTACCCTGAGATCGAGACCATGGCAGGACGGAAGCTCACCCAATCCCTCGTGAAGGCGTTAGAAGCGCGTCCAGCCGAGTATGTAGAATGGTGCGGAGTCCTCGCCGGTTTCGGGTGTCGAGTGCGTTCCACGGGCTCAAAATCATTCATCGCTCAATATCGCATCGGTGGGCGGAATAGTCCGGTTCGGAAGGTTACCATCGGGACATATGGCAAGCTCACCGTTGAGGAAGCACGTGAAGCTGCGTCTAAGGTGTTGGCAAAGGCTCAGCTCGGTGAAGACGTTGCGAGCGCTCGCGCTAAGCAGCGCACTGAAATGACGGTTGCCCAACTCTGTTCAGAGTATCTGCAAGAGGGGTGCGCGAACAAGAAAGCTTCCACTCTCTCGACGGATAAAGGGCGAATAGAACGCCATATTAAACCTCTTCTCGGTAAGATGCGCATCGGCGACGTGAAGCGCAGCGACGTTGAACGCTTCATGCGAGATGTGGCTGACGGCAAGACGGCACTCGATGTGAAAACCGGCAAACACGGACGCGCGATAGTAACTGGCGGTAAGGGGGCAGCTTCTCGAACTGTGCGTTTGCTCGGCGGCATTTTCAGCTACGCAATCGCGCGGGGATATCTTCAGATCAACCCACGCCTGGGCGTGAAACTCTATCCCGATGGCAAAGGCGAGCGTTTCCTGTCCGCGGAAGAGTTAGGCAGACTCGGGGAGGCCTTGCGGCAGGCTGAAACCACCGGCTTGCCGTGGCAGTTCAATGAATGCGCTAAGGTCAAACACCGGCCAAAGACGCCGTCTAATCACAGTGGAATCCTTTCGCCCTATGCGATCGCGGCCATTCGCCTCCTCCTCCTGACCGGATGCCGTGCCGGCGAAATCCTCGGATTGAAATGGGCTCACGTCGATATTGAGCGGGGCTTCTTGAACCTCGCGGATTCAAAGACCGGTGCCAAACCGGTCCTGCTTGGGGCCGCCGCCGTTGAAGTCTTAGCTGGCTTGCCTCGCATCAACGGCAATCCTTTTGTCATCGCCGGCGAGCGCGAGGGAAAACGGCGCAGCGATTTGAAGCGGCCGTGGAAGCGACTAATTGCCCACGCCGATCTGCCGGATCTGCGTCTGCACGATCTACGTCACTCATACGCTTCTATCGGCGCCGCGAGCGGTATGGGCTTGGGGATCGTCGGAAAGTTGCTTGGGCATGCCTCAACGGCCACAACTGCCCGCTACGCACATTTTGCAGATGATCCGCTCCGCCGGGCATCCGACACGATCTCGGCTATGATCTCAGCTGCATTGGCGGCTCGTGAGGCTTCAAGCGTGTTTGATGTAAGTGGGGAGGCGCCTTGAATGATTTATTGCCCTTCATGTGGATGTCTTGGTTAGACAGTGCTGAAGGAAACCGGGACCGGAGACTTAGCTTTTACGTTGACGATAATGGAAGCATCGCAGTTCGCGCAAAGGGCGAGCATTCATCTCCTCCCGACGCTAGATTGCTGGCGGTTGGGATTCGTTCTTTCGCGGTTCAAAATGGACACGTGCCGCCCGCCCTTTTGCAGCGTCTGGCCGACATGTTTGATCCCCCAGAGGGACACAAAGGCGCAGTCGCAAAGCTTTCGCGACCCAGAGGTGGGCGGCGTCAAAAGCACGACTGGATCGCAATCGGGCGCCATGCTCACGAGCGGATCGAGCCAGGTTGCAAAGTGGATGCCGTCATATTCGAAACAGCGCAGACATTCTCCTGTGACGAACGCACGGTGCGTCGCTCTCTCAAGTCTTATCGATCTGGCATTCAATACGTTGATTGAGCGCCGCCGATAGCTTTCGACAATCCAGGGAATCTGTGAAAATTGAATGCCACCGAAAGTAGATGGAGGTGGCAATGTCAGAATATCTGCGTCGCGACAGAGCGGCAGAGTATCTGAAGTTCAATTACGGAGCCTATAGCAAAGAAACGCTCGCTAAGCTCGCTTGCGTCGGCGGCGGCCCACTGTTCAGGAAGCTCGGACGTTTCCCGGTTTACACCGTTTCCGACCTCGACGACTGGGCGCAGGCCCGGATGTCTCGCCTGATGACGTCGACAGCCGAGTTCGAGGCATGACTCCAGCGGATTTGATAGATTGGAACCATCCAATCATTACGGACGATCGCCTGTTTTTTAGAAGAAACCCGGCGCGCCGTTACCGCGCACGGGAGTTCGGCGAAAGCGAGTCTATAGTGCCGATGTTCACGACCGACGAACTCGGTGCATTGCGCGAAGTGAACTTGGTTATCGTTAAACGGATTACAGGCGGACGCGTCCGTCGCGTCTTTTGCACGAGGTTGGCGAAACGTCTTTGTTCCGACCGCGCGATAATGGCGTTTCTCCGTTCAAGGGGCATCAAGCCTTCGATGTTCAGCCATGACGTGCAGTCATGACGCCCCCTAACGCGAATGCGACGCTTGCCGCCGAATATGCTGGAAACGGCGTCGGGATTTTCCCTTGCCGGGAAAGCGACACGTTGAGGGGCAAGGCCAAGGCTCCCTACACCAGAAACGGTTATCACGGTGCGAGCGCCGACCACGGCCAATGGGTTCATTGGAAGTCGATGCATCCAGCCGCAATTTACGGCCTACCATGCGCGCCGAATGGTGTCTTCGCTTTGGACGCAGATAGGCACGGCAATGGGGATGGCGTGCAGTCACTGAAGACTATTTTCGCGCATTTCGATTTCGATTGGCGGAGTGTTCCGACCGTAAAAACGCCGCGCGATGGCTGGCACGTTCTGTTCCGCCGCCCAACTGGCTTAGGGCCGACAAGGGCGACGATTGCCGACGCTATAGACGCACGCGATAACGCTTACATCATCGCTCCCGGAACGGTGTTGCCAGATGGCCGACGGTACGAACTGATGGGCGGTACACCGCTTCAGCTGGCGCGTGCCATCGCTAACGGCACGTTGCCGCTCATGCCGGGCTGGCTAATTGATTTGGCTGTTCGCCGACCAATACCTGCAACGCCAATGTCGGTTTCAGTGGGCCCCGCAGGCCTGGCCCGGCAAATCGACGGACTGATCGCGTTCGTGAAAAAGGCCGCGATCGGCAGGCGCAATGCCGCGCTCTATTGGGCCGCTTGTCGCGCTGGTGAACTCACCGGCCAACATGGGATCGGCGCATGCTTGATCGCCGATCGGCTAATCCAGGCGGGCGTGTCGGTAGGGCTCGAGGGTCGCGACGCAAGGACTACCGTAGCAAGTGGTATGCGCGACCGAACCACCGGAAAACGTGATGGAAACTGACCAAAAGACCTGGTTGGGCAGCGAGGCTCCACCGACCCCATTCGGTCCGATCCAATCGACAATCGAGGGTTATGAGGGCGCGTTGTCGGCCGCTTTTCCCGGGGGGGCCGTCGCTGACACATCCTTTGTGCCCGCGGTTGAATGGATTGAGC